>JAKFVC010000117.1 GCA_021732415.1 Planctomycetaceae bacterium
GGCCCCTCTCCCCGCCCGGTTCGTTTTTCCGGCCAGGGCGAGGGGAGCTAAAAAATCGCTACACTCGCATCAATCGAAACTGACGACTTAACGACGCCCGGGTTATCCCCCGGCCGTTGCCTTGAAGAGCAAACCTTACGATGACATTTATAGATCTGGTAACCGTCGGTGCGTTCTTCGTGCTCGCCATGCTGGTCTTTTTGATCGGCGACTTCGTGGCGGGTGGACGACGTACGGCCCGGAAACTGGCCGGCGTTAAAGACGATCTGACCGGCCTGTTGAGCGAACCGGGTAAGAAGGCCAGTACCTTCGTGCAGACGATGGCGGCCGTCGTACCGCAGTTGAGCTCCGAAGTCGATGTGATCCGTCGGAACCTGATGCGGGCCGGCTATTACGGTACGCACGCTCTGCAAGAATACTTGGCGACTCGTAACACTCTGGTTATTGCGTGCATGTGCGGGACCCTCGCATTCGCCACGCTGGCCGACCCTGGTTCGCACATGCCGCGGACCATTTTGATTGCGGGAGCTGTCGCGACAGCCTGCGGTTACGGTCTGCCGCGCATGCTGCTGGCAGTGCAGGCCAAATCGCGTGTCGATCGCATCCAGACCGGATTGCCGGATGCGTTGGACATCATCACGATGTGCCTGACCGGCGGTTTGCCTCTGCGAGACGCATTGCAGCGAGTGGCCGATGAAATCAAGTTTACGAACCGTGACGTGGCGATCGAATTCGAGATCATTCGCCGTCATGCCGATGCCGATACGATGGCCAACGCCCTGCGACACTTCGCGTCACGTATCGACACGCCCGACATCAACGCCCTGGCCACACTGGTCTCGCAGACGCATCGGATGGGCTCGCATATCGCGACGGCCGTGTGCGATTACGCCGACAGCGTGCGACGAACTCGGCGGCAGCGCGCCGAGGAAGAGGCCAGCAAGACGAGCATCCGGATGTTGTTCCCCGTGCTGCTGTGCCTGGCTCCGCCGATCTACATTCTGCTGATGGGGCCGCCAGTCCTGCAATTGCGGAATTTTGTTATTAAGGAACATCAACCGGGCGGCGCCCTGGAACCTGACGTCCCCGGCATGGCCGCAACGCGACCAACGAGCCGCCAGAGTAACCGCCAGCCAACGGTGGCCACGGTGGGGCAACCTTAAGTAAAAGCCCCAACGGGGCGTACTAGGCCAGCCCAGGGCATCGCCCTGGGTTTAAGACCAAATACACGAATTAAGCCCTGAAGGGGCGCGCCCCTTCAGGGCTTAATTTTTATAAATGGCCTTCGTCCCAGGGCGTTGCCCTGGGCTGGCCTAGTACGCCCCGTTGGGGCTTAATACATCCTAAAGACACCCACTACTTCGATTCCGAAATCAGGTGGGCCTTCACAAAGTCTTCGTTCAAGGTCACGCCCAAACCGGGACCGTCCGGCACACTGATGTAGCCGTCGACTGCCTGGACCTTTTCGTGGGTCAGTTCGTGCCGCAGCGGCGAATCTTCCACGCAGTCCTCGAACAAGAAGGCGTCGCGGCAGGTGCTCAGCCAATGCAGGCTGGCGGCGGCCGTCAGCGGGCTCGTGTAGCAGTGATTGCACAGCCGGGCCCCGATTTCTTCAACGCGGTTGCGGATGTAGGCGGACTCGGTGAAGCCGTTGCGCGACAAGTCAACCTGGTACACATCCAATGCATTGCGATCGATGAATGGGCGGAACGATTCGCGGCCACACTCCCCTTCACCTGACGCGATGGGCACCGGCGACCGGTTACGGAGCCAGACGTAGCCTTCGACATCGTCCTCACGCAGCGGTTCTTCGAGCCAGCCGATGTTGTAGTCTTTGAATTTCTCGGCTCGTTGCAGGGCCGTACGAGCATCCCAGACGCAGCCGGCGTCAATGAGCAGCGTGCTGCTGTCCCCTAGTCCCGCGCGGGCACCACGGACGAGATCGAGATCCACCGCTTCGCTCTGGCCCATGGGTTCCCAGCCAAATTTGACCGCTTTATAGCCTTCGCCAACCCACTTCTGAGCAATCTCCTTCGTCGCGGCTCCGTCTTTGCCAAACAAAATCGACGCGTAGGCCTTGATCGACGAGTGCTGCTTGCCACCCAGCAGGCAGTGGATCGGCTGCTTGAAGAATTTTCCCTTGAGGTCCCACAGGGCCATATCAACGGCGGCCATGGCGGTAATGCCGACACCCGTCCGTCCGAAGTACATCGTCCGGCGATACATCTTCTGCCACAGGCGTTCGGTTTCGAGCGGGTTTTCGCCGACGAGGAGTAACCTGAGTCCGCAGGCAATGTTGTGACTAAACGGCGCATCCACAATTGCCTTAACGACTTCTGGCGAGGAGTCAGCCTCACCGACGCCTTCCAGTCCGTTATCGGTCCGAATGCGGACAATCACAGAATCCTGGCTGCTGGCGGTCTTGGCGATGACCGACTTGATGCGAATGATCTGGCAGACGACTTCTGTGATTTTCATAAGTAAATGCTTGTGTTGGGGGGTGCCAAGGCTTTTTGTAGGTTGACGGCGTAGCGCAAGAGAAATTCATACCAACCAGCCGGACAGATTTCCAGCCGGATACTGTAGATTGTCGACAATCGCTGATGATACCGTGGGACGGGTCTCCCGGCCCGTCCGTCCTGTTGCATTTACCGCACTGTGTAAGCGTGCGGAGTGTGAGGGTACTCGAGTGTGAGAGTGCGAGAGTGCCAGAGTGTGAGAGCTAGGACGGGCGCATGGAAACGCATCGATTTCTGACGCTGTTATGACTCCGTGACTCTCATACCCTCATACCCTCATACTCTCACACCCTCATACCCTCATACCCTCATACTCTCACACCCTCGCTGCATCCGGACTTACCGCGACGCGCGAATTCAGGGGGACGGACGGGCCTGGAGACCCGTCCCACGATACGTTCTGCCCTAATTAGATGGGTACTCCAATCGCAACCGTTGTTGCTCACCGTGAATGTCGAGCGAATGTTGTTCGAGGTTGATTTCCACCGTAAACGCCGGAGACAGGTTGGCCGACTGTTCGCGGTAGACATCCTCACCGGTGCGGCGGTCGATCACATGCAGCACGCCTTCCATTTCACCTGGGACCGGTGGCTTCGACGGCTCCGTGATTCCCGTGGCCAGAGTGCGATAATTCAGCAGGAAAATGGGGGCCCCGTGGGGTTGCTCGAGCGGAAAGATGACATCCTCGAGTGCCCGTTTCCAGGTAACTGCACCCGATCGGCGGTCGATGGCATGCAGCGTTCCGTGGACGCGATGTTGCCGGTAGCCGTCGCGAATCTGTGGCACTCGTCCGGAACCTCGATAAGGAGGGATGCCACTCGGCAGGATGTAGAATCGGTTCTGATCCTGCCACGCGTGGACTCGCGAAACATCAGACGGGACATCCAGGACCGCCCGGCCCTCGTGCTTTCCGCTGCGCAGATCGAACCATACCAACGCGTGGTCCTGCTGCAGTAGCCCCAAGGTTTGCGAATCAAGCAGCATCCGATGCGAGATTTTCCCCAACTGATGCTCGGCCAAAACCTGCAGATCGCGGAGCCTCACCCAGCGCAAATGCACGGTCTGGTTGTCGGTTTCGGAGACGATGGCCACACCGCTCTGAAACAGGGGACGAGTCTCCAGAGTATGGGGCCACGGGACCCGGCGTTCGGTCGAACCATCCACAATTCGCAGCGTTTCCAGCGTTTTGTCCTGCGAATGGAGCAAATACAGCGACTGACTATCACCCGCAATCTGCAATCCGGGAGGTTGATTCCGACGCCGCCAGAGAACTCTTCCCGTGGCAGTCTCGACGACCACAAGTTCCCCCCGATGCCGGTAGCAAAAATATCCGGGCTGCATCACGCAAATCTGGCCGACTTCGCGACCGTAATCGTCAAAAATCACGACTTCCGCTTCACCGAGCCCCTGCCGATTCTGCACCTGCCCCACTTCAAACCGGCCGGTCAGATCGTCGGCCAGATCGAAGGTCCACACGACCCGGCCGTTGGGTTCACCCGTGTTATCAAGCAAGCTGACGCCGTAAAGTTGCGTTCCCAGACGCACCACCAGCAATTGCCCGAGACCCCAGCCGTGATAGGTCTGAATGAGTTCCCGCAGGGGCGAACGCGATTTCGGCAGCGGAATTTCCCAATACCCGGGATACCAATCCCCCTGGCACAACAACCGGCTGGCGTTGAGATCCACGGTGACGTTGATGCGGTCCAATAGACTGCCGGGAACCGAGTCGATGGGAATCGGCATCAGGAACGGTTCTCGTGGCTTGCCCTTGGGTTTCGAGACGGCGGGTTTTGTCGCAGGCCAGGGATCGACGGGGCCCGCTTTCAATTGCGTCGCCAGCAGCGACATGGCGGGCAGCTCGGCAATGACCTGCGAGACCGTATGCGACGGGTCCAGACGCACGTCGGGGAACTGATCGCGTAAGGTCGCATAGTAGCGAATGGCATCTTGCCGGAAGCTGCGTTGAGTCATCTCCTGGGCTAATTTCAGAAACGCCGAAGCAGCAGTGACTTGATCCGCGCCGTCGGCGAGATCCAGCAGACTCAATTCCTGACGGAAGGCGGGCCAGCCGATTCCGACCTTCGTGTGATCACTAATTCTTGCCTGCTGTCCCCACCGCAGATGACTGAACTGCAACGCGAACCGCTGCAAGGCAAACGGGTCGCTGCTATCACGTGCGGCCTGCAAGGTCTCGTCGAGGATTTTTTCCAGAGCCGGCCGCGTATCCTCCGGGGTCTGCTGCAGGAGTTGGAGCATCACTCCCTGCAATGCCCGGTCGCTGCGCACGACAGTTTGCTTATCAATACCGGGTTCAAATTCCTCCATCGAAGCCTGCGCGGCAAGCTTAATTGCAGCACGCAAGGCAGCCGGCCTGTCCCCCATGATCACACTGACTTGAATTCGGCAGCGTAACTCGTCCGCCGAATCGCCTAAAGCGCTGACGAGAGGCGTCATTTCCTGGAACACATCGGCTTTCAGCTCAGGCCGGGTCGCGACGAGTTCCAGCAACGTGCGAACGAGTTGCACTCGCAGTGTGGGCTGAGGTTGCTGGCGGTATAACTCGCGCAGCAGGGTCGCAACCTGCGCGACGTCGCCGCCACGTCGCATCTGACTATAAAGCTGTCCCAGCAGATCGGGATCATCCGGCTTGCGCATCAAGCGAGTCAACAGTTCCTGATGCTCGGTCTCCCATGCGCCGTAGACTTCCAGACGTTGCGGAGTCAATGAAACCAGGACCCCGGAACTGGCGACCAGGTTACCCAAAGGAGCTTGACTTCCCTGGGCACCACGCAAGGTTTTACCAGTCGTCACGTCCACTAATAATACCGAGCCCGAACTGAGCGGCAGGAGATACTCGTTCCCACGGACCATGCCGATGCCGCTGGGGCGATCGATCTCCCGCTGCCAAACAATGTTGCCGGTCTCAGGATCCAGACCTTTTAACGCGCGGTCACCCACAATCAGCAGCTTTCCACTGATCAATCCTCCCAGATACAGACCATCCACACGCGGTTGCTCCCACGCCAGTTGACCTGTCAGGGCATCGAGCGCCTGAATGGAATCACTTTCGGGAGTGACGAAGTAGACTCGACGAGCATCACGTGCGAGACCAATCCGCTGCCAGCCGCCCAGCGGGACGACCTTTGCGGGTTCGGCGAACGCACCGAAGCGTCCAGAGGCCTTGGGGACAACTTCGCGATTGACGTAGCGATAGGCCCATTCATAGTTCCGCGTGACGGTGTCGATCGACAGAATGCAACCGCTGCCGGTCGGGCAGACCAACCAGCCGTCCTGCCAGAGCACGGGCAACTGCCGCAGCTTGCGGCCGGGATGGAGCAGCAGATCTTGCTTGATGGAGGCGAGGGGCAATTGCCATTCGAGCCGGCCGTCGGCACATTTCAGCACCACCAGTTTTAGCTGGGATTCGGTTTCTCCCAGCAGATAGAGCCGCCCGCCGTGAATGATGGGTTGGCTGAGGAAGTAGATATCCGACAGTTCTGGCTGCAGCCACGATTGCCAGGTGATCGTCCCGTCCAACAAGCGGCAGGCCACCAGTTGATTGCGTGGCCGGGGGTATTGCTGGTCGTCGGTGATGATGACTCGTTGTTTCTCGCCGATAAAATAGGCCTGCTGCCGGTCGGCGACAGAGCTTCCGGTCACCTGATTCTGCACGAGATACCGCAGCAACTCCTGCCCCTTGAAGTCGCGAAAGCCCGCATTTTCCAAGGATTGCGTCCGCTGACGGGGCTCGGCGCTGTCGGACAGGGCGGAACATTCCCAGACCGGTTTTCCCGATTGCAGGTCAAACGCGGCGAGGCTGGAATAGGTCCGCAGGAGCACCAGGCTCTCGGTCACGCAGGGAATGGCCGCGGGCAGCGCCGGCATCCCCGAGTTCCTCAGGTCCTGGTTCGCGACATCGAACAGTTCGTTCCACGTCTTGTCATTCAGCACCGAAACCGACCAGCGCGGCACGACTCCTGGGAAAGTCAGTTCAGCAGACTTTTCCAGTTGTCGATCCTCACGAGCATTGCTGAAGGACGCCAACGCCACAGCGATCCGTACCTCGGCATTCGCAGCATTTTTCGCATCAAACAACCGCGAGTAAAGTTGCAAACCGGCCCGCGCACGCAGCCGATCACCGGCTCGCCAACGAGCCGCCGCATTGTGCAAGATCACCGGCAAATCAGCGGCATTCGCGGCATCAGGCTCCGGGAGACTGCGAGCTGAGATGGTCGCGGCGGCGGCATAGTCACCGCGATCAAAGCATTGCAGTGCAGCCCGTCGCAAGGCCTGCCGGCCCGGTTCCGAATCAGGATAACGGGCGGCGATCCGGAGTAAGGCGTCGACATCGCGATTCTGCAGGGCCGACTGGAGATCGGGTTCGGCTCGGGTAGAAATATCTGTCGCGTAGAGTTCTCGCAGATTCGCCGGCCAGGCCGCGAGTTGCCGAAACAATTCGCGGCGAATCCCGCGGCGGTAAGTGCCGGTTCCAGACCAGCGATCTTCGGGCAATTCGACCAGCCACCGGACGAGTTCACCGGCGCGGACGAAATCCCCCTTCTCCAAAGCCTGGGTCGCCGCCTGAAACCGCTGCTGGCTGGTGCGATCCTGCGTGAGATCGGGCGAAGGGAGAGCCGAATTGGAAAGGGGATCGGTGGTCGGTACCGAGGTTTGAGCCGCAAGTGGATCGATAGCGAGAAACAAGCCCAGCCAGGTGGCGCAGAGGACCCAACAATTTGGCACAACCACTCGCATGAACAACCTTATCGCACCCAGACGATCTCAACGGGGACACTCATAATAACAGCTTGATGGGTCAGCCGAAACGCAAAGATCGTCGTGTTTACTCCGCGATCAGAACATCCTCTCCGTGCTCTCCGTGTCTCCGTGGTGCCATGAATCAAAACATTCACCACGGAGACACGGAGAACACGGAGAGGAAATGAAGGGAATTTGAGAGTCTACTGACGACTAAGCCTGCACACTGCTTCAGGCTCGTCCAGCACCCTCGCCGCGGTAGCGGAACGAACAACGACTATCATCGATCGTTTTCGCCTGCTAGGATACCCCGCGACTGGATTAACCGGCGAATACCTGCGTTTTCGCCGGTTTGTGTTCCGTTTCGTTTCCACCATCACAGGGAAGCTCAACCAAGGATGAGTACACCGATGAGACGTATTTGTTTCCGTTGGACTGCTGTGGTTTGTTCGCTTGCACTTAGCTTACAGGCACTCTGCACTATGGCCGCTACCCCCGCCCCGAAGAAGATCGTCACGATCGAAGGCATTACCGAATATGTCCTCGACAATGGCCTGAAAATCCTGCTGGTGCCGGATGATTCGCGTCCAACAGTGACAGTCAACCTGACCGTGTTCGTCGGTTCGCGACAAGAAGGCTACGGCGAGGCCGGAATGGCTCACTTGCTGGAACACATGGTGTTTAAGGGTACCCCGACCCATCCCAAGGTCCCGGCCGCACTGCAGGCTCGTGGGGCCGAGTTCAACGGAACCACCTGGGTCGATCGCACGAACTACTACGAGACCATGCCCGCGACCGGCGATAACCTGGAATTCGCCATTCGCCTGGAAGCCGACCGTATGGTCAACAGCTACATCAAAGGCGAAGACCTGGCCTCAGAAATGACTGTCGTTCGCAATGAATTCGAACGGGGCGAGAATTCTCCCAGCCGGGTCCTGAGCCAGCGGATGATGGCGACGGCGTTCGAATGGCACAACTACGGCAAGTCGACGATTGGTAATCGAAGCGACATCGAACGCGTGCCCGTCGAAAAGCTGCAGGATTTCTACCGCAAACACTATCAGCCCGATAACGCGATGCTGATCGTCGCCGGCAAGTTTGAGGAAGCTCCGGCATTGGAGATGATTCAAAAGTATTTTGGAGCACTCAAGCGTCCCGACCGGAAGCTCGACCTGACCTATACAGAAGAACCCGCCCAGGACGGCGAGCGAACCGTGACCCTGCGACGCGTGGGTGATGTGGCTCTCGCCGCGGTGCTGTACCACGTTCCTGCCGGTCCCAGCCCCGAATTCGCTGCGGTTGAAGTCCTGGAGAACCTGTTGACAAGTGTCCCGTCGGGACTGCTCTACAAGGCTCTCGTGGAGAGTAAGAAGGCGGCCAGCATCTCGGGGCATGCTTTCGCTTTGCACGATCCGGGTGCGATGCAGATCACGGCCCAGGTCAACGTCGGCAACGACCCGCAAGTCGTCCTCGACACGATGACCGATGTCATCGAAAAGGTTGTCAAGGACGGTGTGAGCGAGAAGGACGTCGAACGGTCGAAAGTCCAATTGCTGAAGCATCGCGAGCTGGAAGCCGCCGATACCAGCGGTATTGCCGTGGGGCTGAGCGACTGGGCCGCCTTGGGTGATTGGCGGCTGTACTTCCTGCATCGTGATCGCGTGGAAAAGGTCACCGCAGCGGATGTCAAAGCGGCCGCTCAGAAGTATCTGCTACGCAACAACATGACGATCGGCCTGTTTATCCCGACCGATAAGGCACAGCGGATCGAAGTCACTCCCACGCCGGCGCTGCCGGAAATGCTCGCCAACTACAAGGGCCGGGCCGACCAGTCGCAGGGAGAAGCGTTTGCCGTCTCTCCGGCGAACATTGAATCTCGCACCAAGCGCGTGAAGCTGGCACCGGGTGTCGATGCGGCGTTGCTCTCCAAGAAGACGCGCGGTGAGGTTGTGGAATTGCGGCTCGCAGTGCGTTACGGGAACGCGGCCTCGCTGGCCAAGCTCAGCACCGCGTGCGAGTTTCTACCCGAACTGATGGCTCGCGGGACGAAGAAACTCAGCCGTGCCGAACTACAGGACGAACTCGACCTGAACCGGGCCACGCTGAGCGCTGCCGGCATGGCCGGAGTCAGCATCTTCACGATTCAAACCAAGCGGTCGAATTTCGCCGCGGTCATCGACATCTTGAAACAAGTGCTGCGTGAGCCCAAGCTGGATGCCTCGGAGTTGGATGTCTTGAAGAATCGTCACCTGGCAACCTTGGAAGGCCAACGCAACGATCCGCAAGCCCTCGCGTCACGGACCATGCAGCGGATGTATTCCCCCTACCCGCCGACTGACGTCCGGTATGTGGCGACCGTCCCTGAGGAAATCGACCGGGTGAAGGCCCTGGACGCGGCCACTCTCCAAAAACTGTACGCCGACTTCTTAAGCGGCCAAGCCGTGCAGATGTCGGTCGTGGGTGACTTCGATGAGGCAGTGATCACACCGAAGCTGAAGGAATTGTTCGCCGATTGGAAGGCACCACAGTCTTATGCCCGCATTGAACGTTCCGCACCCGAAAAATGGGTCTCCGGGACCATTGCGATCGAGACCCCCGACAAGGCCAACGCGGTCTATTACTCGGGCTTGTCACTCCCCATGAAGGACGACAATCCGGATTACCCGGCACTCGTGATTGGCGATTACATCCTGGGAGCCGGTGCTCTCTCGTCACGCCTGGGCGATCGCATTCGCCAACGCGAGGGTTTGAGCTACGGTGTTCGTTCCAGCTTTACGGCCGATGCGATGGATCCCCGGGCTTCGATCTCGGTGATGGCCATCTGCAATCCGGCCAACATCGGCAAGGTGGAGACCGCCGTCCGGGAAGAGATTGAACTGTTGCTGAAAGCGGGTCCGACCGCAGAAGAATTGACGAAGGCCAAGGCCGGATATCTGCAGCGTGCCGAAGTCAGCCGGACTGATGATTCGACACTGGCTCAGCAGTTGAATACGACGCTGTTTACGGGCCGCACGATGGCCTTCCAGAGTGATATCGAAAAGAAGATTGCCGAACTGACCCCCGAGCAGGTCGTGGCGGCCCTCCGCAAGTATGTCGATGTCAAGAAGCTGTATGTGGTGACCGCGGGCGATTTCGCCAAGCAGAAGAAGTAGTTTGACCGGTAGTCCGCCAGCCCGGCTGCCCAAATGGGTAGCCGGGCTGTTTTTATGCGCTGGCGTGCATGCCAATCCCATAGTTCCCATTGAAGCGATCAGAGGAATGGTACTTATGGGATCGTAGAAGATGCCACAAGCGCGGCGCAGCTTTAGCGGGGGGCAGCCGTTACGCCCCCGTTGGGCTTGCCCCAACGGAGCGCTGACTGGTCAGCTACCCCACAGTGAGTTTGGCAGAATTCTCAACCTTTACGTCTCCGATGCCCCCTGCCGCCATTCAGTCGCTGCTATTACGACGGTTCGCTCACGGCGGCAGGGGGCATCGGAGACCACGCGTTGAGGGTCAAGAACGTTGCTCTCTAGTAGCTGGCCAGTCAGCGCTCCGTTGGGACAAGCCCAACGGGGGCGACAACACACGGCAATTCTGCGTTCTACTGTTGCGTAGCGGGGAACGTCAAATGCATTGACGCTGCCTACCCGTTTCCGGACACCTGCGGGTTCTACACTGGGGCTCTGGCCTGTGGGACGTCGAAGAGGGACGTTAAGAAGGCCACCAAACCCATTTCCAGCGTGCCCCACCTGAATCTGGCACGTCTGGACCGGAACCACCGCAGCTCACTGATTTACGGGTAAATCTTTAGAGGCAAATTAGCGGGCGACGTCAATCGAATTCTCAATCGAAGCATCGGGCATCAGATCGAGCACCGCGTGTGTCGCCAATTGCTTGACGTAGTACGATTCGCTACGACCACGCAGGATCACCCGTCCGGCTTCGTGCAAAACGTGCAGGTCATGCACCTGTCGGAAGGTCTTGCTGTCGATGCGCCGAGTGAGTTCGGAATCGTGTGTCCGGTCAGTGGTCGAGGGGGTCGTGAGGGCTACCATGCTTGCAGTTCCATCCATTGTAAAAGTCGTACTCATATTCAGTCTGGGCTCCGTCTGGTGCGGTTGCGACATAGGTCTAAACCGACCAGATCTCACCGCGAGCGAACGTCCTCTTGATTCAAATTGGACCCGAAAAGTATGAATTGCTTGTGAATCACTGACCAACTTTTCGCTTATCGAGAAGACAGAGTTCTCGACCAAACGGTTCAGTCACGACACCCGCTATTCACCCTTTCAATTGCGTTCAATCGCTCGTAGATGACGACCGGGCAGCGCTTCCTACGCTGTCATAGTAATTATCTAGCGAATCGCGTGCCCGAATGTGTTAGAGGTGTATAAAGCCTCAAATTACCGCACATTGATGGGGTCACCCAGCAAGTTGCGGATGTTGGGGTGGAAAACTTGAGCCGAAAAAACCTCAAAGCAAACCACCACTGCACAGATTGAACGCACACCCCGCCGTCTAATTCAGCATCTCGGCAGTGAATCTGATTTGTCTCGAAACGACCCAGATTTCGGCATTGCAGGCCAGGAATTGTTCATGCAGTCTTGAGCAACCACCCCGGTTGTGGAATGGTCATTCCTACAATTTCATTGAAGGCCGCATTGAATGATCCTGCAACCCAAGCATAGGCCAGATTCCCTGTCTTGCCGGGACGATGTTGTAAAAAAGCAACATTTTGGGAAATCTGGGCAACCGACGGGCACGAAGCCGTGGCGTGTCATCTAACAATTCAGGAGAAGATCTCACGCAAAGGCGCAAAGAACGAAGAGATGAATTCTTTGCGCCTTGGCGCCTTTGCGTGAGATAATTCTTCTTGAAAACGCCGATTCGGCGCGACTGATAGATAGTCAATGGGTCCTATATGGAAGAACTCCTTGGAAGCCGCTGAGTCTGGCGAGGCCCCGAGAGAGACTCGCGGTTCGGCGGGAGCCTCACCCTCCCGTGACGCCGAGACGTCCCTCCGGGTGACGGAGCGCAGCAAAACAAAAACACACCGGGAACAGAGTCAAACTCCGCTCCCGGTGTGTTCAATTTGATGGACTCGACCTTGGCAGATCGAGTGACTCAGGGATTAGCGCCCCGCCTGAAACTAGCGTCTCAGGTCTGCGGTCCCCATGAGTTCGAGTTCGCGCGGGCCATGCTCGTAACAGTCTTCATTGTGCCACAATGGCAGTCCTGCGGCATACCGCGCGGACAGCATTAAGACTTTGGCCTCAGAACCGGGCTTCGCCCTGGTTGGTCTGTACGGGTCAATGCCGAGCGCGGCAAAATCCTCGGGTTCGAATTCGACGAGTTCCCCGTCTTCATCAAACACTTCCTCGCCCAGAACATCAGTGCCCAGGTCGAACTCGTCCTCGAGGGTATCTTCCTCGAAATACTTCGACATCGTCCACTCCGGCTAAAACAGGCCACAGAAACAACAATTTCCACGTGATACACGCCGAAAATGACCACAAACGAACCTACGTGCTGCATAGGTCGAGTGCAGTAACATGATCAAACCACGTGGTGATCAGCAAAGCAGGCTGCCAACACAAAAAACCATCGGCAGCAACTTCGAGCCCCAGTACCTCAACAACTCAGTACCAAAAACCCAGTACCTCAAAACCTCAGTACTTCGGAAATTAGACTTCGGCACTAGCGACCCGTTCGTCAGGCACGCTTAACAGGTGGGAAAGCGACCCGCGATCTACCCATTCTTAAAAAATTGGGCTGAAAGTCAATCAAAAAACTTACAATCGGACACGTTTTGGAGAATTTCCTCTAAATGGTTATAGTTTCGGTGGTTACAGCCACCCCAGAATGCCGAAAAGCGGCGAATTCTGCCGATCAAAACACCCTCTGCAAGCAGTTCTCGGAATCGATCGCGGGAATGTAATCGGGAATGGTATTTCGGGGCGGTGGTGCAGTCAGGAAGTTCCAGTTATGTCGGTCACGCCGGATAACTGGGACTTGATCGGCTGGTAGGACCTCAAGCAGGACGGACAACCCTGCCCGTCTTTCCTCTCTTCACAAGCCGGATCAGGTTTGTCCGGCCTACTCACGCTATATTAACACTTGGCTGACCGCTGTCGACCTGAGGTTTTCGACCATCGGAATCTTAATCTTTACGGATAACAAACCACGACGAGAGTGCGTCTCTACATTCGGGTTGATCGTCAGAGTTTGAACCACGAATCACACAAATGACACGAATCTAAAGCCCTAAAAATGGCATTTAAAGAACAAGGGCCCATCGTCAGGGTGAATCCTCTTTTCCTCTTTCGTGTTATTCGAGTCATTCGTGGTTAAAAAGTGTGTCCTCGCTCCGTCGGTGACGGACAGACTTCCCACGCGTATTCACCCAGGCTCACTTCTTTGGCCGTTCGGCCTGATAACGCTTCAGCTTCCGATCCAGGGTCGATCGCTCGATCCCCAGGATCTGGGCCGCTTGCGATTTGTTCCAGTTGGTCTGCTCCAGCGTGGCCATAATGTATTCTTGCTCGAGCACATCCAGCGTCAATTCGCGGAACGAACGCTGTTGAGCCGGATCGGGGATGGAATCGAACTGCGGCCCCCCCAACGATGACAATTGAATGTCCTGCACTCCCACGAGTTCACCGCCACATAAAATGACCGCTCGCTCGACCACATGCTGCAGTTCCCGGACGTTGCCGGGCCAGTTGTACTTGGTTAGCAATTCCAATGCCGTCGCGGAAAACCCACGCACGACTCGACCAGATTTCCTGGCAAAACGCTCTAAAAAATGATTCGCGAGCACCGGGACGTCATCACGATGTTCACGTAATGGTGGGACGACAATTTCTACAACGTGCAGACGAAAATACAAATCCTTGCGGAACTCGCCCGCCGACACGGCCGACTCTAAATCGCGATTCGTCGCGGCCACGACGCGGACATCCACTTCCACCGGCGAACCGCCCCCCACGCGTTCGTAGGGATGGCCTTCCAGCACGCGGAGGAACTTGGCCTGAATGGCCAGGCTCATCTCGCCCACTTCGTCGAGCATCAACGTGCCCCCGTGGGCCTGCTCGAACTTGCCCGCCTTACGGGCGACAGCGCCTGTGAAAGAACCTTTCTCGTGACCAAACAATTCGCTTTCCAACAGGCTTTCGCTCAAGGCCGCACAGTTCAGACACACGAACGGACCGTTCCGCCGGCGGCTGCTGAAATGGATGGCGCGGGCGACCAGTTCTTTCCCCACGCCACTCTCACCCCGCACCAGCACGGTGGCATCGGTTGGGGCAATGCGGCCAATCTTGCGATTGATCTCTTCCATCGGCGGACTGTTGCCGAGAAGTTCACTTTCGATCCCCAGTTGCTCGCGCAGGGTATGCAGGTCATCCTGCATGCGGGCCAGTCCGGCGGCCAGTGATTCCTGCCGCCTTAACCCATCCAGCGCGACCCCACATTGATCGGCGACCGCCAGAGCAAACTCGACATCGTCCGGGCCCAACGGATTGATCGGGTTCGTCGAATACAGATGCACCAGACCGTAAAGTTTCTCATCCACGCGCAATGGGGCGCAGATGACGGTTTGTGCCTGTATTCGCCCCAGGCTGTCGCGTTCTCTTAAGGCCGGATCGTCCGAAACACATTTCGCTCGAACGGCCTCATGAGTCTGCAGGACAGTTCGCGAAAGATGCTCAGACAGCTTCTCGTAAGGCTGCTGATTGCGCGATTTGTAAACCAGCAGCGTCAGCTTACTGGGATCAACAGGTGATGATACATCGGGGGGGAGCAGCAGGATCGCACCGATGTCGCTCGGCGTGCTCTCGAACAACCCATTGAGCACGATTTCCGCCAGGCGCTTGGGATCGTTGGCCGTCCCCATTTCCATCGCCAGCTTATAGAGCTTGGCCAGCTCCTGGCTCGTCCGATCGCGATTGAGCTCAAGATTCGCCCCACCCTCTTCAAAACGGGTGCTCCGCTTGCGTTCAATGATTTCCGGCACGGGCACGGGTTTGGGCGTGTCGAGCGGCGACTTCTTGACTCCGCTATGCGTATCCCCGTCCAGTCCGCCGGTGTTTCTTTCTTTTTCTTCGAGCTTCGGGAGCGTCTCCTGCAGATCGTAGGTAAAGGCGAGCAACGTATCGCCGATTTGAATGACCTGCCCCGATTCCAGCCCCATGTCTCCAATCACGGGCTTTCCATTAACCAGGGTTCCGTTGCGACTGTCGAGGTCGCGCAACGTCCACAGCAGGCCGCTTTGAAAAATCTCGCAGTGGTGACGACTGGCGATCTCATCACGCAGCACCACGCGATTGGCCGGGGCGCGTCCAATGGACATCACTTGCCCCGGAGTCAACCGATGCACATCACGCCATTTGTTGCCTTCACGCACCACTAAGTACGCTATCATCGTGAACCGATTTGTTTGGAGTTCTGCGGGAAACTGCTAAGGCTTTAAGGATACCCTTGTTCCTTCAAGTGTAGCAAGTTCGAACACCCGGTGCAGAAAATGACGAATGACGAAATCCGAATGTCGAAAAAATGACCAATGACGAATGTCGAATTTTGCTGCGATTTTTAAGAATCGCAGCAAAACCACCCAAAAATCGATCGGTTGCGAAGGCACAAGGTTCACCAAGGACTCATTCGTGTCATTGGTGTGGTTCGTGGTCAAAAACGTCTAATGGGGATGGACCACGAATCACACCAATGACACGAATAGGAATTGAGAAATCGCGCAATAGCCGATTTTGCGAAGGGACCCTTAAGTGCTTTCGCCGTTTCGCTGCATTTGGTCATTGGGAAATCGGTCATTCTTTCGTCATTCGGATTTCGTCATTCGTCATTCTCCCCACCGGTTCGAAATTGTCAGACGTCTCCGCGCAAGTTAGATTAGAAGTTCCTATCAGTGGGCCTCGTTCCAGTAGTCAAAGGTTCCAGAAATGCCAGAATGGCCCGGTGGCCCCTGCCCTGCATGTGGGGAGGATACGCCTGCGCGAGTGGTGCATTGCCGCAACTGCCGAACGCTGCTCAATACTGACCTGGAAGAGGACAGCGTCGAGATCCCGCAGTTCATCCCCATGCAGGAGCTGGATTGCAAGGCAGAAATGTCCCCGCGCGGTATGTATTTGTTCTGTCCGCATTGCCAGCAAGAGCTGCGCATCAATAACAAGTACATCGGTGAGACCGTCAGCTGCAAGCACTGCGAAGGCAACTTTGTGGTGGATCTCGCCAGCCCGAAAACCGTGCTCAACGGCTACTACGGCGACTGCCCGCATTGCAGCAAAGAACTGCGGATCGGAATGAAGTACACCAACATCGAAGTCGCCTGCAAATTCTGCAGCGGCAAACTGAAATTGATCCCCTGAATCAGGCGAGCGTCCGGCGTGAGCCGGATGGTTGTTAGCGACTTTCTGAAACCCTCGACTCAATTTGTCCAGCGGCTTGCGAAAATCAACATCTCTGGTCGTCGCAACGTGCAAGACAACCATCCGGCTTGCGCCGGACGCTCGCCTAAGTCATTAAGAAACGGCCCTTATGAGTTCTCTCCCCCTCGAAATTGACTGCCGCAGCGTCAAAGTCAAACTTGATGCGAAAGCCGACTTCCTGTTGCTCGATTGTCGCGAAAAAACGGAATATGACACCGTACACATCCCCGGTGCCATGCTGTTACCGATGAGCGAAATGCAGGCGCGCGTGGCCGAGCTCGAGCCCCAAAAGCAGAAAGAAATCGTCGTTCATTGCCATCACGGCGGACGCAGCCTGCGAGTTACCAACTGGTTACGTCAACAGGGGTTCGCCAACGTGAAAAGCATGGCCGGCGGCATCGACGAATGGGCCACGCAGATCGATACCAGCTTGCCACGCTACTGAGCTAATGGGAGGGCGAGGCTCCCGCCGAGCCTAATACGACCGCAGGTCGGCGTCCGCCGGAGGCCAGGGAGTTGAAATGCCTCCGGCGGACGCCGAGCTAAAGCTCGTGTTAGGCTCGGCGGGAGCCTCGCCCTCCCATCACCCATTAACCGAAAACGAAACGATCCGTCGCATTGGGTCAAGGGTTAGATAGAATAACGTGTGGCGCAAATCGCAGGGGACTGGCAAGGAACGATTCATGCTTCGGAATAAGTCACGGATTTCCTATTGGGTAATGTTGGCGGTCGCGGTAACTCCGGCCTGGTTGGCCCTGGCCACCGCCGAGGAACCCGCCGCCAAACCCCTCACCCCCGCGTCAAAAGCGGCCTCCCAGCAGGCGCTCGAGGAATTCAACGGCCTGATCGGCGGCTGGCGCGGTTCGGCTCAGCCGGTCCGCAATTCCACCAAAGGGGCGTGGATGGAGAAGGCCGAATGGGTCTGGGACATCAAGAAGGATGCCGTCGCTCTGCAATATAAGATCAAAGACGGTCAGGCCTTACAGACAGGTCGGCTGACCTTCGATCCCGACAAGAAGATCTACCATCTCACCGCCACCCTGCCGGACAAGACCACTCGCGAATACACCGGCAAGCTGGAAGAGAAGAAACTGGTCCTCGACTCCGAACCTGACGCGACAGACTATGTCCATCGGATTACCGTCACGCAGCTCAACGAAAAACGGACCCTGGTGTTGTTCGAAAAACGACCGGCCGGCGGCGAACGTTATTCTCGCGTCGTCGAGGTCGGCTACACACGCGAAGGGACGAATCTGGCCATCGAAGGCGCCGGTGAGCCCGTCTGCATCGTTTCCGGCGGCAAGGGAACGATGAAGGTCTCCCACAAGGGAAAAGATTACTGGGTCTGTTGCACAGGCTGCCGCGACGCCTTCTATGACGATCCCGAAGGGGTGATCGCCGAAGCCGCCGAACGGGCCGAGGCCAAGAAAAAGAAAGCCGCGACACCGGGCACGTAAGCCTCAATGGGCTCAGACAATACACAGGGTTGAATTCACGAAGAATTTGAGCCACAGAAGGACACGGAAGAAACACAGAATTGAGGAGATAAACTCTTCCTTCTGGTTTCTTCCGTGTCCTTCTGTGGCTAATTCTCTTTTCTCAATGCCTCTTCAATAATGTTGAGTAGAATCCGATCAATTGCGAAGGCGTGGGCAACCTGCCAAGATGCTGGATTGACCCGCAAATACATAGAAACAAAGTCATGACCCAGCCACTTCGCATTCCGACCATCGATTGCCGTCAAGACAGCGCCGAAGCCGAACGACTGCTCACTGAACTCCGCCACAAGCTCAGCCCGCGCGGCGACATCGTCTCTCCCGCCGGACGCCAGCGAACCATCGACCTCTTCGGCGAGCCACTCTCGCCGCAAGCGGTCGTCGAACGCATCTGCGGCGATGTCCAGAAAAACGGACTGACCGCAGTCCTCCACTACACCGAAAAGCTCGACCGCAAAACCCTCTCTCCCGAGACCATCCGCGTCTCGGCAGAAGAACTGGGAGCAGCCCACGACCGAGCCTCCGCCGACTACCTCGCGACGCTGCGCCGCATCATTCGCAACATACGAAACTTCCAGGAAAGCATCCTCGTCAACAGCGTCAGCAACCGCTTTGCACTGGGCACCGGCGAGGTCCAACTGCGACAACGTTACCTGCCGCTCAAACGCGTGGGGATCTGTATCCCGGGCGGTGCCGCAGCCTATCCGTCGACGCTGACGATGACGGCCGTACCAGCCCAGGTGGCCGGAGTCCAGGACATCGTCGTCGTCGCTCCACCGACTCCCTTCGGCAGCTACAACACCGATTTGCTGGCAGCGTGCCATGAGTTGGGCATCACTGAAGTCTACCGTTTAGGTGGAGCCCAAGCCGTCGCCGCGATGGCCTACGGCGTCGAGGGCCTGCCACGCGTCGACAAGATTGTCGGACCGGGTAATCTGTTTGTGGCACTCGCCAAGCGACACGTATATGGCGAAGTCGACATCGACAGCATCGCCGGCCCCAGTGAAGTCGTCGTCTTGGCCGACGAATCCGCGCGCCCCGATTTCATCGCCAGCGACCTGATTTCTCAAGCCGAGCACAGCCCGGGCTCAGGCGTCTTAATCACTTGGCACGAACCGCTGATAGCCCAAGTCCAAGCCGCACTGACCGAGCAACTCAGCCGCCTCGAACGCGGAGATCTCGCCCGCGACAGTCTCGAACAGTACGGCGCACTCGTTCTGGTCCGTGATGCCGTGGAAGGCGCCCGTCTCAGCGATCTGCTGGCTCCCGAACACTTGCATATCTCCACATCGAATCCCGAAGACATGCTCAAGAGAGTGCAAAACGCCGGGGCCATCTTCATGGGTCATTACACCCCGGTCGCAGTCGGTGACTACTACGCGGGCCCGTCACACGTCCTGCCCACCGGCGGAACGGCGCGGTTTGCCAACGGCCTGTGTGCCAACGATTTTCTGAAACGCTCATCCGTGATCAGCTACGATGCGAACGCCCTCCAGTCCGCTGCGGCTGACATCTGCCTGATGGCCGACAAGGAAGGTCTGACAGCCCACGGGGCAAGCGTGCAGATTCGGTTATAGAGTGACCCTTCGTCTATCGCATGCCTTCCCACTCCGCGTGGAACTCGGCCAGATAGCCCTCCATGTACTCATGCCGTTGAGCCGCCAATTCCCGGCCGGTCGCCGTCTGCATGCGGTCTTTCAACAGCAACAGCTTCTCGTGAAAGTGATTGATTGTCGCCCCGCGGCTGTTGCGATAGGCTTGGGCCGACGCATGCATTTCCGGCGGATCATCGGGATTGTACAGCATCCGGCCGTCGTGCCCGCCATAAGCGAAAGCGCGAGCAATTCCGATCGCCCCGATTGCATCCAGCCGGTCAGCGTCCTGGACGACTCGACCTTCGAGAGTGGGCATGTCGGTCGCGACCCCGGCACCTTTGTACGACAACTGTCCGATGATCCCGCAAACATGGTCGATCGTCGCGGCATCGACAGATTGTGACTCCAACCATAGCCGCGCCGCTCGGGGGCCGGCAGTCAGGTCACCGTCATGAAACTTCCAATCCGCGATATCGTGCAGCAATGCCGCCAATTGGACGACGAACAGATCGGCTTTCTCACCTTCGCCGAGGCGCACTGCCATGCGCCAGACGCGATAGATATGCCACCAGTCGTGGCCCGAACTGTCGCCTTTTAAAACGTCTTGGATGTGGCCGACTGCGGCGTCGATGACCGATTGTTGATTCACGCGACGAGGATCCTGATTCCCAATGAAGTTTGACAGCGAATTAATACAGGCAGCGAATGAGTGCCTCTGTGCCCGGAGATATCGCTTCAACAATGGGTGTGCTGAGACTGGAGGTATGAGAGTACCAGTGTGTGAGGGTATGAGAGTGAAGGACAGTCCAGTCGAATCCGAGCTCCCCTCATGCTCCGTTACTCTCGCACCCTCATGCTCTCAAATGCACGAGGCCGCATTCACTGCCAATGATGACATTCGCGACACTCTCTTAGATACCGCCCATGAAGCCTTCTTCTTCCTCGACGACCTTCACGATGGCCAGCCGTTGCCGCGGTCCATCGAATTCGCAGAAGTAAATGCCCTGCCACGTCCCGAGCACCAGTTCTCCATCTTCCACGATGACCTGGCAACTGGATCCCATCATCGACGCTTTGACGTGCGAATCGCTGTTACGTTCGGCATGACGGAAACCGGGTGAGTCTTGCGGAACCAGGCGTTGCAGCGTCAGCAACATGTCATGCACGACGTCCGGGTCGGCATTTTCATTGATCGTTATTCCCGCCGTAGTATGGGGTGAAAACACCATCACCACCCCGTTCCGCACCTGAGATCTTTCCACGATTTTGCGGACCCGGTCCGTGATCTCAACGAATTGATCACGTTGCTCAGTGGCGATATGCATCTTGAACATGGAAATCAGCTTCTCTGAAGGAGCGAGGGAGGACAGCCAATCCGTTCAGCGCAGCGGCCCCTGAGCTGACGAGGAACCATTCTACTACGCTGCGGCGAAAGAATCATCGCAAGATGTCAGGGCACGCGATTGCACGGCATTCCGTAGGACGGGTCTCCCGGCCCGGCCGAGCCTGTAATCAGCGGCTTGATGAACGATTGCCCCGCGCGATCTTCACGGAGTGCCGACTCAAATCAATCAATACGGCCAATTTCCGCACCAAATCCAAGAAATCGGTGCCAGTGGCACCGGAGAACTCAGAGATTTAGTAGGAGGGAGTTTTGCCACAGAATGACACAGAAGAAACACAGAAAATAGGAAAAAGAATTCACTTTCTGATTCTGTGTTTCTTCTGTGTCATTCTGTGGCTCAAAAAGCTCTTATGAAATGATTTCTCAGCGGTAAGTGATCCCTTGGATTGGATGGGTCATTCATTCACCAAACACGGCCTATGGCACGCTGCGGATGCGATTGATCGTCAGATTCCAGAACAACGTCACCCAGATCTCTTCTTCGGGGGCGATCACGTCGTTCTGATTCAGTTTCCGCAGACCTTCGCAGATGTCATGGACGACATAACCGAACAGAAAGACCGCGATGGAACGCGCCCAGTCGGCCGTCATGTAGATAATGGCCGCGGCCTGCTTATCGTCGAAGACGCTCGCGGACGGGAACAGCTTGTGGTCCGCCAGGAAATGATCTCGATCCCAATGCGTCGACCGCAGGTAGGTTCTCGCCAGCAAAGTTGCGGCATTGCGATTGGAATCATCGATAAACGGCAGTGCCGCAAACACTTGATCCAGGTCCGAGATAAACATCAACCGGATAATCTGCGTCCGCTCTTCGACGACCTGGCCGGTATGCGGCGAACGGAAGACACCGTCGACCTCGTACATCGTGTAGCCGTACAGCAGATCTGGGAATTTCTTGATAAAAGTCTCGTTAAGAAACTGGTCGGGCGAGGGACTGTTTTTCCCCGCGATTTCCCAGTACTGTGCGGCCCCGCCAAGATAAGCCTGAATCTGCTTCCGCTTGCCTCGCAGGTGCTTCCGCACGTTCTCGACATCGAAGCCATTCGTCAGGGTTTCGTACAACAGCCCCTGATAATGGGCTTTTTTGGGCAGATATAACTCCGCAAAGACACCCGACTCAAGAGGCATCATTTCATAGCGAAGCTGGGACATGGTGGGGAATGTCGAATATCTAAATCCCGGTGTCTAGAAAGGGCAAGGTGGTGGATTGGGACACGATTGCCGAGAGCAATTCGCCACAATGTGTGGCCAATCGTCCATTGAAATTCACTCGAACAGTGATCGAGCAATCGCTCATTGTAGCAGAATTCTTCAGACTTGCAGCCCCGTGAGTCGTGGGATGGGTCTCCAGGCCCGTCCGAGCCTGTAACATTCGAATTGGTACGGATTGGTCCTTCAAGAACTTCGCGGAGCGCCGACTCACATCAAACGATACGTTCGAATGCCCCAGCCAACCCAGGAATCATGAGCCCGCCGAAAGCTCTGGAACGCCTATCAAAAGCAAGAACCCATGCCTGATGGACATGGAACGGGAGTAGGTTCTTTTTAACCACGAATAACTCGGACGACACGAATTTGGGGGTAGATTGTTAACTCTGGCGGCAGCTTGTAGGATTTCGATTCGTGTCATTTGTGTGATTCGTGGTTCACACTTTTACGAGCAGTTGGGGCCTCGTTGGCCGTTCTAAAGCTATTTCAAGCCTATTGATTGATGTGGGTCGGCGCTCCGCGAAGATCGCGAGGGATTTCCCTTTATCGAGCCGAGGGTTACAGGCTCGGACGGGTCTGGAGACCCGTCCTACGGTCAATGAGCCGGCGGGGGGCTGTTCTGGAACGCCCGGTTGCGATACAGGAAGTCGATGATGTTCCCCTCATGCGGCTGTAACCAGTTGAGTCCCACCGTCCTCACCGCACCGATATTTAACCGGTCGATGTTGGTCGCATCCAGCAATTCCTGAGAGAACTTCGGATCCTTCGTGATGGCCGTGCAGACCAGCGTCGACCCAATCCGCTTGATCATATCCTTCTGCGGGCAATCAACGACCACGACGAAGGGATACATGTACTCAGCCTTCGAGATCTCCGGATCGGGCGACGTACTATGCAGCACCGTGGGACGCAGATAGTCGCACCGTTCGTGTTGGATCAGACGAGGCCCCCCGCGATACTTCTCGGTGACTTCCGTAACGGCTCCGCCCGCACTGGTGATCCCCTCGTCGATCTGATTATTCACCGATTCGGCGACACCGGGAATGGTAAACGCAGCGAGCATGGCATTCGGATCGGTCATCGGCAACGGAGCAATCGGCCCCAGGCGACGAGCGATCGCATCCGCAATTTCCCGACCATGCCGCGGGGCCCAGATCGCCGAGGCATTGATACACCCGCGGCCACTATTCTTCACCACGCTGTCGACCATCAGGTCGATGTGCTGCTCCCAGTTATCGACTTCATCCTCACCAAAGAGGATTTTTGAGAAGCCGGGACCATGGACCTGAACCTTGGGATTTCCCGCATATTTGTCGATGGTCGCCTGGCTGCCGAAAATCATCGACCGCTGGCAATGCTCCATCACCGCACCGCCGACATCGGTCTTGCCGGGATACAACGAGATCGATTCGCGAGGAATGCCGGCCTGGAAGAAGGCTTCCGTCATGCGATACGGAGTCCACGGCTCGGACGAACCGGGCTTCATGACCAGCCCCACCTGCAGTGGAATCACCGGCATCCACAGGGTATGCACACCGGGCGAATTCGACGGCAGCACCAACCCGATGACGGGGCTGTTGGCCTGGTAGCTCAGCATGACGCCGCGGCTCTCAGTCCCGTAACCCTTGGACAAAATGTCGAACGGCAAACCGCGAGTCAGGGCCTCCAACACTTCGCGCATATGAGTTAGCACGAAGTAGTTCTTCGACATGTTGGCCTTGCACATGTGCTCGGGCAAACCGGTGGTCGCCGACTGCATGCGGCAGAATTCGGCAGGCGACTGAGTCCCTCCACCGATCGGCAGCGTGCCATTCAAGTAGAGTTCAGCGGCCTTCTTCGTGATCTCTATCAATTGATCGATTGAAAACTGCCGGAGGGAATCGCGAGCCCGCTTCGCCTGCCGCATGTCCATTGCCACTTGACCAGCATTTGCCTGGTGAATCTTCGCGACTTGCTCGCCCGTTTCGAAATGGACAACGTCCGCTTTTTCGATGCTCTCGTAAACTTTACCCCACCGATAAACAGGCAGCTCGATCATGATTGGTCCTTGGTCCGTTGTTACGAATTGGGAATTCCTCAGCCCCAACGGGGCGTACTAGGCCAGCCCAGGGCATCGCCCTGGGATTCGGCCCCCAATTCAGACCAAGCCCTGAAGGGGCGAACTAGACGACTCTACGAAAACATCCTAGTTCGCCCCTTCAGGGCTTGAAATTCGTTTCATCTCGATAACCCAGGGCGATGCCCTGGGCTGGCCTAGCGCGCCCCGTTGGGGCTTAAGACCGGCATCCTCAACACAATGCCTAACCCCGCCCTTACGTCGCAACGTGCAGTCCGCAGACGGAAGGGTCAGAGACCCGTCCCACAGTCGACTACTAGTAGACTCCTACAGTCGTCGTCTTTGCAAACACGTGGAACGGTCGCGTCCCACTGATGCCGTCCCACGGGTACTTCTCGTGAGGTAGTTCGCGCTCGCCTTCATCACGTTCCATGAAGCCTGGTACGAACAGTTCCTTGGTCAATGTCGTCAGCTTAACGCGACCTGTTTCGCCGTAGCCGACCAGTTTGTTGTAATCGTCGAACGTCACCACTTCGATCACGGCCCGCGGTTGGGGGGCAAAGTACGTAATCTTGTAATTGTCCGCCGGATCGAACGGCTTGCCGCAGGCCAAGCCCATCAGCGTGTTGCCGTAGGTCGGGGTGATGTAAACATCGGGCCCCAGCAGTTCCTCGCAGCAGAAGCGGTACCACTGCGGGGTGAACTCGGTGCCGCCGGCGAAAATGCCGGTGATGCCGACTTCAGCGATGCTCGTCCCGTTGTCCATCAGCTTGAGGGCCAACGCTTCCAGCAGCTTGGGGGTGGCAAACGCACACTTGATGTCGTGGCCAGCGGTGAGGATCGTCACAGCCTGATCGATCACGTGATCCGCGTACGCCTTCGCTCCGGCGACGTCGCCTTTCTTGAGGAGCTTCACGACCCAGCGGGGGTCCAGATCGACGCAGAAACAGATACCGCCGCGGTATTGGGCCAGATGCTCGACAGCCAGACGCAGGCGACGGGGACCGGACGGCCCCAGCATCAACCAGTTGGAACCGCGGGGAAACGCTTCATCGGGTAGCGTGTCGCTGAAGTTTTCGTAATCAATCCAATGGTCTTCAACCACCAGGCGGCTCTTCGGAATACCCGTTGTACCGCCGGTTTCGAACACGTAGGCCGGTTTGCCTTTCAACCCCTTCGGCAGCCAGCGGGTCACCGGGCCGCCGCGGAGCCATTCGTCTTCGAATTCCGGGAATTTCTTCAGATCTTGAAAATTTTTGACCTCGGTCAGCGGGTCGAACTTCAATTCCTTCTTCTTTTCCAGCCAGAAGGGACAACCGGTGGATTCACTGAAATGCCACTGAATGGTCTCGTAGACGTGAGCGTCGAGTTGATCTTGGGCTTGCTTCACTTTGGAGGCGAGATCGCCAGTAAACTTCGTAAGCACGGGGGCAGGTCTCCAGCAGGCGAGAAAAAATCGGCAGGCCGCCTCGCGGACTACAACCGGTTGGCAGCATTTCATCATAGACAATTGAGGTTGGATTTCAACGCAGTGAACCGTGGGACGGGTCTCCCGGCCCGTCCGTGTCTTTGTAGAATCACTACCCAAATCCCAAGCTTCCCTCGCAAATCCAGCTTACCGCGACTTGAGACACTTGAGATTTCAAGCGTGCAACTTGCGGTCCGTATGGGCCCGGCAACAACGTAGCCTGACTCTCCAGAGTCGGGCGAATCTGGACTGCGGGCTGTCATCCGCGCCGGGGTCGGGGCCACGATTTTTGGAAATTGGCCGAGTGAAGTCGGCAGCGAGGCGATGAAGTGAACTCGGCCAATTTCGAAAAATCGTAGACCCGACCCCTCGATCGACGTGGTTGTGTTAACGCGTTGCCTTGGCATAGAATCATCAACCTTCGTTGATTGGTTCACCGCATCTTGAGTCGACACGCTTTGCAGGGGAGAAACTCATGAGATTTGGCTGCTGTCTTGCCGCATTGGCGTGTCTGTCGATTCTGGCTCCTGCCGTGCGTGGCGCAGGTCCGTTGCCCAACACTCAACCCCTGACCGTTGCAGAACCCCTCGATCAATTCATGATCAATGGGATCAACAAGTTTGCCCTTCGCGAGATCGAAGAATCGGTCGCCAAACGCGAGCAATATTGGAAGCGAGATTATTCCAGTACCGAAGCCTACGAAAAGAGTGTCGCCCCCAATCGCGCACGATTTCTGGAATGCATCGGTGCCGTTGATGCCCGCATTCCTGCCGAGGGACTGGAACTCATCACCACGACGTCTCAGGCATCCCTCGTGGGCCGCGCCGAAAAATTCACCATTCACGGAGTCCGCTGGAAGGTCCTTAATGGCATCACCGCTGAGGGCCTGCTGTTGCAACCGAATGGCGCTGTGATCGGCCGCATGGTCGCCCTGCCTGATGCCGACACTACTCCTGAAGCCTTCAGTGGTTTGACCACCGCAGTGCAACCTCAGGCCCAATTGGCCCGACGGTTGGCCGAGCATGGTTATCAAGTCCTCGTTCCCATGTTGATCAGCCGCGAAGATACCTACTCGGGCAGTCCGTATGTCCGCTACACCAATCAACCGCACCGCGAATTCCTGTATCGCCAGGCGTTTGAAATGGGCCGGCACATCATCGGTTATGAAGTGCAAAAAGTCCTCGCGGCCGTTGATCAATTCGAGTTTCTCAACAAGCAAGACGGCAAGCCGCTCCCGATCGGTGTCGCCGGTGTGGGTGAAGGGGGATTGCTGGCCTTGTACAGCGCAGCGGCCGATACGCGCATCAAATCGGCATACGTCTGCGGCTATTTTCAGGCCCGCGAAGGGGTGTGGGAAGAACCGATCTATCGCAACGTGTGGAACCTGCTCCGCGAGTTTGGTGATGCCGGGATCGCGAGCCTGATTGCTCCCCGTGCGTTGATCATCGAAGCCACCAGCGTCCCGGAAATCGCCGGACCTCCGGCTCCTCACGATGGCCGCGGTCCCGGTGCCGCACCCGGCAAGATCACAACCAATGTGCTGGCCTCGGTCCGCAAGGAATATGACCGAGCCCTGCCCCACTTCGAGAAGCTAAAAGTCCCGACGCAAATCGTCCTCGTCTCCAGTGGCGAAGGTGATGGCCAGCCCGGCAGCGCCAAAGCGTTCGCCGCCGCCCTGCAGACTCTGGCCGGTCCGAAGGAAGTGGCCGCCGACAGTGCGGCCCCGACTCTGGTGAAAGCCGCCTGGGGGACGGAAACACGGCAAAAGCGACAGTTCGACGAGATGAATGAATTCACCCAAGTGCTTCTGCGACGTTCTGCTCGTGTGCGAGATACGCTGTGGTCGAAGGTCGACCGCAAGAACCAGGAAACGTGGGCCAAGACGGCCCCCGCCATGCGCGAACATGTCTGGCAAGAGTTGTTCGGTAAACTGCCCGATTCCACGATGCCGCTCAATCCCCGTTCACGCCAGGTGCTCGACGAACCCGGCTATGTGGGCTACGAAGTGATGCTGGACGTTTATCCCGACGTCGTCGCCTCCGGAATTCTGCTGCTGCCAAAGGATCTCAAGCCGGGAGAAAAACGTCCGGTCGTCGTCTGTCAGCACGGCCTGGAAGGGGTACCCATCGACACGATCAGTCGGACCGTCGAGGGCTTCAACTACTACAGTGCGTTCGCCCACGAACTGGCCAATCGCGGCTTCATCACTTATGCACCGCAGAACCCCTATCGCGGCCGCGACAATTTCCGCACCATTCAACGCAAGTCGAATCCGATGAAGCGGTCGCTCTTCAGCTACATCATTCCGCAGCATGCCCGCACGCTGGAATGGTTGTCGGGTTTGCCGAACGTCGATCCCGAACGCATTGCGTTCTACGGTCTCTCGTACGGCGGCAAGACGGCCGTGCGTGTGCCGACCATGCTCGATAAATACTGCCTCTCGATCTGTTCGGCCGACTATAATGAATGGGTCGTGAAGAACACGACAACGGAAGCCCCCTACAGCTACGTCTTCACCAACGAATACGAAATCTTCGAATGGAACATGGGGCACGTGGCCAACTACGCCGAGCTCTCCAACTTGATGACCCCGCGCCCTTTCATGGTCGAACGCGGTCACTTTGACGGCGTCGCCCCTGACGAGTGGGTCGCCTGGGAATACTCCAAAGTCCGCCGCCACTACGATCTATTGGGCCTCGGCGACAAGACCGAAATGGAAACCTTCACCGGCCCCCACAAGATCAATGGCGTCGGGACCTACGACTTCCTGCACAAGCATTTGAAGTGGCCGAAACGCTAAAGGAGCCCAGGGTTGGGCCCCGTGGCAGACGCTGCCAGCGTCTGTCTCATCCTCATTCACAATGGAGCGTCACACCAGATTGTCACAGACGCTGGCAGCGTCTGCCACGGGGGCTCACCTTTGCCGACGTTGTCTACGCTACCGGTTGCGAGTAGTCGCGATAAGATTTTTCTTCCACCAACCGCGAGCCCAGCAGTTGATTGATCTGCCGCTTCAACGCCGCGCGCTTATCGTTCTGGTGGTAAACCGATCGCGCCAGTGCGACAAATTTTGTGCTGAAATCCTGTTCGCGTTCGCAATCACGAATGTCGTCTTCGATCACCCAGAGGGCTTCATTCACCGATTTCAACTGAGCAATCAAATCGGCCAATCGCGTTGCGGCCTGACCGGTGGCTGCCTCGCGGACGGGCGCGAAGGCTGTAGTCAGAGTCTCCAGTTCTTGCCGCACGTTCGCCAACTTGGCACGATCTTCTATCCGAGCTGACTTGATCTCCAGGATCGTGATCTTGTCGACGAGTTCGCCGATTGACGTCTCCACGAAGACGGAACTCGTTCCGGCCGCCGCATTGGGAATTGCACGTTCGGCCCGAGATGCCGACAGAAGCTGCGTTCCCTCTGTCTGACGTGCCGCCAGTTCGTGTTTGAGTTCCTCGGCGATGCGTTCGAAGAGTCCATCCCAATCACCGATTCGCTCCTGACGGAACAGCCGCAGGTTGGGATACCAGGCGGTCGTTTTGAAATCTCCAAACCACCGCCAGTCAGGAATAAATGGAACCGCCACCCACACCGGAACGCCCAAGCCGCCAGCCAGATGTCCGATCGAGGTATCCGCCGTGATCACCAGATCGAGGTTCCGCATCACGGCCGCTGTGTCCATAAAGGGCCCGGTCTCGGTATCCAGCCGGCCTTTGAAATCATCAATCTGCAATTGCCCCTGCATCTCGGCGATTTGTTCAATCCCCTGGCCACATTGCAGGCTATAGAGCTGAATGCCGTCGACCTTGCCCAGCGGGGCAAAGTGTTTCAAGGCAATGGAACGCCCGATTCCTCCTTTATTGGACATGCTCCCCTGCCAGACGATGCCGATCTTGAAGGCGGCAGTCCGACTCAGCTTCGCCTTCCACGTCGCAACCAGTTCCGGATCCGCAAACAGATACGGGACCTCCGCAGGAATCGTATCCAGCGTGGTCCCCAGGATTCCCGGCAGACTGAGGAGCGGCGAATAGACGTCGAACGGTGGCAGATCGCCACCCGGCACGGGGACAAATTCGTCGATGCCAGCACAGCGACTCAAGATCGGCAGTAACGTCTTATTACAAGCCACGACCACACGACCACCACGCGCCTTCACCAGCGGCGCATACCGCATGAACTGCAGCTTGTCTCCGAAGCCTTGCTCACCATAGAGCACGATCGTCCGCCCATTCAGCGGCGAACCGTCCCAGCGCGGCTTATGAAACTCCGGCAATTCCGGCCGGCCGCAGACAAACCGCCATTCATATTCGGCCCAGCCCTCTTTCAGATTTCCCGTCAGCAGCAAGGCGGTCGCCAGGCTCAAATGGGCCTCGGCATAGTCTGGCTTCAGACGTATCGCCTGCCGGTACGAAGCAATCGAATCTTCGATCCGCCCGAGGTCGTTGAGCACATTCGCCAGATTGTTATGAGCGTCCGCAAAGTTGGGATTCAACTGCAATGCACGGCGATAACTGTCGACAGCAGCATCGAGATTTCTCTGCTCGCGGTAGATCACTCCCAAGTGATTATGGGCGATCGGATTGTCTGGCTGCAGACGGAGTGCCTGTTGAAAACTGGCGAGGGCCAATTCCAGTTGCCCTTGATCCTTGAACGCAATCCCCAGGTTCAGACGGGCTTCTACAAAATCGGGCTTGAGCTGCAGCGCCTGCTGGTACGCGTTGACGGCATCCGCAATCTGACCCAACGACGTATAGACATTTCCCAAATTGCCGTAGAAGACAGCCGCCTTGGGATTCAACTTGATCGCGCGGTTGATGCAGTCCGCCGCCACCGCATGCCGGCCCGCCTGCGATGAGGCCACCCCGAGCAAGTGCCAGGCGTCAATATGGTTGGGGTCGGTCTGGAGGATCTGCCGGTATAATTGCTCGGCCTGATCCAAGCGACCAGCTTGATGATGTTGAACGGCCGACGCCAGAATTTGAGAGGTGGTTGCCATGCGGCCGATTATACAACCCCGCTGAAACACGACAAGCAGAAGTCGCGACGCTGGTCGAGCTTGTATTATCTATGCAGTGACTACGGTGTTGTCCAAGCTTGGTCTACGGCTCGAGCGCGATGGGAGGGCGAGGGCCCAACAGGGTGGGCTGGCGAAAACTGAGTCTTGACAGCGAAAAAGGAGTCAGACATTTTCGCCAGTTTTACGTCGCGAACTAGTGGCCACCTAAGCCCCAACGGGGCAAACTAGGCCAGCCGAGGGCATCGCCCTGGGTTACAGGTCAAATTATTGAATAAGAGCCCTGAAGGGGCGTACTACGCCTATGCGAGTACGCCCCTTCAGGGCTTTGAATCCTCTCTTGCGACTTTACCCAGGGCGATGCCCTGGGCTGGCCTAGTTCGCCCCTTTGGGGCTGAAAACCACCGATCATTGCGCAACAAAAATCGGAAGAACATCAAACCCTGTCAATGCCCAATTTTCGTCAGCTAACCCAGAGGGTACCCCCCCTCACATCGCGCTCGCGCCTCCACGCACTACATCACTCACTCCATTCCAACCCCTCCGGCAGTCGCACTGCCGTATATTCGAAATGCAATACACGACGCCGGCACGGCTGTGTCGCCGCCGCCGAACTGTGCAACAGGAGTGGTCGCAAAAACAACGCGTCCCCCGCTTGAGCAATACAGGTCACCGTGGGCACCGTCGTTCGCCAGCGTTCGACATCGGCATCAGCCAATCGTCCCTGCGCGTGACTGCCGGGGATCACTTTCAGCGCCCCATTCTCTGCCGGGCAATCATCCAGATGCACGCGTACTGCAAGGATCTGTTCCATGACGTCAGCCGGCGGTTGAACATGCGGCACGCCGTCCTTGTCGGACCAGGCGTCGTAGCCCGGAACCGATCGACGTTCCCGCACGGCAATCGTGATATCCTGATGCCACGGCACGGCCCAATTAGCCTGCTCGGTCTTGTCGAACAAGATCCCCTTGACCGGTTTCGCGGCCGGGCCGAGGATTTCTCTCACGCGGTCCAGGATGATCGGGGCTGACGCTAACTCGCGCGCGGCCGGCATCATCTGCAACAGATTTCGCAGGCCATAGGCGCTGCCGCGGCGCGACCGAGCCTGCGGATTCTGCACCGCCAGATCGGCTGCTGTGCGCAACGATTCCAGGTCGGCCGGATCGATCAATCCAGGGACCAGCGACCAACCGAATTCGCGGATTTCGTCACAGAGCATGAGCGGTGGAAGAAGAACAATGGGAAATAACGCCGTCAGAAACGGCAACCATCGAGGAAAATCGCGGAGTCCTGAGCATCATTCAACAATAAAAAGGACAAGATCTCACGCAAAGGCGCCAAGAATTCATCTATTTGTTCTTTGCGTCTTGGCGCCTTTGCGTGAGATAATTCTTCTTAAGAGCGCGGACGCGCCTCGAATCATAGGTCAATCCGTTCCTTGAGTCGGGCTACGGCAATACTCTACTTCTTCGCCAGGATCTCATGCAACACGCGCGGGGGAGACATCGGCAACTGCGTCATACGAACTCCCACTGCGTTGTAAATCGCATTGGCGAGGGCCGCCGGCGGTGGCACGATGGGGACTTCGCCGACGCCACGGACGCCGTAGGGGTGACCGGGGTTCGGGACTTCGACGATGATCGCTTCAATCATCGGCAGGTCGAGGCACGTCGGCATGCGATAGTCCAGGAACGTCGAGTTTCGCATCACGCCGCTCTGGTCGTAGAAATACTCTTCGTTCAAACCCCAGCCGATACCCTGCACGGCCCCGCCCTGAATCTGTCCTTCGACATACGCGGGGTGAATCGCCGTCCCCACATCCTGCGACGCGGTGTAACGCAGCACGGTCACCTTGCCGGTATCCGGATCGACTTCCACGTCCACACAGTGAGTCGCAAACGCACCACCCGGGCACTGCGGATCGGCCGACCCACGACCAACGATTGGTTCGCCGTGTTTGCAGGTCTGAACTACCAGGTCCTTGAAGCTAATCTGCTTACCACCTGGCCCGCTGACTCCGCCGTTTTCATACTTCACTTGATCGGCAGGGACCTCCCACAGGGTCGCCGCGCGTTGACACATCTGGCGAGCAATATCGAGTCCGGCTTCATACGCAGCCCAACCGGTCGCGAAGGTCACGCGACTGCCGCCGGTGACGTCGGTGTAGCCCACGCTGTCGGTGTCGCCCACGCTCGGCATGACTTGATCGACGGGGATGCCCAGCGTTTCGGCGAACTGCATCGCAATGCCGGTCCGCGAGCCACCAATGTCAGTCGAACCTTCCACCAACCCCACGCTGCCATCGAAATTAACCGTCGCGGTGACGGCCGATTTGAGACCACAATTGAACCAGAAACCTGTCGCTATCCCGCGGCCCCGATTCTTGCCCGTCAGCGGCGTCTTCCAGTGATCGCTATTCTTAATCGCTTCGACTGATTCAATCATGCCAATCCGCGGATAGACGGGCCCATCAATGCGACGAGTTCCCTCAACTGCGGCGTTCTTCAGGCGGAACTCCATCGAACACATTTTGAGCTGTTCGCAGATTTCGTCGATGACTGTTTCCGTCGCCATTGCGGCATTTGTCGCGCCTGGCGCCCGATATGCGTTGGTATGCGGCTTGTTGACGCAAACGTCAAAGCCATCGACCTTGCCGTTGGGCACGTCGTAGCAGGCAAACACGCACATCGCGCCGGCACCGATCGGCGAGCCCGGATAGCCACCCGCTTCATACGCCATGTAGGCTTCCGCAGCGGTAATCTTGCCGTTGGCATCGGCACCCATCTTAACGCGAATATAGGAACCGGGCGTCGGGCCCGTCCCTTCGAAACAGTCAGCCCGATTCATGATGATCTTGACCGGCCGGCCCGTCTTCTTCGACAGTATGGCCGCGACCGGTTCCAGGTACACCGAGACCTTGCCGCCGAAGCCGCCGCCGATTTCCATCGGAATGACTTTGACGTTGCCGACCGGGATATGACACAGTTCCGCCACTTGCTGGCGGGCGGTGAATGACCCCTGAGTGCTGCACCAGACTGTCACCTTGCCGTCAGAATTCCACATCGCCGTGCCGTTGTGGGGCTCGATGTATCCCTGATGAACGGTCGCCGTGTTGAACTCGCGTTCGACGATCACCTTGGCCGCTTTGAAGCCCGCTTCGAGATCCCCTTTTTCGAATCGGAAGTGCTTCGCGACATTGCTGAGCTGCTTCGTTTCTTCACCCAGCGAATTCGTGTAAACGTTGTTGTGCAGCAAGGGAGCATCGGGCTTCATCGCTTCGGGGGCGGTGAGCACCGGCTTCAAAACTTCGTACTCAACCTTGATCAGCTTGCACGCGTCTTCGGCGATATTCACCGTATCGGCCGCCACCGCCGCCACCGCATGGCCGCGATACAGGGCCTTGGGCCCGGCGAGCACATTGTGCCGCAAGTGCTGCAGGTTGATGGCCCCTTCGCCGAGTTCCGCGATCTTGTTTTCCGCATCGGGAAAATCATCCACGGTCACCACAGCATGCACGCCGGGCAATGCCAGCGCGGCGGAATAATCAATCGACTTGATGTTCGCATGCGCGTGCGGGCTGCGGAGCATCACGCCGAACAACATGCCGGTCAGCCGAATGTCGCCGCCGTACTTGGCCCTACCGGTAACTTTATCCACGCCATCGTGGCGGATCGGGCGAGTCCCAATGACGGTGTATTTCTTGCCGGGGTTGGCTTCGGTTGTCGACATATTGGTGTTCTCGCGGAACGGGTGTCAGTTGTAATTCTCAGGCGAGCGTCCGGCGTAAGCCGGATGGTTTTTATACAGTTTCGAACATCTTGAAATGCGTAACCAAACCAAGCATGCTACACAAAAAACTTTGTCTTCCTTCGCGCCCTTCGTGACCTTCTGTTCAAATCCTTATAAACAGAAGGTCACAAAGAACACGAAGAGATTTTTGTTAATCAAACTTTTGCTTCGCTGCAGCAGCCACTCATCTTGCCGGCCGCATCTTGGACTGCTCGGACGATCTTGTCGTAGCCCGTGCAGCGACAAAGATTACCTGCCAGATAGAAGCGGATGTCGTGTTCGCTGGGATTGGGATTCTCGGCGAGCAGCGACTTGGCCTGCATGATGAAGCCCGGGGTGCAAATTCCGCATTGCAGAGCGGCATTGTTCAGAAAGGAATCCTGCAGCGGGTGCAGTTGGCCGTTGCAAGCGACCCCTTCAATGGTCTCCACCGTGGCCCCGTCGGCTTCCACCGCGAGCACCAGGCAACTGACCACCGGCCGGCCATCGAGATGCACCGTGCAGGCGCCGCAGTTGCCGTTCGAGCAACCTTCCTTCGTACCCGTCATATCGAGACTGTCACGCAGAACTTCCAGCAGCGTTTGACGCGGCTCACACAGAAAATCTTTCTGCGTGCCGTTGATCGTAGTGCTGACGATGCGTTTCTTGGCCATGGGATGATTTCCTGAAAAACTCAGCGTGATCGTAGCCCGACTCTCTAAGTCGGAAGAATTAACGCGCGAACCCGACTCAAAGAGTCGGGCTACGTCGCGCGAGCCCGTTCGACCGCCTGTTGGATGACGCGAGCTGTCAGGACTCCGGTGACATGCTTCCGGAATTCGATCGTCCCGCGCATATCATCAATCGGTGTCGCAATAGCCCGAGCGGCCTCTGCCGCCTTCTGAATGGTCGCTTCCGAGACTGCCTGACCAATCAATGCCTTCGCAGCGGCGTCTGCGACCAACGGCTTGGCGGCCACAGCCCCTAACGCAATCTTCGCCGCCACAAAATTCTGGCCAGCGGCGTCGAGCGTCACCGACACCCCCACGCCGACAACCGCGATGTCCATTTCGTTGCGCGGGATGAATCGCTGATAAGCCGATCCACTGTGGGCAGCTCGAGCGGGCAGCTTGATCTCCACGACGAACTCACCCCGTTCGAGGATGTTTTTGCCGGGCCCCGTACAAAAAGTATCGACCGAGACTTCACGCGTTCCTTTCGGACCAGCAATCACCACAATCGCGCCAAGAGCGATCAGCGAGGGAGTCGAATCAGCGGCGGGACCCGAGTTACACAGGTTGCCCCCGACACTCGCCCGGCTTTGGATTTGAATGCCGCCGATGATCGTCGCGCTGTCGGTCAATGCGGAATAGGCAGCGGTGATTTGCGCATCGTGATACAGGCGATAACACGGGACCGCCGCACCGATTCGCAAGCCTGTGGTGGAAAAATCGATCGCGGTCAATTCCGGGATCTTTTTAATATCGACCACCAAATCCGGGGTCAGACGGCCGACTCGGACCTGATCAATGAGGTCCGTTCCCCCCGCCATCGGCCGGGCCGCACCATTGTGCGATTGCAGCAACTGGACCGCCTCCGCGACCGTAGTCGGCGCGGCGTAGTCAAAATCACGCATCTGAAGACAAACCTTTCGGCCAATAATCCAGCCGGATCGGAAGGAGATAATACCAGCGGCGCAGCTTAGTTAGGTTACCGTGACCCGGAAAACTAGCAAGCAACAGAGCGGTCATTTTCGATGAGCGACACGATCGTGGAGCGACGACACGATTGTGCCACCCCGTATTGGCGAATCCCTCGCAATTTCCGCAGCTCAGCGTTCATCCGGCTTCGGAATCCGTCGAGAGGGGTAGCAGCTTCCGAGACAGAACAGGATATCGCGGAACGTGCGATCGCCCTGGAACTTTGGTTCGCCGGTCTGATGATCGAGGTGATCAGCGCCCACGCTATAGACCATCGCGCCCCCCTCACCTTCACGCAGATAGCGCAGCGGCTGACTGTCAAACGGATCGATTGGTACCTGGGCGAGATACATCGGTACCAATTGCGCCAGCGATTCGGGATATTTCTTCTCGGCCTGACGATACTGCTCAACCTGGAGGGCCGTCTTGTTGATCAGCTCGCGAGCGTCCTCAATCCACAATCTACAGCACGCCACGGAGAACGTGGGATACGCACTGAGAGCCAATTTCGTCAGACCGACCCGTTTCTCTTCGGGCATCCCGTAGCCAAAACCGTCGAATTCGCTGGCCGGAACCAGGAATCGATGGCGATTCTTCTCGAACGGGGCTGGCGTCAACAACAGATTGTCGGCTCCCAGAAAAACGCGATCCAGGAACCTGGTGGAATCTGTTGCCGATTGGGACGCGCGCTGGATGACCCTCATCCGGGGATCATTTTTGTTTTGAGGTTTGCTGCTAATCAGCATATGAGCATGCTCGTAAAGCAGTATCCCCTCCAACCGACGTACCATGCTTTCACGATGCGACGCGAAAGCGGTCCCTTTCAAGGGTTCAATCCGGGCCACGAGCGGACTGGCAGGCGTGCTTTCAAACAACCACCGTTCTAACAACGCGGACCGCGTATCGGCGAATTCGCTACTCACGATCAGACACTCCGCGTCCGAATAGACGCGGAGTTGATCGCTGCAGAGGGCCAGGGTATTGAGGTAGCGAATCGCTCGTTCGTGATCGCGCTCTTCAATGGCAATGATTGTTGCCAGTCGCGCGGCGTTCAGGATTTTCCCGAATCCCGTCAGCTCGTGGCGATCCCAAGTCAGCAGATCATTGTTGGCCGGCCGGAAGGGCGTCTTTCTCAGCATCGCTTCGGCGGCTTCGACATAGACCCGAGAGATCTTGTTGGCGTCCTCGATGGCCTTTCGAATCAGAGCCTGGGACAACGGCTTGTACGGCGAGTGACTGATTTGAAAAGCGGGATTCTTCGACGTGGACACCTCATCGAGAATGGCGATGTATTGGGGAGGCTGAGTTGCGTCCTGGGGTTCGGCGCTCGCCCCTGGCGGCATCCTCCAGCCCTTCGCGTCGGCGACAACCTGCTGAATTGTCTGCCGGGCGACGCCGCAGACGATCCAGCTTTGGAGCATCAGCGTCAACAACACACAACCCAGGCTTCCCAGCAACCACAGCGAGAGGCGTTTCAACGACCACTGCCGAGCAGCCGGTGCCATACCTTGAGTGCGCCACAATCCACAATAAGAGAGAACGATCGTGGCTGCCAAATGAGTCAGAACGGCTCCCACGATCACCGTCACACCCGTGGCGGAGCCCAGATCCGTCGTTCCTAAAATAAATAGGATGGCTCTGGCATTTTGGAATTCGAACGGCGCTCCGCAAAAAATATCCACGACCACTACGATGAACACAAACACGAAGGGGCCGGCAAACATCGGCAAGAACCACTGCGACACCTTCCAGCGAAAGCGCGAGACGAGGGCAATGATCAGAGCCCAGACGATTACGATCGGCACGGCACAAGCCAGCGCCAGCCAGATCCGCAGTGCCAGACTCATGGCAGGCCTTCCGCGTTAAAGCGTTGCAAGAGATCGTTTGTCGCGCGAGTTTCGAGACGGACATTCAGTTTGTGAGCGGCATGGCGCTAGCCACCGGTTCTTCAGCGCAACGTCCATTCTGAAAGAACCGGCGGCTAGCGCCGTACCGCTCACGAGGGCAATAAAGTTTTATGCCTTCTTGATCTGCAGAATCTTATCCATCCGCGTGGAAATATCGGTCAGCCGTTCCTTGCCGCCACCTTGAACTTCGGCGGTGCCCCAGACGTCGGTGATTCCGACTTCTCCCAGGGCCTTCAGCACGGCGGGCCAGTCGCTGTCACCTTCGCCCAGCGGGGCCGTAAAGCCGGCGTAGGGGCCCTTTTTGTCGCGCAGGCTGCGACTGTAGTCTTTAATGTCGACCTTCAGGATCCGCTTGCCGAGCGTTTTGATCCATTGCTCGGGCCAGCCGTAATTGACGACGTTGCCGACATCAAAATAGGCGCCGACCTGCGGACTCTGGAAGTCGTCGATGTAGCGGGCGAATTCGAGGGGACTCAGCAGGAACATGTTCCAGACGTTTTCGAAGGCAATCTTGATCCCCAGCTCGGTCGCCAGGGTGAGGGCCTTCTTAATTTCTGCCTGAGTTCGCGTGTAGCAATCGGCGTACGAGATTTCCTTGTTGACGATGCCCACCACCAGCAACACGGTCGTCCCGCCATAGGCCTTGCAATCCTTAATGGCCTGCAGCAAGCCGTTCAAGCCGTTTTCGCGCACCTTGGGGTCGGGATGTGACAACGGCTGCGACCAGTGAGTGTGCGTCACGACGCCGTGGATCGTGAGTCCCGTTTCATCGCGCGCTTTCAGGACTTCCTCATGTTTGAGCGGCGGACCATCCACATCGATTCCGTGGAAGCCACATTCCTTGACCAATTTGAATTTGTCGAGGACCGTCGCCCCTTCCACCATGCTCAGCTTGACCGCTTTTTTGAAGGTGACCACCGGGGCCGCCGCTTCTTGAGCCAACGCAGAGCTGGCGGCCCCACTGACGGCTGCCACAGCCAGCGCTGAAGCCGCCAGGGCGACTCCTGATTCCTGCAGGAATTCACGGCGATTGACGGGCTGAATCATTTGAAAATCTCCTCGGCGAAGTTCATCAAGAAGGATGTGTGAAGAAGCGAGTATATCGTGGGACGTGGGGTGGCGCGTAGCGTGTGGACGGGGGAGGCGGAAATGACGAATGACGAAATCCGAATGTCGAATCAATGACCAATGCCCCAATGACGAATGAGCTGAATTCACTGGCTAAGACGTATAAACCACTTGGACATTCGGGCTTCGTCATTCGACATTCTTTCGTCATTCGGATTTCGTCATTCGTCATTCTTGTTCCACGGTTTGGCACGCCTTCTGCAATATCATCGATGTAAAAGCATTCCAATCCCCGGAATGCGGCAAATTTGGCAGATTCCTGCCTCGCGGCGTGCTGCCGATTTGACATCCCCATAGAATTCACCACAATCCACGCTGTTACAGCTCCGTCAAACCATGCCAACTACTATGCCCGAAACCAATTTGTATCAAGTTCTGGGTGTCGCCAAGACCGCGACCCAGGATGAAATAAAGAAGGCCTATCGCAAGCTGACCCGGAAATACCATCCGGACGTCAACCCGGATAATCCGTCGGCTGAGGCGAAGTTCAAAGAGGTCCAGAACGCGTTTGATACGCTCAGCGAACCCGAAAAACGCAAGCAGTACGACACGTTCGGCCGGACGATGCCCGGCGGAAGTCCCTTTCCGGGTGGGGCCGGCGGCCAACAGTTCAACTGGGGCCAGGGGGGACAAGCGGGCCCGATTGATCTCGGCAGCCTGTTTGGCGGCCAGGTCGATTTCGCCGATCTGTTCGGAGGGGGCGGAGGCGGTCCTGGCCAGGGTGCCAGCGGTCGTTCACGCCGTGGCCGGGCCGGCCAGGACGTCCAATTGGAAGTCGACATCCCGTTCCGCATCGCGGTCGAAGGGGGCCAGTACGAGCTGCAGTTCGAACGTGGCGGACAGCACGAGCGGCTGATGGTCAAGATTCCGGCCGGCGTCGATACGGGCTCAGTCGTGCGTCTGGGAGGCCAGGGCGAACCAGGCACAAGCGGCGGACCACCCGGCGATTTGCTGGTGAAAATGAACGTCGCCCCCGACCCTGTCTTTCGACGCGACGGACAGAATCTGCTGGTCGACCTGCCGCTGACGATCTCCGAGGCCGTCCTGGGCACAAAGGTTGAAGTCCCCACGATCCACGAAGGCCTGGTCACCCTGACCGTCCCGCCGGGCACCTCCAGCGGCGCCAAACTGCGTCTGCGAGGCAAAGGGGTTCCCGACCGCCAGACGGGCAACCGTGGCGATCAGCACGTGGTCATCAAGATCGTGGTCCCCAAAAAGATCGACGAAGCGGCCGAAAAAGCCCTGCAACAATTCGACAGCCTGACGCCCCTGAATCCGCGCAAAGGCCTGTGGTAACCAGCGCTAGTGTCGGGCGTTACGAAGGACAACCCATGCTTGAGCCCCCCGCTGCCCTGAATGTGACGACCCGTGGCGGGCATTCTCTGAACCAGCGGGCTCTCGCGTGGGTCTGGATGTTAGGCTTGCTGTGGCCCGTCTGCCTGATCGCCGCAGACCCGCCTGCCGCGCAGGTTCCGCGCGGCGAACAACCCGTGGTCACAGACGCCAGACCCGTCAAGCCGCCTCCCACGCAGGAGCAAAAACGCAAAGTCGTGGTGTTGACGTCGCTGGTGATTGCCGGGATTCTGACAGTCTTGCTGATGTTGTTATTGTGGATTGTCTGGTGGAGTCGGAGGACACATCGACTGTTACGGGCCCCCTTGCCCGCGGCCAACCGGGGAGACGAATTGTGGTATCTGAAAGCGAAACGCCCCCCGAACCCGACTGCCGACCCACCGTCGCCGGAGAGTCCCTCGCCCCCTCCACCAACGTGACCGACCTGCGATTTCGAGCCGCCCAGCATCTGCGACGCGGGGCCGATTTCGAACGGATTTACGCTCGGCAGGTTCGCGGCAGCGATCAGCATCTGTTGATTTTCGCCGATGTGAACCAACTGTCGTGTACGCGGATCGGACTGAGTGTTTCCAAGAAACACGGCGGTGCCGTCCGCCGCAACCGCCTGAAACGACTATTGCGCGAGGCCTTCCGCCTCAGCCAGCACGAGTTGCCGACGGGGCTCGATCTGATCCTGATCCCCCGGCAAGGGATGGCCAGTACGCTGGATGACTATCGACAATCGATCGGACGATCGGTGAAATACATTAGCCGGAAGCTATCGATTCGATCTCCCAACTGAAGAAGACGGCATCATTTGGAATCGTTCACAAAATCACAAAACAATCATTTATTAACCAAAGCTTGACTTGCGCCAGGAATTATTCGTGTCATTTGTGTGATTCGTGGTCACAAACAATCAAAAATAGACCTAGCTTCGAAAAATGAAAACTGTGTTGCACTGGCTGTGGTTTTTGCCGGCGAATCTGGCGATTGGCATGGTGCGGGTCTATCAATGGACCCTCAGCCCCATCATTGGCCGGCAATGCCGTTTCCAGCCGACGTGCAGCAATTACTACATCGAGGCTGTGAACAAATACGGAGTCGTTTCGGGATCATTCCGAGGTGCCATGCGGATTTGCCGGTGCCATCCGTTTCATCCGGGGGGATTCGATCCACCGTAACGTAGGATAGGCATCGTACCTGTCCGGAATTCCTCAGGCCGTTATCGGATCAGTTTGAGAGTATGAGTGTGTGAGAGTGACGGAGAACGAAGCGATTTGAGTCTGGTTGCGGTCCGTCTTCACCCTTTCACACTCATACCCTCACACTCTCGCACTCCGAATCCATTAGAGCCCCAAGACGGACAGGCAGGATGCCTATCCTACGTCACCACTCGACAGTCGGCCCTTCACGCGCGACAATAGATGAACGCTGGCTCCCAGGCTTATCACGAGAACTCATCATGTCGGCTGGATCGTTCACTTTGCCCTCGCGGATCTTGATTTGCGGTTTGCTCTGTCTGGTGATATCGCCTCTCTGGGCACAGGGCTTCGTGATGGATGCCCAGAATGTCGATCTGGAGCCCGGCCGTGCTCCGGCACGCAAAAAGAACAAGGCGGCTGACGAACGTCCCATTCTGCCGACCGATGTGGATGTCGATCCGTTCTGGCTGGGAACGATCAAACATCGCTCGCTGGGTGTCCGGGATGTGGAAAGTGATGCCTACTACAAGGTTCTGGATCACGCCCGCAAGACTCAGTACGTGCTGCAAAAGAAGGTCGCCGCGGACAACATCGCGCGGCACGAGAAGCACTTCCGCGAACAGCCCGAGACGGCTCGCAAGAAGTTTTCGCTGTTCGCGGATGTGTTCACTCATCCGGAAGAATACACGGGGGAACTGCTGACGCTGAACGGCTATGTCCGCAAGAATCTCAAGCATCCGGCCGATGCGGATGATCCCCACCAGATCCCCACCTACGAGGCGTGGCTCTACACGCCCGATTCCCAGCACAATCCGGTCGTCGTCGTATATACCGATCTCCCCAAAGGGATGCCGATGGGAGGGAGCCTGGTCGAAACCGTGCAAGTCACTGGTTACTTCTTCAAGGTCTACGGCTACCGAGCCCAGGACGGTCTGCGAGCCGCACCGATGCTGCTGGCCAAAACGCTCGACTGGACGCCCAAAGTGGTCCGCGACACGACTGCCGAACGGGTCGTTTACTTTCTGATCACGGGTGCGTTGGTCTGCGGCCTGATTTTTGTGTTCTGGAAAATGAACCAACGCCAGCACGCCAAACTCTCAAGAATGGCAGCGGAACCCGAAGACTTCGATCCCCGCGACTTGCAGAGGCTTGATCTGGAGTCACTCGCGGCGGACAAGCCAGGCAACCAGTCGGAATCGGCAGTCTAGATCGGCGACCTAGTACCCCATCAATCGTCGATTGACGGGTATTGTTTCTTTAATTTGACTCGGGCCGCTGCGATGGTGAATGTCCAATGAATGCAACGACGTTCTTTATTTCGAGTGTTTTCCCAAGCCTTAATCT
>JAKFVC010000071.1 GCA_021732415.1 Planctomycetaceae bacterium
TCGTCCGATGTCAGCTTCCATGCTGCCATGATAAACTCCTTGGCAAATACCCCATTCAACAACTCCATAAAGATGGGGTATATCTGAAAATCTCAAACTGCTGAAGTTCTTTTGAACTCCTACTTAGGAAGCAGATCGCCATCGACAGACGGACCAACTGACTCAATGATGTCTACTGCGAGACTCGACTAATTGCCGTATTGAATAAGTATCCCCGAGAACCCGCGTGAGACTATTGTGAATCTCACATCCTTTGATGATTTGAGTTCGGCGCTCGCCATGCGCGTGTTACACGAGGATTGAATCTACAATGCGGTTACGCGACTGCGGGTCGAAAACTCCGTATCATTTGTTAAGGAATTGCCTGAATCTGACGAGTGGCCTTGCTTGTATTCATGCCACCAAGATTCGTGATCTGGAATTCCAACGTACGGTTTCCCGTTGCCTTACCGGCGGCTTTAAAACCAATGCTGCGGAGCAACTTCTCCACCGAGTCATGCGTTGCCGCACCGTTCAACGTCACGGACAGAGGGGCACCCTTCTTTCCAATCGAGAGTGTTCCAATCACCGTTTGGCCAAACAAGACGTTTTTCCCCTTAGTACTGATGTCATTCTGTTTCAGAATCGACAACTTGTCCTTTGCCGAGTGACCGGACACTTTCAAGATTGAGTGGTCAAATGACGTTGCTGGCGGGCTGAGGTTCGAGATCGTCGCGGTGCTGTCGATTGCCGCTACGCCCTTACCCGAGATATGAAACACGAGCGGTGCTGAATTCAACGTGATGATTGCGGAAAACTCTGCGACATCCGTGATATTAATCGTTACGCTGGCTACGTCAGTGGCGCCGTCGTTGTCCGCGACTTGAATGGACAGATGGAATGACGGAGACGATTCGAAATCGATTCGCGCCGAATTGGCGACCGCAATTGCACCCGTCGACGAGTCGATCTTAAACGCACCCGAGGAATTGCCAGAGATGATGCTGTACGTCAACGTGTCACCGAGATCTACGTCAGTTCCGACTACTGACCCGACGGCTGTGTCGAGCACAGAATTCTCCGTCAAACTGAACACGGCATCCAGAATACTCGGTGCATGGTTGATTGGAATGTTGACGGCCGTCTGAGTGTCCGCGGTGAGCGGTGCGGCCTCCACATGGCCGACGTTGTCCGTTGCGACGGAATAGAAGCGATAGGTGTGCTCGAACTCGCCGACGTAGTTGGAGGAGATTGCCGTCGTGTCATCGAGCCACAGAGTGAACGAGCCACCATTGTCCGAGACGAAGAGATCATAGGTCGCGAGTCCCGAACCTCTGACTTCGTCGATACCGGACCAGGCGACAGCGAATGTCTCGGTGATGGTGTCGGCAGGCAACGCCGTCACCTGGCTGGTCGGAGCGTGCGCGTCGATCGTAACGAGGGCTTCTTTGTCAGGGTCCGTTCCCGCTGCCGGGTTGTGCGGATCGAGTTGATTCGTGGCGATCGCGGAATTCGTATCGAACACGATACTCGCGACAGACCGGATTGCCGTGCCACTCGTGAGACCGGCCAGCGGACGGATCACAAATTCAACGAAGCCCTCACCGCGATGTTGCTCATCGTTCGGCGGCAGGAATCCAGCCAATGCGGCTTCAGGCAGTTCGCCGGTTGCCGGATCGACCGAGCGGAGAATCCAGGTCACGACACGCGTCGCGGGATTCAATGCCGCAGAGAAATCCACGAACAAGGGCGAGTTATCTGGATTCATAAATTCCACACGAGTCGAGTAAGACTGCAATCCGGCAGGAACATGAATCATCAGCGGACCAAAGCCCACGTCGCCCAATTCGAACGTGGCGAGATCGAGGTTGGCATTCAGCGTGTGAGTAACGAATACTTCCTGAGCCGGTGCGGTCGCGGCCGATTCATTTTCAAAGTCGATCACGAATGGCAACGGGGCATCTTCCGCCAGGAAGTTTTGCGGACCAAATCCCGCAGGACCAATGATGTCATTGGGATCCAGCGCATGGACGCCTGGAATTCCCTTCATCGGACCCGATATCCGCGGTCCCACTTGGGGTGGCACGGGGCGAGGTAAGGCTGGATTGGTACAACCGGAACCACTGGATCCACCGGGACCGGCGTTTGGCGGATCTCCATACTTATTGGGAGCCAGAACTTTCTGAAAATCACCCGATAGCTGTTTCAACTTAAAGTCTCGGTAGTTCTCGCTGCCCAACCTTGAAGGGTCAATTGCTTTCAGATCCTTGATCAGCTTATCGACATCACGCTTGTATTCCGGGTCGTATTCCTGCCTGATGTCGAAGGCCGGTTTGAGTGTCAGATCGAGTGGGTTCGGTGCCAGCTTTAATTTAAGTGGGTTAGGGCAGAGCTTCCCGATATCAATTTTCTGTAGTCCACTGGGATCAATCGCATTAGTCGGATCGTTTCCGACATATGCCCGCAGATTGGTATCCCCGCCGCTGAGGTTGAGCGGGTCGTCGCTGACGAACTGCCCCGTCAGCGAACTGTAGTTCCGGAAGTGCATCAACTTCAATCCGTCACCGGCCGTTTGGACTCCAAATTGGCCAACGAATTGGAATCGATTCGACACCGTCGACTGAATCGTGGTCGTCTCACCAAATGGAAGATACGTGTAGCGGTTCACATAACCGCCATTCGACGCGGTAAGTCCCACTGTGTTCCCAGTGGCATCAAAGTCGAAGTACGTCGCTGACCCGTTGGCGGCCACCCGGCTGGTCAGCCCCAATCCATCCGTATAATGTGCGATCAGCGCTCCACCTGGGCCGTATTCAGCGGCGATATTCACCAAGTGCGTGGGATCGATCAGGAATTCGGTGCGGACTCCATTCTGGCTGCTGGCACGGCGGTTTCCGAAGGCATCGTATTCGTAGGCAAAAGTGCCTGTCGGACCGTCTACAGACAGCAACTGGTTCTGATCGTCATAGGCGTAATTCGTGACGTCGGTCGGATCGCTAGTTCGCACTAAATTCCCGTCCGGATCGTAATAGAAGCTGGTGTCTCCGGCACGAATTATCTGATTCAGATTGTTCACTTCGTAGATCGTGGTCCCGAGCTGGCTGTCGGCCACCTGCGTGCGATTCCCGTTTGCATCATACGAGTAGGCAATGGTCCTGCCGCCCGGTAATGCGACTGACACCAGCTGCCCGATCGCGTCGTATCCGTAGGTCGTCGTCCCGTCTGCCGTCGCCAGATTGGAATCGGTGAGCGTCATCGTGCTCCGGCGGCCTTCTGCATCGTAAGTGTATTCAAACTTCGAGTTCACGACTCCGGCCGATGCGAAGTTGATGAGAGTCAGCAGTTGCCCCAACGCGTCATATTGATACGTCGTGAACGTCGCGTTCCCGTTGTCTCGCCGCACCAGTCGGCCGGCCGCATCCAATTCGTAATCCACAATCAACGCCGACGTCCCATCGGTCAACTTGTCCAGCCGCCCCAGGGTGTCGTAATGGTAGTTGACGATGAAGCCGTCCTGATCGGTGCTCTGCGTTCGCTGATTAATGGCATTATAAGTGTACTCCAGAAAGCGTCCGCTGGGATAACTGATCTTGGTCAGTGCATCAGTAACCGGGTCATGCGTGAAAATCGTATCGCCGGATGCGTCCGTGACTTTCGCGAGGTTATCATGGGAATCGTAGGTAAACGTCTGGGATGTTCCATCCGCAAACGTCGTGGAGGTCACTCGTCCGCGTGTATCGTATTCAATATCAATCTCGTGTCCGCGACGGTTGGTGATTTCTTCGAGATTACCGGCGGAGTCGTAGCTGCCCTGCTGGTGACTGCCGTCGGCGTAGGTAATTGACTCCAGATTTCCCAGGGAATCGTAATCATAGTGAGTCGCGACCCCCTTCGCGTCGGTGTATTCGACAAGCTTTCGGAATGGATCCTCATACTTGAAAGTCACCGTGTGTCCGAGGGGATCTGTGGTGCTTAGCGGCGAGCCACAGGCACAGAACTGGTAGCTATAAATTAGCCCGGTGGGTGTCACGACTCGTGAAAGCTGGTTATTCAAGTCATAGTCATACTGCGTCGTCTGCCCCAGTGAGTTCCGAGCGAGCTCGGACCTGCCTGCATCGTTGAACAAAACCGTGGTCGATCCACCGCTGGCGGCCGTCACCGTAATGCCCGCAGCGCTATCGTAATCGAACGTCAAGCGTTCCTGATCATCGTCACGTTTTCGCTCAATCTGTCGGCCCTGCGAGTCATACGCATACCGGATGTGAGTCCCGTCAGAGTAGGCGATTTCGGCCAAGCCGTGCTCACGTTGTGCACCCTGTCCGGTGACATAACTGTAGACGTGGCTCCCGTAGCGATCGGTATATCCAATCAATTGTTCTCCGGCCACATCGTAGGTGTAGGTAACTGTTCCGCCATTGGAGTCGGTCAGAGTCGAGATCCGTCCGGCAGCGTTGTAAGTCAGCGCGACGTTGACACCGCCAGCATTGGTAGACAGCGTTTGCAGTCGGCCGCTGCCGTCATAGGCAGCCGAAATTCGGTTTCCGTTGCGATCTTCGACAAAACTGATCTTGCCATCCGATCTAAACTGTTGGATGGCACCGCCAAGTTCTTGCAGCCGATAGGCACCAGAGACCAGCGTCAGTGTCCCCATCTCACCAGTTCCGCCCGCGTAGCTGCCGTCCGCCTGCAGGGTGAAATAGCGAAAGGCCCCCCCCCCTTTAAGGATGACATTACCGGCGTTGTCGACTGTGGCCGAGATATCCCAGTTATCAGACCACCCACGGCCGAAGGGCCCCATTCGATAGCGGCCGGCGATGTCATTGTTAAATTGCCGGGCAAATACCAGGTCTGCACCAGACGCGGTCAGGGCGGCGTCTGTCACACCCGGATTATCGTTCGCGGCGTAGGCTCCGGACGCCTGCTGGACCTCGAACCCCAACAGCCTGGAAACATCCGGAGTGCGGATGCCGAGTTGGCTCAAATAGGTCGCATTGTCTCCCAGCAAACGGACGTAATCGCCGGTCGTCGTGCCGACCTGAGTCAGGAACGTGGCGAAAATGGCATCCCAGGCATCGTCAGGAACTGCTGGCGATCGCATCTCGGACTTATAGAGACTCCAGTCAATTGCTGTCGTGCCGCCGGGATCGAGAACATTCACCTGGAAGTTGGCCGTGAATCCCTGTTCGCCGGGTTGAGTCAGGAAGATGACTCGTTGTGATCCGGTCTGGCCCGGCCGCAGGATGCCTGCCGGGCCGTCCGGGGCAATGCCGAGGAAGTCGATCCCCGTGTCGACGTTGAAATCTCCGACTAGAACTTGTTGCTGTTCCAATCGCATGCGGGTATTGCTGACGACTTCCAGGAGCGGTGCGGGTTGATCCACATTGCTGGTGTTTGTGTATTGGATCAGGATCGAACTCTGTCGTGCCTGTCGCAGAGCATCGGGCGTAATGACGTTAATGAGGTACGGGTTGACCAGCGACACACCCGGTGAGGGAACGATCTGGAATGCGGCAGGCAACGTGTCACTATTCGCACCGTCAACTGCTACGACGTCGTACGAGCCAGCACCCCGTCCGGTCAGATCAAACGTCGCGAAGAGCGATCCGGAATCGCGAAAGTTAATCGACATCGCGGGAATGGTGATCCCACCGCTGACGAGACTAAATGTAGTCGCCTCGGTAAATCGGGAACCATCGATTTCGAGTGTGACTCGCCCGGTGTTTTCACCGAGAGAATGATCGATTCCCGTCAGTTCAAATCCAACTGTCTTGGCGGTGAGAGTAAAGCCCGGCGTGGCCCCGCTCAACCGGCTGCATGCCAGCACATAGTATACACCAGGGGCTGTCGTGGTCTCGACGATAACTTCCTGGTCGGGCTGAAAGGCCACTGCAGCGTAGTCATAGTCGCCGGGCGTAGGCAGATGCAGGCGGCTCACATAAAGTTCAGTGGCGCCATCGGCTGCGGCGCTATCGACCACGACGGAAAGTGTCTGACCGGCGGCGACGTTGACTTGGTAGTAGTGGTTCTCGCCGACCGAGGAAAACTGGCTGGCCGTGGGGGTCGCCAATGGCAAGACCGGTAGCGTGACTGTCGTCGGGGAGAGGGATGTCAGGACGTTGTTTGCCCGGTTCGTTTCATGGGGGACCTGATAGCGACGGTCCGTTTGCACGATCACGAAATAGTCGCCGGACGTCACTGCTGGCAACGTGACGTCAGCGTGGCCAGCATAGAGGCTACCGGCGGCCAATGAGCCGACATGCGGGACCGTCGCGAGCAAAGTATCGCTCGCATCTAAGGTCTGATCGGCGGACAAAAAGAGGGCATCCTGGAAGTCGTTGCTGATCGAGTTCGCCCCCACGTTGCGAACGATCCAGGAGACTTCGACGTTCTGGCCCGTTTTCGCGGTGGGATCGACAGTCACTAATGACACATTCAGGTCGGCGACTGCAGGCAGAGCTCCAAAACTCAGACCCGTGACACTCGACGTATCTGTGGCGAGGGTCGCCGAATAAGTTGCGGCAATCCCCGCGGGAACAGTCCGCACGAAACCGTCATCAATCACTGTCGAAACGGAATAGGTCCCGGCAGCAAGTCCGGTGAAAACATAGTTGCCGCTGAGATCAGTCTGTACCGAAATCTCACCGGCATCGAAGCGTCGATTATTATTCGCGTCGAGGAAGACGGTCCGGAATGGAATCCCATCCTCGTTACCATCCTTGCTGCCGTCTCCGTCGGTGTCTTCGAATAAGGTTCCGCTGATTCGACCGTCGCCCTGGTATGTGAAGGCAAACAGATCAGGCGAATTGTTGCGATCACCTGGAATCATGTCGCTGGATTTCGTGTCAAACACCACTGTGGGACCGGTGGCGGCGAGGAAGTAGCTGCTACCGTGCCCTGCGATTCCGTCGGACACCCCCTTGTCGACACTCGCCGTTCCCGAATAGTTGTAGCTCACCAGGGAAGTACGCCCCGTTTGGAGATCGCGCAGGTAGAGGTCGTATCCAAACGTGCTGCCATCAACGTAGCCGGAAACAAGATCTGTCGACCGGCTGAGGAAGATGACATAGCGACCGTCAGCCGTGAAGCGAGTGCCTGTGGGGTAGTCAGGCTGAATCAGCGATGTGTTGTTACCGCCTGCGGTCCCGCTACTATTGATGCTGACGATGGTCGTGGTCGGAGTCTGCCCGGAAAAGTCGCGTAGAAAGACCTGTATCTGGCTGTTGGTTGAGAGGGAAGGCAGATTTGTGGACGAAGATTGGAACAGAACTTTCTGTCCGTCAGCGCTAATGAATGGCGCAATCGAACCGAGATTCCCGCCGGCCAGACCCGTGGAATTGATGCTGACCAGATCGGTCGTCCCGCTGAGCAGATCACGGCGGTAAACTTGTGTGCCGTTCCCCGCTGGAACTGTCAAGTTCGAGGCGTCAGAGCCAAATGCAACATAGCGACCATCCGCACTGATGGTGGGCCGACCGTGACCTTGATCCAGGCCTCCTCCAGAGCCTCGTCCGGATCCAAAGTTGCCGGTCAGATTCGCTGTTGTGCTACTGCTCACCAGTTGCTTCGTACCGTCGGACAGCTTGTAGACGAACACGTCGTCAGTACCATTCGTATCGGTTACTCCAGCAACCAGGTCACTTGAGTTCGTAGTGAACACGAGCGTGCTGCCGTCAGCGCTGAAGCTGGGCCAGTACAGATTGTGACTCGAAACTGAGCCCGTATTTCCAGCTGCGGTCCCGGCGGCATTCACGTCGACCATGCGGGTGGTGCCGGTGACACGGTCCCACACGTAAAGATCGTATTCGCCTGCGGAAGCCACGCCACTTACCAGATCTGTGGCAACACTGGTGTAGACGATGTAGCGACCATCAGGGCTGATTGCAAGTTCGCTGCGCACGCTGGAACTCGACGTCGTATTTCCACCTGGTATGGCGCTGACGAGAGTGGTGACTCCGGTCAGCCGATCGCGAACAAACAGATCTGCTCCACCATTTGTATCGACCGTACCTGGATCAAAGGCGGCCGAATTGACACTCGACCGGAAAGCGACAAACCGACCATCCGCGCTGATTCGCACAACGCCGCTGGTCGTTCCCGCATCGGTACCATTGGCGGCGACTGATACTTGTTCGACAACGCCCGTAAGCCGATCGCGTACGTAGGCATGGTAACTGAACTGACTGCTGCTGATCTCCGGTGTCAGATATGCGGAGTTCGTCACGAAGGCAACATAGCGACCATCGGGCGTAACATCATCCAGCGACAATGTGACACCTTGTGGAATGAGGACCTCATCAGGCATGAACGGGCTATGGGCCGAGACCAATTCCGTAAATTGGACGGACAGGTCTCGGACGAAGACATCTTTCTGGCCGTTGCCGTCCACATTGCCGGGAGCCAGGTCCGTGGCGTTGCTGACAAATGCAATCACTCGTGCATCGCTGCTGATTGTCGGCAGGTACGAACCGCTGTTGCCGGTATGGAGTCCATCTGGAGCAAGGCTGATCACCTGCGTGACATTGGACTGCATATCTCGCAGAAACACGTCGCGACGAAGATTCGGCGTGTTCTCGTCGGTGATTCCCGTGACCAGATTAGTCGCCAGGCTGCCGAATGCCACGTAACGCCCGTCCGCCGTAATCTGCGGATAGCCGTTGGCAAACGTAAATCCGCCGAGATTGTCCCCGTTACCGGAATCGGCATTGCCACCATTAGTTCCCGCTGTGTTGACGCTCACCATGCGGCGGCTGATGTGATCCAGGTCACGAATATCGGCGAGAAAGACATCGTAGTTTCCGTTGGTATCTTGCGCGACATCACTCGCCAGAGTACTGGCATTAGTCAGGAGGCCTACAAAATGACCGTTCGGGGTAATGACCACATTGATGGCCGACACCGTGCCGTTTCCCAATTTGTTGGGGCTGAGTACGTACGTCGTGTCAGTCTGCGTATCACGCAGGAATGCCGCGTTGGTAAAGCCGCTACTGTTTGCCGCCAGGTTCGTGGCGCTGCTGATAAACGCGACGAAACGACCGTCCGCACTGATGGATTGCGGAGATAATGTTTGACCACCGCTATTAGCCGAGCCATCGTGGGTGATATTCTCGGTAATCAATTTGACGTTGCCGGTGACGCGATTGAACAAAAAGAGATCACCCGCCGTATTGGCGTCAGTTGGAACCAGGTCGTCGGCGGTACTATAAAAGGCGACAAACTGCCCGTTGCCGCTGATCACCGCCTGCTCACCGCTCTCATTGGCGGAACCGCCCGATGGGGTGTGATTCACGAGTGTAGTCGTATTGTTCAACAGATCTCGCAAATAGACATCGACGTGGCCATTACTGTTGTTGGGCACGAGGTTGGTCGCACCGCTTTGAAATACCACAAATCGACCGTCATCACTGATCGAAGGAACTCCAGTGGTAGGACCGTTAGTCGCGCCGTTGTCTCCTGTCATGTTGACACTAACGAGATGCGTCACTCCAGTGATCAAATCTCGAACGAAGACCTCAGGGTGTTCGGCGAATCCGATCGACACATCGATGTTGGCGTCCAGATTTGTCGCCTTGCTGTAAAAGACAACAAAGTGGCCATCAGGAGTCACATGGGCGTCTGTGCTGGCTCGATTTCCGCTCCCCGTGCCCTGCGCATTCTCACTGACCAGACTGACCTGCCCGGTGCCTCGGTTGTAGACGAAGATGTCTGGCAGACTGTTGAAGTCATTCGGGACCAGGTTGTTAGCCTGGCTTTCAAAGACGATGATTTGACCGTCAGCACTAATGGAAGGGCTGTCTGAGGCCCAGGGATTGGAGTAGGTGTCGGCACCGAAACCGGAATCACCCCACACACTGGGATCTGCGAGCGTGATGGGATCCACCGTCAGCAACGTGCGGGCTTCCAGCGATTCTACCGAGCCTCGGAGGTCGTGGCACTTCCAGAATGACCGGGCGTTGCCGGCAGATTGCTGGCGTCCCTTTCGCGGACGTGTGGCAGCGTTTAGATAATTAAGCCACGCCGTCCAGTTGAAGCATTTCATCACGGGAGCCATTCTAGAAGTACGAGTTCTAAGCGATTGCAGTCGCATGAGGTTCCCGTAATAAAGACATCAGTACAATTGCTCAGAAATAACTCGGTGTACATATTCTGTTGTTCGCAAAGTATCCACGCTGGATACCCCTGTCGCTCCCAAATCGTGGAAAAGCTCCGTCTGCGGTTCCCTGCGTCGACAACCTGGGGGACTAAAGGTATGGAAACTTGGAAGTGATCTCGGGCCAGATCGATAATGCTTGGCCGTCAGCGCACACAACGTAACTTACATGACCTGCTAGGCTTGCCACCCATGGCCCATCTAATCTGCGTACCATTGACTGACGCCGGGCAGGGAGGGCAGCTTGAATGACTGGCGAGCAGTCCAAATCTCTCAAAAAAACCAAGTCACTTCGTCTTCCATTAGTGGGAGCGTTCAGGACGACCTTATCGCGTTGATTCCGCGAATCGTGTCAGATCGGCTCCCAGATCTTTTCCGTCCTCACTCGCTTTGAGGCCGGGGCTGCCAGGTAAGAGGCTATAGAAGTGTGGATCTACGTAGGCCGCAGCGCCGCTGGTTGAATGTGCGTCGCTTTTCCAGCGCGCTTGCCACGTGTTGAGGTTAAAGATTAAGTCTGGAATTTGCTCAGCATTGATCCAACGAGATGGACCGTGACAATAGACGTTGTGGTCACCCTGCCATTGAAATTCTGCATTCCCGCCGAGCAGCAGATATCCGAACTCGAACCAGCAACGTGTGGCTGTTACGGACAGCGGAACCTTCCCGGCGTAGATCATATGATTGTCGTCGCAATAGATTGCACATCGCTCGAGATCGAACTCGCGTGCCACCTTTGTTTTGAAGCCGCCATCTACAAAGCCGCAGATCGCCGAATTGACGATCTTGAGTCGCCGCGTCGCAAAGGTCAGGTAGTTGGGCAGCACCGAGTTGATGACTTCACAAGTTGGTCCGTCATCAGCTCCCTCTAGTAAACACAATGATGGTCCCTGATTGAGTTGCCAATCTGCGCCAGGTGCGAAGCTGCAGTTGGCCAACCGCAGCGAGGAGACGACTTTTTCGTCAGCCTGAAGTTTCGAGCAAATCACAGAGACATCGCCGGTGAAATGTAAGCCTTCAATGGACCAGACATCGCCCGGCGCCAATCCGAGCGCCCCGACAGTCGGACGATAACCATATCCGGCACGCAGCGTCAGTCGTTTGCCTTGTCGTGCGCCCTTCTGCTGGGTCCACACGTCGCCAGCGACTGCTCCCCCAGTATGGATTGCCACAACATCGCCATCGCCGGCGGCGGTAATGGCCGCGGACAGGTTGGGGAATCCCTGGGGCGCACGTCCCTCGTGAAACAACATAATGGTGCCCTCTTCACTGGCCTCGGGCGAGAGCTGGTCCTCGGGGACCGCGTGGCCGGTAGCAGCAAGTGCTCGCAGGTATCCCTGGCCGGGACCGACAATGTTCCAATCGGGACCGACGTCGCGATGGGGGACCGCGTTATCGGCGCCCTTAACCAGATTAGGGGACGCCTGCGCTAAGATATCTGTTTTCGGCGGCTGCTCGGCAACGGGTGATTCATGCTCCAAGGGGCGATTCACCCAATGGCGCAACCGAGGCAGCGTATCGTCAGCTGGGTCCGGCAACCAGGCCGCTTGATATAGCAATGTCGGCTCATCCGGGGAAAAGGAGTGGCGTTCTTGATCACCCCAGTGTTTCTGCCAATCGACTAATTTTCCGGCGATCAGCGGTTTTGTTGACATCTCATTATAATATTGAGCGTAACTTCCCAGCGGATTAAAGCTGATACCCAAATCGTAGAGATTGTAATCTCCATTCCAATGTATCTGTGCCTTCGCTCGATCCAGATCCTTCGTAGCACTGCGAAAGAGCGAGGCTCCTCTGCGTTGCGAGAAAATATTGTTGTGACTGTGAATCGTCACGTCGGCATCGGGATCCAGGCCGAAGCCGATGGAGATACCGTCAATCGTGTTGCGAGAAAAGTTTAGTTTTACATTCCCCTTAGCCGGTATATGAAAGTGTTCGAATGCAGAGCTCCAGTAGAAATTGTTCTGGAACTCCAGCTCGGCATTTTCGGTCAGAAAAATTCCTCCGTAGCTGAACCCACAAATCAGGACACTATCGCTAATGTGAAGCTTGGGCCCCGTATAGTAAATCAGGCCCTGGGTATGGTTGGCATCCGGTTGATAGAGCCGACAGCGTGTAATCCTCCACGGCCCCCCGCTACCGATCGCCATGTGTCCCGCGTTGCCGACGAAATCAAAGTCACAGCCATCGAGGGTGACGGCTCCGCCTTGCACATGCAGCCAGGGACTATGAGCTGGGGACGCGGCTTGCTCAGCGGCCGATGGGGAAGGAATAAACCGCGGACGATAACCGGGTGCAGCACGCAGGGTGAATCCCTTATCAGTCAAATAGACCTGCGGTAGCACAAAGGGACCGTTGCCGTGAACTTGGATTTCGTCACCAGCAGTCAATTCAGCCAAGACCCCGGCGACCGTCTTGAAGTCACGGACTTGCTTCCCGTCGCGGATTAATACGAAGGGCTTGTCGAGATCTGCCGCGCGTGATAGCTGTCCCGGTTTGGCTCGATCACTCGGTTTCGCAACTGCAGCCACCGCGACCTGAGTGGGCTTGGCGGGTACCGTCACTGGAGTGGATTTCGGTAAAGGATGTGAGTCCAGCTCCGTATTATCCATCGAAACCAGTACTTTGCCGGGCAACAGTTCAATCTTCAGCGTCACATCATCAGTGCGATTTTTCAGGACGAATTGCTTCGTATCAAACTCCAGGTCCCCGACCTTTACGGTCAGCTTGTGCGGACCCGTTTGCAACCGGACGACCTTCTGGTCGGCCTGAGTAATTTCAGGTCCCTGTTGATCGAAGGCGATCTTGATTGCGGGATCGTTGATTTCAATGCGGACAGTTCCATGCGGCGTCGGCCAGTAGAAAATAACACCAGCCAGCGCCATGAGGAAACTGGCACCACAGGCCACCGTCCAGCGAATGGTCTTGCTCCAGTTCGAACTGTTCCCGGTGCGCAGGCTGTCTCCGATATGGGAAGGACCGGGTACTGTGCTGGGCGGAATCGAGTTAGAATTCAGGACAGTCACATCGTCCTGCGTTTCCGCGATGATCGCAGCGGACGACTCACCGCTGTGACCGCGAGCGACCAGAACTTGGAGATTGGCCCCCGCCACGAAGGGCTGCAGGGCCTTTGCCACTTCGATCGGTGAGACAAATCGCCGACTCGGCTCTTTGGCCAGCATTTGTTGAATGATCCTCACCAGGGCGTCCGGAATGTCGCCTCGTCGGAGTTGAATCGGTACCGGTTGCTGGGTCGCCAATGCCGTCAATTTCTGCATCGTCGTGACGTGCTTAGGATTGGCATGTGGGGCCTGTCCTGTCAGCAATTTGTAGAAGGTCGCCCCCAGCGAGTAGATGTCCGCACGAATGTCGACTCCATGCGTGTCACCCCCTTGTTCGGGGGCCATATAGTCGACCGTACCCATAATCTGGCCAGACGACGTCAGCGCGAGATCCGCATCTTCGGTCTGTCCGAGTAGCGCCAGGCCCATGTCAAGCACTTTGACCTGGCCGTCAGTCGTCAGCATCAGATTGGAAGGCTTGATATCACGATGTACCAGGCTTCGCTGATGAGCATATTCCAATCCCAGCGCCGCTTGACGAATCACTTCACAAGCATCGGCGACCGCCAATTGGCCAACCGACTTACTGAGCACCGCCAGATCAACACCATCGATGTATTCCATCACCAGGTAGTGCTGATTGTCGATTTCACCCGCATCGAAGGCGCGGATCAAATGGGGGTGATCGAGACTACCAATGGCCTTCATTTCTCGCTCAAAGCGACTGATGGCGAGCGGGTTAGATCCTTGATTCACGGGCAAGACCTTGATGGCCACGATCTTGCCGAGCCGAGTGTGGACTGCTTGATAAACAGACCCCATTCCACCTTCCCCCAGCTTCCTCAAGAACCGGTATTCTCCCATTTGGGGTGCGGACTCGGTTAGATCGACAGGGGGATGGATTTGCCCTGAGGCCGGCGTCGATGGGATTTCTCCAATGGCTTGAGCTGCTAAAAGTCCCCGCTGCAGTTCTGCCTCGTCGGCGAAGGGGGCCGTGAGCGAGGCTTGCCGCAGTTGCAGCACGACTGTGTCGACCGCAGCATCGAGGTTACAGAGCGTGGCATTGCATTCGGTACAGTGCTCAATATGTTCCGCAAGCTCGAGCACGAATGATTCTTCGAGCGTGCCAAGGGCAAATGACGAGAGTTGCTCTTTGTTGAAACAGTGCGCGTCGGCCATTTTGACATCCATTCGCGTCGCTTGAATCCGCAGGAATGGCCGCGCAGCACCTGCCGGCCCAAGGATCCGCGTCTGCCTGAGCAGGAAAATCTGGAACCTTCTGCAGGAATAACGAGAGCGTATAACGCCAATTACAGAAAATCTTGAAAATAGATGCGTAAGTGCCGCAGCACACGGTACTTCGCTTGGCGGACGGCCCCTGCTGACATCTGCAGATCCAGTGCGACATCGAAAGGACTCTGCCCCTCGATCACTAGTCTCTCAAAGCAAGTCCAAGACTTCGGGTCGAAGTCCTCGCGAATCAAATTTGCGGCTTGTTTCAGCAGCTGTCCTTGAGACTTCACCAAGTCGGGACAGAACTCTTCTTCCAGCAGGTCCGGCACTTCCAAGAGCCGCCGTTGAATCGCTTCCCCTCCGGGAACCTGCGGTCGCCTGTCACGCGCACGGATAAGATCTCGTGTCTTGTTAAGGGTAATGATCCACAACCATCCACGAAAAGTCCCGTTTTCCTCTGGTCGGTAACGAGGTAACGCACGATGTACGACTTGAAAGACCTCCTGCATCACGTCAGCGGAATCGTCATTTTGCAGTCGAAATCCGCGCGCCCATCCATACACAACTCCTCCATAGAGTTGTACCAGCCGTCGCCAGGCAGCAGGATCGTTGCTGCTAACGAGTTGCAACAGGCTTAAAGAAGTCGTCGACGGCTCATGAGAAGGCGGTGTCATTCAGGAGAAGTTCGCCTCAAAGCAATATCTGGCATGACTGGTCACTCGGGATTGGACCTCGAACATGGACTGAAACGAAGAATTCGACGGCATCACTATCAACCGAATAAGGCAGACGTAGCCGGTTCGAAGAACGATCAGTTCACTCAGCATATCCAAGTTGCACGCAGTCTGCGAGCGTCACTTCCAGCACGGTGCAGCAGGTACTCAAGATTTGTGTCGCCTGCATATTGTCTTGATATCTGTGTCGCGGCGGATAACTGCCATGGACCGCACGGAATCAGTGCGAGGTTCTCTCCTACAACACTGGAGATGACAGCTTAAAGCGAAGTGACCTATGACGTTGTCAACGACGATTATGTGAACGGTCGCCATTTTTCCAGCACCGGCAATCCATGTCGAGGAGCCATTTACTTCGCAAACAGCGCTGGATGTCATGCCGCACCTGAGGTACCCGAGTCGAATGGGATAACCTCAAGGACGCAGTATCCGCAACCAAAAAATAACCCGTTTCACGCGAGCCTAGACGCCCGACGGTCTAACGTACGGGCGTTTCGGTCGTTCATGCCGGTACGATGCTCATCACCTCCCAGGTGGCGCATTACCGCAACGTCGACGCCACTGTTCGCGCGTGGTGCCCGAGGTCGGCCCGGCCTACCCACGACTTTCCGATCGTCCGATCGACGCGACGTGGGCCAACTTGGGCGGTTTGCGGACGGTTCCCTTGGATACCTTCGCAACCCTTGGCTGACGCGGCTATTCTCATGGTGGCGTTTGCCGACACGGCACATGCACCATAAATCGAAGAGACCCTGCATGAAGTTTTCGATGGTACCGGAAATACCTCATTGGCGAGGATAAGCACAGCCCTCCCGGCCGGAACGACGATTCGGCCTCAAAGCGGGCGATTGCAGCGGGTGGAGCGATCGCCGTGTCAATCGAGCTTGACCCACTTCGCGCCGACGATCTGGCCGTGATGGTTGTTGCCGGAGGAATCCGTGAGTTGGTTTCCATTTCCCTCTGAGAAGTCGAAGAAAGCCAAAGTGTCTCGGTCTGACTTCAATCGGTCAGGGGGCGCAAAATCTTCTTGGTAGCGGGCTGTTTGAGAAATCCGCACGTTATCGATCAAACCTTGGAACGCAGAACCAATGAACAGACCGGAGAGTTCTTCGTGGCCAGTCTGACCTTCGAACTTCAGCGGCATCGCGGTGGACGCCTTGCCGTCCACGAACAGATGACATTTCCCCTCTGCGACGACTCCAGCAACGTGAATTCTCCGACCCTTGACCAATGGCGTTCCCTGGCACACAGTGCTCGTTCTGTCTCCATGCTGCCATACAAACTGCCAATTCTGGGTTTCAGGAGAGATAAAAAGCGAATTGAACCCGAAGCCGAGCAACTGATTGACGTTCGTGATCCGATCGACGGTCGGCGTGAAATAGGCTTCCAGGGTCAACGGCCCACCATGACGGAGACGCACGGAGGGAACCTCGACCTTCACTTCGGCCCCGCCGTCAAACTCCAATGCATTGCGAGTCGGCGCGATTGACTCCACCTTCACCCACTTCGCGCCGACGATCTTGCCTTGGTGGTTGTTGCCGGACAAGTCGGTGAGTCTCTCTCCTTGGCCCTCATCGAAGGCGTACAAGAGCAGCGTATCGTCGTCTGTCTCAAATCGACTTGGTGGCGCAAAGGGTTTGTCATAGCGAGCTACTCGCGAGACGCGAAAGCCCCACATACTCCCTTGAAAGTACCGCGCCGGCGGTCCGTTTGCAAATTCTCGGACGGCCCCCAGCATGTGGACGTCCGGTCTACCGGGGTAGACACCTTGTCGAGAGGCCTGGAACATTGTGCCGTTGACGAACAACCGTGGGCCAGCCGGAGTCCAGACACCGGCCAGATGTAAAGGCTGGCCGGGAGGTGAAGCATTTAGGTCGTTCTCTACAACAAAGTTGAAGGTCTGGCCGACCCCTGAATAATGCCCAAAATGCCAATGTTGGTTAGCAAGATAGAGTTCCAAGCCAACGGGATTCTCCAGGTGGGCTACATCGAAGGCGAAGCTACGATTTTCATCTTTGCATAGCGCGAGCACTTCAATGGTCACGTCGCCTTTCCCCTCGTATTTCCACGTGGGAATTTCAACGATGTCGTCAACGCCGTCGAATTCCAGTGCAGATGTTGAGTTGCCAGGTGCAGGGTCATTCGCCGTTTTGACCCAGTTCGCCCCGACAATCTTGCCGTGATGATTGTTGCCGGAGGAATCCTTGAGCACGTCGCCCTCGCCCTCGTCGAAGTGATAGAGGGCGAGCGTAGACGCGTCCTTCGTCATGCGCGGCGGCGGAGTGAAGGCTCCCCGATAGCGCTCTCCGCGGGAGTAGCGGAGCTGATGGAACTGCCCATCGAAGAAGTAACCTGGCGGGCCGACACCGGGTGCCCCGACATAGGCGCCCAGGACGATGTCTGCCAATTGATTGGTGTCTCGCGGCGTTTCACGGAACTCAGATTGAGGCACGCCGTCAACATACAACACAAACTTCTCGCCGTTCCAAACCCCCGTCAGGTGGGCGCGTTTGCCTGAAACGACCGAGCCAGGCGATGCGTGGCATTCATGGCCGTTGCGCCGACCAGCCCAGCGGCCCGCGGAGTTAAAGAGCGCGCCGTCGGCATGATCGTGTGAATGGACCAAAGTCTGGGCCGCTTCGACGGTACCCGGCGTGACCACGGCCTCCACGGTGAAGGGCGCGTCCGGGACGCGGAGGCCCTGCAATTGGACATAGGACGATTTGCCGTCGAACTCCAGCGCGAACGACGAGGGAGCAGGCCCGGCAGCATCGGAACTGGCCGAGGCCCGCACCCACCTCGCGCCGGCGATCTTGCCGTGATGGTTGTTGCCGGATGAGTCAATGAGCTTGTCGCCTTGGCCTTCGTCGAAGTGGTAGAGTGCGAGCGTGTCGCCGTCGCTTGGTAGTCGCTCGGACGGAACAAAATCGTTCGTGTATCGGACGGTCTTCGAAATCCGCACTTCATCCATTTGCCCGGCATAGAACTGGACACGTCCTTTAGGAGTGAAACTTGCCCCCAGCAGACTCTCCAGATTCGGTGCCGCATCACCCGATATGGACTGTGGATTGATGCCCTGAGATTTGCCATTTACGAACAGGACGGGGTCGTTGCTCCCCGCACGCCAAACCCCAGCGAGGTGTATCTTTTTCGGGCCCCGTACGCCATTAGCATGTGCTCCGCGAGCGCCGCCGCTGGCGAAGTTCTTGCCCAGGACAGGGATGGGATCTTGTGCGTGTCCATGCAGTGTCAAATAGTTTGCATTTTCAGCGCTATCGGCAATATGCAGCGCGCAGGGGTACGGTTCGGGGATTTTCCGCGGTTGCAGCCACGCTTCGAGCGTCACATCCCCCTCGGCCGAAACGTCGAGTTTGGGAAGCAGCACATAGTCATCGACGCCATCGAAATCCAATTCGAAGTTTGCCGTCGGCGTCGGTTCAACCTTGACCCACTTCGCCCCGACGATCTTGCCGTGATGGTTGTTGCCGGACGAGTCCTTCAGAACGTCTCCACGGCCTTCGTCAAAACGGTAGACCGCGAGCGTGTCGGCATCGGAAATGAGTGGAATCGAGGCATCAGAGTCAGCGAGATTACGAGCGACTTTCGAAATTCGGACACTGCGAATTTGCCCCGGAAATGGGGTTAGCGTTCCGTCCGGAGTATGGTGGCTACCGATTCGCATTCCGAGTTGACCAGAAACCAAGTTCTTTTCGCTATGCGAAGTTTGGCTGATCAGCTTCCCATTTACGAAAAACGACTGCTTGCGATCCCGATCGATGACGCCCGCTAGCCGAAGCTCGGCTGCAGCGTCCAATACGCTTCCATCGGTTGTCACGTTCGTGTTCGTATCACCTTCTGACCAGGCGAATCCCGCGACATTTGAGGCTCCCCACAAACAGAAGGCGCGCTCGGGTGAAAAAATCTCCACGATGACGCGTCCCGCTGAGCCCAGTCCGCGCGGGAGGCGGACCGTTGCTTCAATGGTCAGCGGCGCTTCGATCGCCGAAAGCGAGGGGATATCCACACGGTCTTCTGGATTTGCAAACTCGAGTGCGAATTCGCCAGTCATTGCCTCGGCTGGTGCGATTGGCTCCGGGGCTGGCGCGCTCTTTCCAATTTGACGGCGATCGGGCGGCCGTTCTGGCTTGCCACGAACGGCCCACTGAATCCCCAGCAGGACTACCACAACCGCACCCGCCGAGACCAGAATCGCCGTTCGAGTTATCTTCCTGTGGCCCGCGCTCGCTTTCGATAACCGCGGCCGCTTCGAGTGTTCCAGCGTCACGGACGGTTCCGTATTGGACTCAGCTCCCACCAGGCCGGCGGACGAGATTACCGTCTCACCTTCGGCCCCTCCCTGCGAGACCGCGGCTCCCTTCGAACCACTCGCGACCTGCTTCGTTCCCGACTCGCCAGCTGCTCCATTGAGATGCTTCAAAAACTTCTGCAACTCGGCATTGGTTTCACTATTGCTGCCAGAGGGTGCGCTCGAGTTCCCCTCAAAGTGAATCGTGGGCGTGCTGCCCCCGACGCAGCGCTGCAACTCCGCGATCACGTGCGTCATCGTCTGCGGTCGATCCTCCGGCCGCTTCGCCACCATGCGTTGAAAGACTTGCTGCAACTGGTTGACGTCCGCTGGAACCCCGCCGCTGGAATCGATTGTTGCCTGAAGTTGGAACGCCGACAGCGATGGAATCGGCGCGTTCTGGTGCGCCATCAGCTTCTTCATCATCGTGTCGCCGTCGTAAGCAACCCTGCCCGTCAGCAGATAGAACAGCGACATTCCCAGACTGTAGATATCGCTACGGGCGTCGGCGTGTTTGGTGTCCATCGCCTGTTCGGGCGACATGTAATCGACCGTCCCCATGATCGTGCCGGTATTTGTCAGGCCCGCTCCCTCGGAGCTGCCGCCCACGCCGCCGTCGATCCGGGCCAAACCCATATCGAGGATCTTAACCACGCCCTTCTGGTCGATCAGCAGATTGGCGGGTTTGATATCGCGATGGATGACCCCCTGCTCATGAGCATATTCCAACCCGCGTGCCACTTGCAGGATGCAGTTGACAGCACGCTCGACGAGCAGCGGTCCTTCCTTCTTCACCAGGACCGCCAGATCGGTCCCCTCGACGTACTGCATGACCAGAAAATGAGTGCCGTTCGCTTCGTCAGCATCGTGAGCGGTGACGATGTTTGGGTGTTCCAGCTTTGCTGCCGCTTCGACTTCCCGCTGAAAGCGCCTCGCCAAGTCGGGATTTTTAGTAACAGCGGGAGACAGCATCTTCAAGGCGACGGTTCGTTTCATTCGACGATGCTCAGCCTTGAGCACCATCCCCATGCCACCTTGGCCTAACTTGTCTAGAATAATATAGTTTCCGAGGACCAGCGACTTGCCGTTGCCTGCGTATATCTGCTGCGCCTGGAATGCGGTTAGCTTCTTCTGCTTGACCAACAGTCGTGCGAGTTGCTCACCATCAACAGGCCGCCGTTCAGCCGGCACGCTTGCCGCCACCGCACTCACGTCATCGGCCAACATGAGACTGGAGTCGACGACTTGCTGTACAAACTGTTCAAGTGAAACGGCCAAGAGCAGAAATCCCAGCAGAAAAAAGTACAACCGGCGGCGAGATCAAAGGTTAGGACAGTCTAATCCGCATGCCAAATAGATTACTGCCGTCACGCCATCAAGTCCATTGAGTTCAGTCCTTCCGAGTTCAGGTGAAGGGGTGGGGACTTTTAGATGCCCCCCAGGCGCCCAAACAAATCGCCGACTGTTTCCTCATCATCCACCAGAACATGCACGTACGTCGAAGTGATCGACACGTTCGCGTGTCCGGCGGCATCCCGCACATCCGCCAAGGTCCGGCTGCCAGCCAACGCATGCGATATGAAAGTGTGACGCCCGTGGTGGATCGTCAGTGTCTCCAGCCGTGCCAATCCCAGCACCTTGCAGGCGGTCCGGAACCGCTTCCTCAATGTATGGCGCGACATCCGGATTCCGATTCTGCCGTCTCGCAGTGATGCCACAAACGGCAGCTCGGCGTTCTGGTTAATCGCCCGTTTGTCTTTCTTCCAGGCGGCCAGATCGGCGAGCGTGCCCGCGTCCCACCAGAGCGGTACGTTTCGTGGACGACCGCCCTTGGCCGCACCACGGCGGATCCTCACGTGCGGACGGGCCGCTTCCACCCGAACGTCGGACACGTGCAGACTGACGATCTCCGACGCACGGAGGCCGCAACACGTCGCCAAGCGGAAGATGATCAGATTCAACCGAGTGTTGGGCGAACGGCCGGCCTTCCGGCGCAGATCGGCCAGCACCGCGGCCAGTTCTTTTCGCAGGAGGATCTTGGTGGCATCGGCTCCCGGGAAACGATAGGGTTGCATGCTGCTTCCTGGTGGTTTGGTAGCATCGCTTGCCGAACGTTTTCAAGTGCGTTGGAGACTAATACGGCGCCTGTTGTTCGATCTAGGAATTCGCCCGGGGAGATCATTTCACCATCCATCGCCAATCCGTTCGCCATTATCCCAATACTCCTAACGTTTGCTTCTGACCGAAGCGGTCGAGCAACGAACTGGAAATCGTCAGTTCTGGGTCCCAGTGTCCAGATGTGGATCTGTATTTCGCAGGATGGGGTCTCAGACCCGACAATTCTACATCATGCCTCGACTAAGCTCAAAACTGCTGCGGCGCTCGTGAAATCCGTATTCTCGGCCCGCTATCCAGAATTGAGTTCGGACGAACGGTCGGAAAATACCAATTTCGGGCAAATTGTATCGTGGACGCGAGTGGCAGCCGGAAGGTTACAGGTAGGAGAACACCAACGAAGGATTCGTCCATGCCTAGCGTCATCACCCCGCTCCATCTTCAATCCACAGACAACCCCATCGCCGAGCTCGCCGAGCTTTTCGCTACCGGGATTCTCCGTCTCCGGGCACGCCCAGGCCTCGTCACGGAACTCTCTCCAAAACTCTCTGAATCGACTGGGCAGGGCCTTGAGTTTCAGGCCACGAAACGGCTCAGTGTCCACAGCGGTTAACGGACTTTCCGATTGCCCCCTGTGGAACTCAAAGAAGAGGTAGAAAAACATGCCCCCTGCCAAAGAGACCAAGATCAACATTCCGAAGGAGCTGGCCGCTCTCAGACGAATGACTTCCACCCAACTTCGGGTGAAGTACGCCGAGGTGTTTGGGGAGGAGAGTCGTTCCGGACACAAAGAATGGCTCGTCAAACGAATCGCATGGCGCATCCAAGCCAATGTCGAAGGCGACCTGTCAGTGCGGGCCAAGCGCCGGGCCGCGGAACTGGCCAACGACGCCGACCTGCGATTGAAGGCCCCCGCGACGTTGAAGCTGGTGGCCGAACCGCAACCCGCGAAGAAGCAGGTCACGCGGTCGGTTCCGCAGTCGTCGGACAAACGGCTGCCGCCACCGGGGACCGTCATCACGCGTGACTATAAGGAGAGAAAGGTGAAGGTAACGGTGCGGGCCAAAGGGCTCGAATACGAAGGGGAACTCTACAACACGCTCAGCGCCGTCGCGAAAGCGGTCACCGGAACGCATACCAACGGGTATCTCTTCTTTAAGATCGGCCAGTATGGAGGTGCCAAGTGAATCGCAAGCCTGCTCCCCAAACACGGACCACCGTCAGGTGCGGAATCTACACACGCAAATCCACCGAAGAGGGTCTTCAGCAAGAGTTCAACAGCCTCGACGCCCAGCGTGAATCGGCCGAAGCCTTCATCAAGAGCCAAGCCCAGGAAGGCTGGGAGTGCTAATCTAATAGGTTTGACGACGGCGGGTTCAGCGGTGGCAACACCGACCGGCCGGCGTTGAAACGACTTCTCGCTGACATCGAGTCCGGGAACGTCGACTGCGTTGTGGTCTACAAGGTCGACCGCCTCAGTCGCTCGCTTCTGGACTTCTCCAAGATGATGGAGGTGTTCGACAAGCAGAACGTCTCGTTCGTCAGCGTCACCCAGCAGTTCAACACCACGCATTCGATGGGCCGCTTAACGCTCAACATCCTCTTGTCGTTCGCCCAGTTCGAACGCGAGATCATCTCGGAACGGACCCGCGACAAGATCGCCGCCACGAGGAAGAAGGGAAAATGGACTGGCGGACGCCCCATTCTCGGGTACGACATCGACCCCAAGGGTTCCAAATTGGTCGTCAACGAACTCGAAGCCATCCGGGTGCGGCAAATCTTTGACCTGTACCTGCAACACCAATCGCTCTTGGCGACGGCCCGCGAAATGGGATCACGAGGCTGGCACTCCAAGGCCTGGGTGACGAAAGCAGGACGTGCCAAAGGGGGCCAGCCATTTCAGAAGACTATGCTACATCAACTGCTGACGAACGTGCTGTATGCAGGGCAGGTCCGGCACAAGGACCAGGTTTACCACGGTGAGCATACCGGCATCGTCGACCCAGGAGTCTTTCAGAAGGTGCAGGTCCAACTCCAGCAGAACGGCCGTAGTGGCGGGACAGAAGTCCGGAACAAACATGGGGCACTGTTGAAAGGGTTGCTGCATTGCACTCATTGCAACAGTTCGATGGTCCATCACTACTCCCAGAAAAACGGGAGGCGGTACCAATACTACGTCTGCCTTTCGGCCCAGAAACTCGGCTGGGACAGCTGCGTGGAGCCGTCGCTGCCCGCGGGGGAAATCGAGCAGTTCATCGTCGACCAGATCCGGCATGTCGGACAAGACCCAAATCTGGTTAGTGAGACGCTTGAGAAAGCCCGACAGCACGTCACAGCGAGGGCAGGGCAGTTGCAGGCCGAACTCGCCGCCGTCCACCGCCAGCGGCACCGTGACGAAGCGGAGCTGAAGAAAGTGGCCGGCGCCGTTGATGGCGATTCATCTCTGGCTCGCCTGGCCGATCTGCAGGAACGCCTCCGTATTGCGAATGAGCGGTCAACTGAGATCCTCACAGAGCTGGACCAACTGCAGACGGAACGAATCAACGACGCCGAGGTGGCGAGTGCGCTGGCCGAGTTCGAGAAGGTCTGGCACGTCTTGTCGCCGAAAGAGCAAGCTCGAGTCCTGCAACTGTTGATCGAGCGAGTCGACTACCACGGGGACACCGGCGATGTCACGCTAACCATTCACCCCACCGGCCTCTCTGCACTGCCTGAAACCCTTGAGGAATCCGCCGCATGAAACCTGCCATCCAACATACTGCCCGAGTCCACTTCCGACGCGCCAGCCACGGCCAGAAACAGGTCCACGCCGGCGAGGCACCCAAGAATCCCGTCGGGCGGGTTCCCCGTGTCGCACGGTTGCTAGCCCTGGCGCACCGGTTCCAGCGGTTGATCGAAACTGGGGTCGCGGCGGACTACGCGGACCTGGCGCGGCTGGGGCACGTCACTCGGGCGCGCGTCACACAGATCATGAATCTGCTGTCATTGGCGCCTGATCTGCAAGAGAAAATCCTGTGCTGGCCGCCGGTGACGAGCGGGAAAGACTCAATCTCTGAGCGTGGACTGAGGTTCGTGGTAGCGGAGTTGGATTGGCAGACGCAGAGAGTGTTGTGGAATAGGTGTCCGCATTCAATTGAGTGCTTCTTCAACGCATTTCAAATCGATCAACCAAGGCTACTAACAAATGGCGAATATTGATTCACGGGATTGGTACACCACTACACTGTCGTGACGTGTTTTCGTAGGTTATAGTGTTTCAACACTCACAAATTGCTCACCCGGTATGCGCAATGGAACAGACTCCCGCCAGTTTGCTTTATCAGTTACGGGGTGACTCGAACGAGGAAGCATGGGCTCGATTCGTCCGACTCTACACTCCTATGCTCTATCGGTGGGCCGAACGGACCAGCCAGAGCAAGGTCGACGCCGCGGACTTAGTTCAGGAAGTCTTCGTGGTCTTATTGAGATCGCTTCCCACCTTCAACTACGATGGTTCTCGTAGCTTTCGTGCCTGGTTGCACACTGTATTGCGCACGAAATGGTGTGACTGGCGCCGGCGACACGGGCGCCTGCCCCCTAACGATGCCGGACTCTCTGGTGCGGTGGACGACATGTCGAATTCCGTAGAAATCGAAGAGGCGGAGTTTCGGTCACAGCTTATTAGTCGTGCATTGGAACTTTTGACGGCAGAGTTTGGTGAGACCACAATTCTGGCGTTTCGCGGCACGGCGATTGAATCCCGGCCCACGGCTGAAGTGGCCGCGGAACTTGGCCTGACGACCAACGCCGTCTATCTGGCCCGCGGTCGCGTCATGCGCCGACTGAGGATCGAACTAGAAGGAATGTGGGATTGATGGAGGATCGAGAGGCGGCCGCAGTTGGAAGCTCCAGACCGTTATTGAGTTGCGGGAATCTCTTTCGTTAATCCCGGCTCGAGATTTCACAAAAACATTGACCACGTGACAGAATTCGGAAACGACCTGCGTACTGATTAACGGAGAGACAGACAATCCATCGTAAGTTCCGCTCGACACAATTCCCCCACGAAGATTGAGTCACAGCGTGCAAGCCAAACCCACTGACGAACAAATGCGGCAGTTCCTGCAAGGGACGCTGACGGGTGCCGACTTGGCATACGTCGAAGCCTATTTGCAGGTTCATGCCAACTCGGCTCAGATGTCTGAAGTGACCGTAGTTGCGGATCCCCTGCTGATGCCGGGGCGGGAATCTCCCCTCGACAAGAAGGAGGGAAGCAACGGGACGGTCGAGCAACTGATGCAACGGTTGACTCAGTTGCCGTCCGAACCTGGGGCGATTGTCGGGACCCGCGTCAGGTACTTCGGCGACTTCGAATTGTTCGAAGAGCTGGGACGCGGCGGAATGGGTGTGGTGCTGCGCGCAAAGCAGGTCACCCTGCAACGCGAAGTCGCGCTCAAGATGATCCTGGCCGGCCAGTTGGCATCACCCGAAGCCGTGGAGCGATTTCGGTCTGAAGCCCAAGCCGCGGCGCATCTGGATCATCCCAATATCGTCCCCATCTACGAGGTGGGGAAATCGGATAACTACCACTATTTCAGCATGAAGCTGATCTCGGGACGCAGTCTGGCCGAAATGCACCAGGAGTCGTGTGTCATCCGACCGGGCGTGGCTGCCGACAGTATTTCCGTCGGACAGATCCGGGCTCGCGAGCGTAAAGTTGCGAACCTGGTGAAGCTCCTGGCCAACGCCATTCACTACGCCCATCAGCGCGGCGTGCTGCATCGCGATCTCAAACCGAGCAACGTGCTGGTCGATCACAGCGGCAAGCCGTTCATCACCGACTTCGGTCTAGCGAAACGACTGGACGTCGATACGACGCTGACCGCTTCAAACGCGATCGTGGGCACGCCCAGCTACATGTCACCGGAACAGGCCGCCGGAGCAAAGGGCATTACGATCGCCGCCGACATTTATGGCTTGGGTACGATCCTCTATGAGCTGATCACCGGGCGCAGGGTCTTTACCTCGGACTCGGCGTTGCAATTGTTGAAGCTGGTCCAGAATGCGGAGCCGACTCACCCGCGGGCCATCGATCCGCGAATTCATCAGGACCTGGAAACCATCTGCCTGAAGTGCCTGCAAAAAGATCCCGAACAGCGCTATGCCAACGCGGACGCATTGCAACAGGATCTGCAGCGTTTTCTGAATGGTGAGCCGATTGTCGCTCGGAAGGTCAGTGTCATTGAGCGGTTGCGGTCATGGTGTCGGCGCAATCCGTTGATTGCCAGTTTGACGGCCGGGGTGTTTCTGTCTTTGGCCCTCGGCACGGGGGTCTCGAGCTATTTTGCGATCAAGGCGTCCGAACGGGCGGAATCCGAGCGGACACAACGCGGCATCGCTGAACGCAAAGAGCAAGAAGCGCGGCTGGCCACTGCGGCGGAGACTGTGGCCAAGAAGCTGGCTCAAACCAAGGGAACGGAAGCCGAGGCCGCCCGACAACTGGCCTTGAAACGTGAGCAGGAAGCTAAAGATCTGGCCGTGCGCGAGAAAGATGCGCGCGGCCAGGCGGAGCGTCACGAGAAGGAGGCGCGGACGGCAGAGGCGGAGGTCGTCAAGAAAGCTGACGCGCTGCGGCACCAGGTCTATCGGAACACGCTGTCCCTCGCGTACCGCGAATGGCTGTCCAACAATGGTCCTCAGGCAGTCTCCTTGCTGAACGGTTGCGAAAAAGAGTTTCGCGGTTGGGAATGGAACTACCTGTCGAGACTGACCAACCTGCACCTGCTGGAAATGAAAAAAGATCCGAATGAAGAGTTCAGTGGTGCGGCCTTTAGTCCGGACGGGACACGGATCGCAGCCGCCGGTGAATTGGGTACGGTGATCGTCTGGAATGCCGTGACCGGCCAGGAATTTTTCAGCGTGAAGTTTCTCAAGCCGGCGAATGCGCCTTTCACGCGCCGCGTTGGCACACTGAAATACAGTCCCGACGGAACCAAACTTCTGGTGTCGTGTCCCGATAGCAAGGTGAGATTGCTGGATGCTGAAAACGGCAAAGAATTGGCCAACTATCCGGGCTTCGATTGGGGGGTGGGCAACGTTGCATTCAGCCCGGACGGTCGGCGCATCGCAGCCTGCGGAGGTCACGAGGGTGTCGTCCACTCGTATACAACAAGAATCTGGGACACCGAGTCACGAGAACTCCTGCTGAATCTGGTGGGACACTCTCATAGCGTGAATGGAATTGCCTTCAGTCCAGATGGAGAGCAACTGGCGTCTGCCGGTCAGGACCGTTGTGTGCGAGTTTGGGATTTGAGGTCGGGACGAACAGTCCTGGAATTGCCCGCCGAAGCTTCTGAACTCCTTGGTGTGAGCTACAGTTCGGACGGCAGACGAATCCTGGTCGGTGGAACCGATAGCATGATTCACGTCTGGGACGCGAAAACCGGCGAACCATTGAGATCGATGCCGGGACATCGCGAGATGGTGCGAACCATCGCCAGTTCCCGCGATGGCAGGCGTTATGTGACGGCGTCGGTCGATGCCACGGCGGCGGTTTGGAATGCAGACACGGGCGAACGACTGTGGACCCTTCAAGGGCATGGCTGGAACGTGAACTCGGCCGCGTTCAGTCCCGATGGACGCCGGATCGTCACCGCGGGAGCCGATCGGCGAGTCAAAGTGTGGGATGCCACTAGTGACCGTCAGTTTCAGCGTTTAACCGCACATCGCGGTGCGGTCACGGCAATGGCACTCAGTCGTGACGGCCGCTACGCCGCGAGTCTGGTCATGCAAGGCGGCAGTGTGACCAACGAATATGCTCTGTGGGATCTGGCCACCGGAGAACTGATCCGTTGCGATGCACTGTTCGGCGTCGGGTTCGACAACTACCTGCCCTATTTCGTGCTCGATTTTGGACCGGATCTCCAGCTTGCCGCGGGCGGATCCAACCCAGGGGGGCAGCATGAGTGCAGGGTCTGGGATGCGCTGACGGGCCGGACCATCAGCAATTTCCCAGTGGAGTCACATGTGCATGCGACGGCTCTCAGCCCGGATGGACGGCTGTTAGCCGTGGGCGGAAAGGACGGGACGGTACGAATTCACGATCCCCTCACCGGAGAATTGAAACACAAATGGTCCGGAGGTCTCGGCGAGGTGAGGCATTTGCGGTTCAGTCCGGATGGCCAGATGTTGGTCTCGTGCGGGACCGAGAAGTGCTTGATCTGGGATTTGCAAGGCAATATCAAGCGGACGATCACGGCGAAAAGTGGTAACTGGCGCGGCCGCCCCGTCGAATTCAGCGGCGACAGTCAGCGGCTCGCCATTAACGGTTATCATGATGCGCAAGGGAAGCGGGTCTGGCATGCCGTGACCGTCATCGATGTCGCGTCTGGGGATGTCGTCGCGACACTTCAAGGCCACACTCGCCCCGTCAATTCCATTCATTTCACTCCTGATGGCTCTCGAATCGCTACTGGGTCGGAAGACAATCTCATCAAAATCTGGGATGTCGACAAGGCCTCGGAACTGCTTACCTTGCGCGGGCATTCGGGGGCCGTCACGGACGTCAAATTTACCCCGGATGGAGTCAAACTGGTTTCCGCGAGCACCGATGCCTCGGTCATCATCTGGGACACGGCCCCGGTCAAGGCCCCGGCGGGACTGTTTGCGGCTCAATTGCCCAAAGATGCTGGTGCACTCCTCTATCAGTTGAAGTCCAAGGTTCCGCGCTACAATGGTGGGGTCACTGACCTTCAGGTAGAACAAGGGCAGACAATCCACCTGAGCTTTGATGGACAGTTCGACCTGAAGGACATCAGTCCGATTTTTGAACTACGCCAACTCTCCTCGCTCAACTTGCGAGACACCGGTGTTGCCGATCTGGCGCCATTAGTCTACCTGCCGTTGAAACGCTTGAACCTGCGGAACACCCGCGTGACAGACCTGCAGCCGTTACGCAGGATGCCTCTGGAACAGCTTGATCTACGAGGCACACCTGTCACAGATCTATCGCCCCTGTCAGGCCTGCCGGTGGTCCGTCTGTGGATTGATGCGCATGTCAAATACGACGACGCGTTCGTCGCGACACTGCCAAAGCTGGAAACAATCAACGGATTACCACCCAATACATCCATTTCGAATCGGCAAACGGAACGCGTTTTGGCGGGACACGTGGGCGAAGTGCTGGGAGTTGCCTTACAGCCGAAGGGACGATTCGTGGTGTCAGGAGGCATCGACGGCACGCTGCGCCGCTGGGACATGGATCACCTCGATGTCGCACCGCTCGTCCTGCAGCACCCAGTCGCGGTGACGTGTGTCGGCTACTCACCCGATGGCCGCTGGGTTGCTTGGTGTACGGGAGACAGTCGTCAGGGGACATTGTCGGGTTCTGTCTGGATCGCTCCGGCCGACGACCTCGAGGCGAAACGAGAATTACTTCGCGACCAGGCGAGTATCGAATGTTTGACCTTTGATCACACGGGACGTCGTCTGGCCGTCGGAAGTGGCGACGGGATCGTCCGCTTGTGGGAGTCCGAATCGGGCAAGTTGATCTCAACCTGGACGGGGCACAAAGACCAAGTGTTGACACTGGCGTTTTCTCCCGATGATCAGGTACTGGCAGCAGGAACAGGAAGTTGGTCCGATCAGCACAAGCCTGCGGAAATCACACTGCGGGAAATCTCAACTGGGAAAGTCACCAAGACATTTGGCGAATTTGGTGCAGTCAGGTCCCTCCAATTCAGCAAGACTGCCCAACAACTGATCGCGGCGATATCTGATCAGTATCGAGGTACTCATCTGCTTGACATTGAAACGGGAGTCTCGAAATTCCAGTTCCGCGGCCATGACGGACACAGCACAGATGAGGTCATACTCAATCAGGGCAAGCTTCTCGTGACAGTCGGCGAAGACCCGAATATCGTCTTCTGGGATCTGGCCACCCAGACCAAACTGCTTTCCTTAAGCGGCCCCTCCGGTAAATTGCTGGCCATCTCCGCGTCAGCCGACTCCCGCCTCATCACGACCGCCGGAAGTGACGGCAAAGTGCGTCTGTGGACGGTTCCCGAATCAGTTCGGCCGAACAAGGCACCGTAGCCTGACTCTCTGAGTGGGTCCAACTCTGGCTGTCGACAAATCAGCCGCTCGGCACTAGCTATAGCGGTTTAACTTGACGTTTTCGTGTCCATTGGATGATTCGAGTTCATCATTGCGGTCGATGGGAGGGCGAGGCTCCCGCCGAGCCGCTTGGTCTTTCGATTCCCACCAGACTTAGCGGCTCGGCGGGAGCCTCGCCCTCCCATCAGCCCGGTCCTGCCTTCAATCGAAGACTTTAAGCCCCCTTTGACAGCACCGGGAGCGATTCTCAGCCACGCCTCCCGCTCCGCGGTCGGCTTTTAGTCACGACTCAGAAAGTCAGGCTACAGGCGAGAGTCGGGCTTCGGGCTGCTCGAATTTTTCTTTTTCACCACGACAGATCCGCACTTTCTGCTGCGTACTCTCTTCACGTCTGTGTGGAACCCCCAGAAACGGCCCCCTCGTCTACCTTCAGACAGATTGTCGCACTCCGAAAGTCTCGGTTGTATCGATTAGACTGGTGAAAGTCGGTTTCTCGGAGTCGCGTCGGTGAATTGATCAAGACGAATCCCACCATTGATAAATTGCAGGAAAGCGCCCATGAAGATCTCAGCCTGGCTCCAAGATCTGAAATCTCGGTTGGACTGTGGGTTCTCAACCGCGTCGCGGATCAGTCGCAGCATGGTCCAGCGTCGTCCTCGGCGACTCACTCGCCAACGGCTGGCCGCACGCGTTGAAGCCTGCGAAGACCGGGTCATGCTGACAGTGGAACCGATCACGCTGACGGATCCTCAGCATTGGGGGGACAGTGCGTCCGGCGTGTCGGGGGTGGTCAGCATCAGCGCCGACGGACAGCGGGTTGTGTTCGAGAGTGCCGCGTCGAACCTCGTGCCCAATGATTTTAACGGCACGGCGGATGTGTTCCTGTATGAGCGTGGCACCGGCCAGGTCAGCCTGATCAGCATTAATTCCGATGGCAGCGGCAGTGGGGACGAGGGAGGTTTCGGCCCCAAAATCAGTCCCGATGGACGCTACGTCGTGTTTCAGAGTGACGCTGGTGATCTCGTCACATCGCCGCCAATCAACAACGTGTTCGCGGGTCAGGTCGACGTCTATGTGCGCGATCTGGACACAGATCGGACGGTGTTGATCAGTTCGTACTTCGACGGCTCGCGCGACAGCAATAACTACAGCGACACACCGTCCATCGCGACCACGAGCGATGGTGGCTTGATGGTCGCCTGGGCCACGGTATCGGCCTTCATGACGCCCGGTGACACGAATGGATTTCAAGACATCTTCGTCCGCAAGTTGAACTCGAATGGTACGCTGGAGCCGACGCAACGAGTCAGCGTGGGACCGGGAGGAGTTCAGGCAAATGATAATTCTTCCAATCCGGTCCTCAGTGGCAATGGCCAGGTTGTCGTGTTCGTCAGCACGGCCAACAACCTGGTACCCAACGACGACAATACCGCGCGAGACATCTTCGTGCACGACATTGCGACGGGCGTCACGGAGTTGGTCACGGTCGACACCACAGGTCTGCAGTCGGCCAACAACGAGGTTTGGACCACCGATCACCCGATCAACTTCGACGGGTCGCGGATCGTCTTTCATAGTGCGGCCACCAATCTTTCGAGTCTGCCAACGGGAGGACAAACCCAGGTCTTTGTACGGGATCGCGTGACTGACGAGACTCGCATGGTGAGTGTCAATGCCGCCGGGACGGCCGGGATTCAGGGATATGACGCGGGAATCACCAGCAACGGCCGTTTTGTCGTCTTCACCAGCGACAACGATAACCTCGACCCGACCACGCCGGACATCAACTTTAGCACCGACATCTACCTGCGCGACTTGAACGACCAGACGACACGGCTGGTCAGCGTCAACGCGGCGGGAACAGCGGCCGGAAATGACGATTCCGGTGCTCGGATTGGATTTGGTTTGGTGGGCTCGTTGATCTCGGCCGTTGCCAGTGACGACGGCCGGTATGTCGCTTTCCAGAGCCGCGCGAGCGACCTGACGGCCACCCTCGACACCAACGGCATGAAGGAGACATTCGTCCGGGATCGACAACTGGGAGTCACCCGGGCTGTCGCTGTCAGTCCGACGTCAAGTGCCGGAAATGCAACGATCGATGCCTTCTTCCCCTCCGCCGTCAGTGCCGATTTTCGCTTTGTCGCGGTCGCCAGCAATGCCACGGATCTGATCAACGACGACGCGAACGGCAAACAGGACGTCTTCGTGCGCGACCTGTCGCAAGGCATCGTGGAATTGGCCTCGCGCCGCAGTCCGTTGCTCCCGGCCGAGCAACTCGCGACAGCCGGCGGAACGTTGGCCGCCGCCACTCCGGACGGAAAATTCGTCGCGTTTATCAGCTTCAACGCCTCTCAGTTTGATCCCGATGTCAGCAGCCATGTGGACGCAAGCTTGTTCGTCCGGAATACCCAGACTGGTGAAATCTCCGTCGCCACGGTTCTGCCCAACGGCATCCAGGCCCCCAACGGTAGTGTTTTTCAGGCATCCTTCAGCAACGATGGCCGGTACCTTGCGTTCAACACCACGAAGGTTGGTCTGGATGCCACTTCCTCCGCGTTTGGCGGCGTCTACCTCCGCGACCTGCACACAGGAACGTCCAAACTGATCAGCCGCAATACGACCACGGGAACCACTGCGAATGCATTCAGCGGAAATAACGACGTCGTCGTCAGTCCGGATGGACGCTGGGTCGCGTTCGTCAACACTTCGACAAATCTGGTCAGCGGTGTCACAGTCTCCGGCGGGCAACCCAACCTCTATGTTTATGACCGCGTGAATGAAGAACTGCGACTGGTGACCATCGCGACGAGCGGCACGGCCAGCGGCGATGGATCGTCGCTTCAGAGCGAATATCGCCCCGTCTTCAGCGAGGATTCTTCGCGGCTGGTGTACGTCAGCAAGTCGAGCGACCTGGTGGCGGGTGTGACTGATGACAACGGTTGGGCTGATGTTTTCGCCTACGATTTGACCGGGGCGAATGCCTTCCAAAACCGGTTGGTCAGCCAAAGTACTACCGCGAACGTGCCAGGGAACTTCATCTCGGGCGGTTCGGAAGGTCAATGGGCACCCTCGGTCAGTGCGGACGGTCGCTTTGTGGCATTTGCGTCAAATTCGACAAATATGGCCCCTGAATCAACAACCTTTGGTGTTCAAGTCTACGTTCGAGACTTGGTGAACAACACAACCCGGCTCGTGAGTTTAAACCAGTCCAATACGTCCGGCGGCAACGGTCCATCGATGTTTCCGAAGATCAGCGCAGATGGCACCCGGGTATTATTTCAAAGTGGTTCGACAAACATCAGTCCGATCGCTGGCAATACAATCGCCCAACTTTACGTTCGGAATCTGATCGACAATACCACGCAACTCGTCAGTGTCAGTTCCACGGGAACCTCGGGGAACCATCTCACTGGCGCTCTGTCGCAAGGCCAATCCGACCGCCCTGTTCTCAGTGCGAACGGTCGATATGTGGCCTTCAACAGCAGGGCGACAAATCTTGTCGCGGGACAAGTGCAGGTGGCGCAGTGGGACCTGTTTGTCCGAGACCTGGCAACGGGCATCACCGTGCTGGCGAGTGCCAATCATACCGGATTGGCGGGCGGTAATAGTCGGTCCTCGCCGAATTCGAATGCCGCGCAAGTTTACCTGACGAATGAGGGACGGGTGACTTTCGCCAGTGAAGCCAGTGACCTGTTCAATGGCGATCGCAACCTGCAGACCGATGTGTTCGCCTACACCTACGCGGGCGGCGGACAGATCAGCGGCAAACTCTTCCGGGACGATGATGGATCGGGGGCTCAGAACGGCGCCGAACCCGGCGTGGTTTATCACACAGTATTCCTGGACGCGAACGGCAATCGCCGCTTCGATCAGGGTGAAGTCAACGTGCAGACCGACAGCAGCGGCAATTACCGATTCACAGGATTGGCGGCCGGGAGCTACACGGTTGCCACGGAGTTCGATACTGGTACTCAACCGACTGTCCCCGCCGCTCCCCACACGCGCTCCGTCACACTCGCCACAGCGACATCCAGTGTGACCGGGCAGGATTTTGGAGCTCAACCCGCGGTACTCGACCTGGCAGTTGATTCGGTGACGCTGACACCGGCGACACAACCCGGACAGCAAGTGACTGTCACCTGGATCGGAAGGAATGCCGGAGCGAATGCGATCACAACGTCGTGGCAGGATGCCGTCTATCTGTCTAAGGACGGTGAAGTGGATGAATCGGATCTGTTGCTGACAACCGTCGCGCAGATCGACTCACTCGGGGCGAATTCTGCTTACGTAGAGACAGCAACCATTACGTTGCCCGCTGTTCCTGAGGGAAGTTATTTCATCCTGGTGCGAGCAGACCGGCGCTTCCAGATTGACGAACCGATTCGAACCAACAACCTGGCGGTGTCGTCCACAACCTTGAACCTGAACGTACCCAGCCTCTCCGTGGGCAGTGCCACGAATGTCCCGTTCGCCGCGACTCATCCCGACCACTACTTCCAGTTCACAGTCACTCCTGGTGAAGCATTGCGATTGGTTCTCAACAGTGCGGCAGCATCAGGACTGAGCGAGTTACTGATTGCCCGTGGTCGCTTACCCACGCCAGCGGATTTTGACTTTGCCGCGTCTGCGCAACAACCGGACCAGGAACTTTTGATTCCGACAACACAAGACGGGACATACTATGTCCTGGCTCGAGCAATCGGAGGTGCCGCCGCAACAGCCAGCTTCAGTTTGATGCCAACGCTCGTCCCATTCGGCATTGACGGCGTCGATGTCTCGATTGGCGGCAACACCGGGCGCGTGACTGTCGGCATCCAGGGGCAACGATTCAATTCAGAAACGCTCTTTCGACTTGAAGGTAACGGCACGACGATCAACACAGTATCGACGGTATTTCGGGATAGCCAAATGGTGTTTGTGACATTCGATCTGTCGGGACAACCGACTGGAGTTTTTGACGTGGTTGCAGTCAACGGCTCGACCACGGTGACGTTGCCTGCCGCGTTTACCATCTCCGAAACCCAGGAAAATCCGGTTGAAATCAACTTAATTACGCCAGGAATCATTCGGTCCGGCGCCGGGTCCACAACAGTCGTTGTGGAATACACCAACACCAGCAACGTCGATATAGCTGCCCCATTCATCGAACTGGCGAGCACATTTGCCAGACTAAGACTATCAGACGACGGTGACTATTCTGGCGACTTCGCCCAAAGTTCAATCCAGTTCCTGGGCATTTCCCAGGATGGCCCTGCGGGGATCTTGCGTGCGGGACAACGCAATCAGATGCGCGTGTTTTTGGAGCCAGCTTCGGGCATAGCGGAATTCCGGCTCGATCTAGAGGTCAGCATACTCGGGAACGACGACGAATCCATTGACTGGCAGGCAGCCAAGAGTGACCTGCGTCCTCAGGCTATGTCAACCCAGGCTTGGGATGTGGTGTTCTCCAACTTTCTGTCGAGCGTCGGTTCCACGCCCGATCAGTTTCACGATGTCCTTGCCGAAAACGCAACTTATCTCAGCAATCTTGGCGTTCGAACGGGAAACATTGCTCGGTTGATGCAGTTCGAGTTTTCTCAATCCGCCGCGGAACTTCCCTTCTCGATCCTGGCCAGTGCTACGGATGTTGAGGTTCCGACACCAGGACTCACATTATCGATGGACCGATACTATGACGCCTCGCTCGAGGGTCGCAATCGTCCTGGCACGCTGGGATTTGGTTGGAGCAACCCCTGGGACATCACCATGAACGTGGAGTCCATATTCCAACCTGAAAGTATTGTGCGGGTCACTCAGGGAGGAATCGAACGAACCTTTTTCCGCGATACAAACGATATTTTCACGTATCACGGAGCGCCTGGCGATCTCGCCACTGTGACTTTGAATATGAACAGCGACGTCTCTCGTGCGGTCGAGTTGCGAGAACCGGATGGAACGCTGTTCGTCTTCAGCAGAGACATTCTCGACGGAATCCGTGCCGGTTTAGCCCGTATCGAAGATCCAGCCGGAAACCGAATCACTTTCTCGGGACGTATCGAGCCCACCGGTCAGATTCTCGTAATAACACACACTTCGGGACCGCAACTGGAGCTGCAATTCAATCTCAATGGCAAGCTGAATCAGGTACACGAATTCATTGGCAATCAGCCAACCGATCGGGTCGTGACCTATGGATACGATACAACGTTTGAGCATCTGACAAGCGTCACAACCACGGAAGGCACGACACTGTATAATTATGTCACGGGTCAGGGACCGGCGCGCGAGAATGCTCTCGCCTCGATCACCAGTCCCGATGGCACGCATGTTTTCTATGATTACGACGATCAGGGTCGGCTGGTCCGCGTGCGCCGTGATAATGACGTCGAAGAGGTGACTCTGGGCTATGACAGCGTCGCTGGTGTGACCTTCACAGATGCCGCTGGCTCCATGACCATTCTCTATAACGATCTGGGACTGCCGGAACTTGTTCGCGATGCGCTTGGCCGTACGTCGCAATTCGATTACGACTCACACGGCAATCTGCTGCAGTCGATTAGTCCGCTGGGGGCGACGGCCCAGTTCCGTTATGACGGGCGCGCTAATGTGATCGGTGCTACCGATCCGCTCGGCAACCAATTGTCCTACACCTACGAGACTCAGTTCAATCAACTGACCAGCCTCACCGATGCTCGCGGCAATATCACCCGCTACGAGCGTGATGCGAATGGTTCATTGGTCGCCATCACGTACGCCAATGGCAGCCGTGAGGTATTTAGCCGGGATGCCGAGGGCAGTCTGATCGAAACGGTCAATCGGCGAGGCCAGGCAACGCAGATTGTGCGCGATGCCCAAACGGGCCTCGTTACCCGTGAGGACTTCGCTGACGGCTCGCATGTGGACTACTTGTATGATGCCGCGCGGCGACTGTTGACCGCGGCCCAGCAGATTCCCACAGACAGCTTTCCGCTGACGCGCGTCACGACGTTCATCTACAACGACGCCGATTTTCCGGATCTGATCACACGCATCAATTCCTTTGGCGGGCGATTTCTGGAGTTCACCTACGATGATGGCGGCCGCCGCGTGCAGAGCGTCGATCAGGATGGCTTCACCGTGAAGTACACTTACGACACGGTAGGTCGCTTGTTTGAGGTGCGTGACGGCTCGGACGGGCTGATCACTCGTTACAGTTATGATGCCTTAAGCCGGATGACCCTGAAGGAGAACGGCAACGGGACATACACCACCTACGAATACGACGCAGTCGGGCAACTGTTGCACTTGGTCAATCGCGGTCCGCGACCGACTCTTGAGACGGAAGGACCCGTCAACTCGCGATTCGACTATACCTACGACGCCGATGGACGACGGACGAGCATGGGAACTGTGGACGGAGTCACTCAGTACAAATACGACGCAGCCGGCCAACTGATTCTGGTCACTCTGCCCGACGCACGCACCATCCAGTACGAATACGATCCCGCCGGGAACAGGACCCGCGTCATCGACAGCCTGCTCGGCACAACCGAGTACGCTGCGAATGAACTGAACCAGATCACCAGTGCCGGGGATACGACGTTCGCCTACGATGCCGACGGAAACCTGATCAGCGAGAGCGATTCGACCGGAACGACGATCTACACGTGGGACGGCCGCAATCAACTGCTGGGCGTCATCGGCCCCGATGGCACGTTTCGCTACGAGTACGACGCGTTCCTGGACCGGATCGCTGCCGACCGGAATGGAGTGCGAACGGAGTACCTGATAGACCCCGTCGGTTTGGGAAACATCGTCGGCGAATATAGCGGGGCGGGACGAGTCAACTACGCCTATGGTTATGGACTCCTCGATCGCGTAGCGGGCGGCATTGCATCCTATTTCGACTTCGATGCACTCGGCTCGACGGTCGGCATTACGAACTCGGCTGGCACGTATGTGAACCGCTACAGCTACCTCCCCTTCGGCGAGACCACGACTCACTCGGCAGTGCTCACCAACATCTTCCAGTTTGTCGGTGAGTATGGAGTGACAGCCGACGGTAATGGGCTGACCCACATGCGTCTGAGGAATTTCAGCACCGTCACCGGACAGTTTACTTCGGATGATCCGATTGGCTTGGCGGCAGGTGACCCGAATATTCGGCGCTACGTGTTTAACTCGCCGACGAACGGCATTGACCCGCTCGGTCTCTATGGATCCATTGGCGCGGGCGAGGTATTCACAACCTTCTTTATGGGCACGGGAACTTATGCTCAAGTGGGCGTCGCCCTCGCAGAAAAGGGACGAATTGGAGCAGAGCAGTATCGCGAAAAGGCAGTGGATCAGTTTCATAAAGCCAAGGACATAGACGAAGCTCGCAGGGCGCTCAATGAGATCGACTATGCGGATCGGAAAATCACGGACTACACCAGGAATCGAGACTACTACGTCAATCAAATAAATAATAAGCATACTCATAAACCAAACACCGTACCGAAACAGTTTCCCGCGGCAAAGCGACGAGCGGACCTTGACAAGGCTCGAAAGAAGCGGCTGCGAGACTTCGTGCACAATCTGCCTGGCGACCCCGCCGTAAAGGGAATCATTGAATACATCTTTTCCTTTGACCCCAACGACATCCAGGGCCCGAAAGGCTTCGGTCCGCAAAACTACATCCGGCGCGATTCGACGCTGCCCTACACGATTCATTTCGAGAATCTGGCCGCCGCTTCCGCACCGGCTTTGGAAGTCTTCATAACTCAACCGCTTGATGATGACCTGGATCTGGATTCATTCGAGTTGGGCAATTTTGGATGGGGTTTATTCGAGATGGATGTTCCAGCCGGTATGCAGGCGTTTCATGAAGTTGTCGACTGGACAAACCCGGATGGCAGCCCATTGACTGTGACCGTCGACGCGAGACTTGATAAAGCCACGCGAACTGTGACCTGGGCGTTTCGTTCCTCTGATCCCGCCACAGGTGAGTTCCCGGCAGACCCATTCGCTGGGTTCCTTCCACCGAATGACGAAGAGAATCGCGGACAAGGATTTGTGGACTATCTCGTGCGGGCGAAAACTAACGTGACTACGGGAACCGAAATCCGCGGTATCGCCACAATCATCTTCGATACCAACGATCCCATCACCACGAATCAGATCGACCCCGAAGACCCCAGTCAGGGGATTGATCACAACAAAGAGGCACTCGTCACGATTGACTCGGGAGCACCCGTCAGTCAAGTCGGCAGTTTGCCGGCGACATCGCCTCTCAGTTTTCCGGTCAGTTGGAGTGGCCAGGACGACGTGGGTGGATCGGGAATTGCGACGTACGACATCTACGTTTCGGACAATAACGGCTCCTACACCTTGTGGCTGGATGATACCGTCCTCGCAACATCCAACTTCTCGGGCGAGAACGGTCACACCTACAGGTTCTACAGCGTGGCCACCGACAACGTTGGCTTAAGTCAATCCACACCGGCTAGCGCGCAAGCCATAACGCTGGCCTTTGTCAACTCGGCCCCTGTGATTAGCGGTCAGTCCACAGTGACATACGTCAAGGGTCAACCGGCAACGCTTGTCGCTCCCAACGTGGAGGTAAATGATGCCCAGGAAAATCTGGGCGGTGGAACGTTGAAGTTCACGATTACCGATGTCAAGTTTGGAAAGAAGCAGGTTCGTCCGGATGTGATTTCGACAACCTCGCTCAATGCCATCGGAGTTGTTTCGACACGCGAATTCGTCGGCGGAGTTGTTTCGATAACGGTTCAACTCGGGGCCAATGTCACGGCCACACAGGTGCGAAACGCGCTGAGATCCATCCAGTTTTCCACATCCGGCAAAGGACTAAAGGTAACAACGCGAGCGATCGCCGCTCAAATCACCGACAACAGGGGGGCTGTCAGTAATACACTTACGCAGACGATCCAGGTTCTGAAGAAAGTTCCAAGGCCACGATAGTCCAAAAGTGACTCAATCGCTGGGGCCGAATGCACACTCAATCGAGGCACGCCGGAGCAGGTGAAAGTAATTGATGGAAGCGAATCATCTATCTCCGAATTGTCCTATTAACCACTGGGTTCTGTTAACCAAGAGAGTCCGAGAGTGCGCTACCGTATTGTTCGGGGTGCGAACCGAATGCTAGGGGTTGTGTTCGGACCCCGAATATTCAAATACGGAACAGAGAGTTTCGCGAGAGACGCCCAAACGGGCGCAAACCCTTTGAGAGTCACGGTAAAAGCAAAAACGCCGGGAGGAAAATCCTCTCGGCGTTCGCGTTAACCAGTGGGGTAACGAAGACTCGCTACCTTTTTGTTGAGCTCCCCGACCCGGACACTCTGCGAACCATGAATTTCTGGAGCTAGGTGCTTGGCAGATAAGCAAGTTAGGTCGTCGCACACATCTCGAATTCTACCCTTGGGGATCACCTGATTCCATTCCCACGAGACAGGTGAAAACGGCGGGTGTTAACCGCGACGCGATGGCTCTGCCGCGATTCTATCAGAGCCTTCTGGATACCGGAGTTGTGGAAAATCGAGCCGCGCTCGCCCGCTATCTCGGCGTCAGCCGCGCTCGGGTGACCCAAGTTCTTCGACGACTTGAACGAAGTCCTTCTGTCGGCTCAGAAAGGACTCCTCAATGAGCAACCCGCCAGTTTTGTCAACAACGGGCCTTTCTCGCGATATCCGCAAAGTCGATTGCGAAGAACAACCACCAGACGCCATTGAGAAGAGCCCAGCAGCTACTGCAAATGACGACAGCGGAAGCAGCGGTGACGCGGATGACATCGTTGCCGTACGACGACCCGCACGCACATTAGAACTGATTCTTGCTACCCGACCAATTCTGTACATCAACATCGTCGGCCAACCCACGATTACATTGCCGTCTAACAAGGCGCCAAAACGTGCCGAAACTTGGCCGCTGCGATCTGATCGAGTCAAAGCCTGGATTGCCGAATTCATTTGGGACGAGACTGGCATCGTCCTCGCTGAGCGGGAGATCGACCGACTAATAATGGTCCTTGTCGGTAAGGCCTGGCACGATGTTCGTCACGACGTCGAGTTGACCGAAGCGATCGACGAAGATCCGCTGTTAGAGGCGCTACTGATCTTCATGCACGAACACGCGGTCTTCGACAAGTCGTGTACAGCGCTCATGACCGCACTCGATCAGGTGGCACGTTCGTCAGGCCTCGATACGAAGGACCGATTGTGGCCTAAGGCGGCTCCCCAGCTCAGTAACCGAATTGAGCAGCTCAAGCCACTCCTGCAACGGGCCGACATCGCGGTCGAAATCGGTCGCCGATCTGGCGGCCTCCGTTTTGTCCGACTCACGCTGGAGAAGCAACGTGGCGGCGATGCCGCGGCACCGCCCCTGCCACCGTCTCTCGATAACTCCCATCACCCCACGGAGATTCGCTGTCGTGACGACTGTGACAGCGATTCCCGCACGAAGCTGTTTGACTTATTACGCCCCACTCAACTAGGAGACAAACAATGAAGGACATTGAACGCTGGATCCCGCAACGCTGGGATCAGATCGTCGGGAACCGCGCGCTAAAAGAATATTTTTGGGACATGATTTGGTGTGTCCGCAAGGACGGGCACCGGAGTGGCTTCAATCTGCTAACCACGGGACCATCGCGCACCGGCAAGACTTCGGCGATCAGTTTCGGCATCAAGTGCCTGGGATGTCTAAATTTCAATTTCGACACGATGAACCCCTGCAGCACCTGCAAATCCTGCACGCTAAATCATCACCTCTACGGCAACGAAGGGTGGGAGAACATCGTGGACTTCGTCGACGAGCGCGATGTGCCGACACCTGTCCGTTACCATTACCACCCAATCGACTGCACGAGGCTTTCCGAGGCCGATCTGGAATCGAAGCTTGCCAGGATTCGGGTCTGCAACGAGGACTTGCGGATCATCTACCTCGACGAGGTGCATCGCCTGTCGCGCCGATTCATGGACGAACGTCTGCTCAAACCGCTGGAAGACTTTCCGGCCATCTGGATCGCTTCATCGGCCTACGTGAAACACGACGGCGATGACAAGCAGTCTCTCGACAAGATGTTCCAGAACCGCTTCACCTTCCGCATAACCACAGAACTACCCGGCCTTGATCAACTAGTGATCTGTACGGTGGACCCCATTGTCTAGACCAGAAAACGGATTTTATTAGAGAGACTGGCAACGCCAGTTTCTCCCCCCTTTCGCGAGTGGGGCCGTCGGCGCAGCGCAGGCGAGCGCTAGCGAGACGAAGCG
>JAKFVC010000028.1:0-9086 GCA_021732415.1 Planctomycetaceae bacterium
AGATAGACATTCGCTGAAGCGAATTGCGATCGCAGATCACCCAGCGGTTTGCCAGTATCAAAGTGGTTGAGGGGCTCGCCTGAGGCCTGGAGTTCGTCCAGGCGGGGGAGGATATCATCACCACTGACCGCGGCGACTCGACAATCCGCCAGTCCGGCTCCGGCGAGGATGCTGGAAATCGCTTTCGCACACGCGGTGGGGTTCATCCCGCCGCCATTCGTCACAACCTTCAACTGCGGTTGAGATTGCAACGCAGGCAGCAGGCTGCTCAGAACCGCCGGAACATCCGTGACAAATCCCGCTTCGGGATTGCGCGACTTCAGGTGCGCGAGAATCGACAACGTGAGTTCAGCCAGATACTCGAGCGTCAAATAATCGAGCCGCCCTGACTCCGCGAGCAACCGGGGGGCATCCAGATTATCGCCCCAGAATCCGGCTCCATTTCCAATCCGCAGCACACGGCTCATGACAATCCTCAACGGCGAACAACAACGAGTCACTTGGTCGAATTGTACGCGAACGGGATCACGGACAAGTAGGGAGACCGGCCATCGAACCAGTGAACGTCAGGGATTGCCACTCGAGATCGATCTAAATGGCAACTGCGTTTCCAGACAGCATCCAGAGGTTTTGACCGCCTCTTTCGCAGTCCGAGCGTCAGATCCGACCGCGTATTGTCGATTGTCAGATGAATCAAATGAATCGAGCGTTTCTCGATTCTGCGAGCGTCTTGATTCTCCTCTGACCAATTCGTTTCCAGCACAACACCGGCCGAAACATTTTGTTTCGTTTTTTTATTTTTGCTTTAGTTAGCGCTTGAAACTACCGGAGAATTAATCTATACAGGACTCATATATTTAGTGGTACACCACCATTAACGTCAGGGGTGCGCGAGTTCTTCCTCACCCAGCATTCGCTTCCGCGTCAATTCGTCGGGCCAATCGACAATCTCCGAGTTGGATTTGCCAAGCGCAGATTCTTTAGAGATTTTTCGTACATATTTTTATGATTTCCTCAATGCGCCGCTCGCAATGCGCGCAGCCCATTGACTTGGCTCTGTCGTTTCTTGTTTGCGTCACGGTTATCTTTCCGTGTGCGCGCCCTTTTCATTTGGAGGTATTTCCCATGCAGAAGTCATCGCGCTCGTATCGGGGACTGGCCCAACGCCGGCCTGGATTCACACTGATCGAGTTGCTGGTGGTCATTGCGATCATCGCCATTCTAGTCGCCCTGCTGCTACCCGCAGTGCAACAGGCTCGCGAGGCTGCTCGAAAGAGTCAGTGCAAGAACAATCTCAAGCAAATTGGATTGGCCTTCCACACGTTCCACGATACCTACCAGCATTTTCCGGTGGGCGTTGCGGCGGCCTGGAACTTCACCACCAATACCGTGGATAGCACAAGCGGCCAGCAACGTGCTAATACCTGGATGGTGTACATCCTGCCGTGGATGAACAATCCGTCGCTGGCTGAAGACTTGCTGGCCTGGTCGTTCGCCGGAGATAAACGCCTGAACGGCGGGTCCGAGGTTCAGGTTTGCAAGGCGATCGCCACCAGTGCGAATGTTCTCGACCCGAACATCGTGATATTTGCCAAGAAAATCATTCCGTCCTACCGCTGTCCTTCGGCGCTGAATACAGACCTCTCGCAGTGGGGTTGTGCGACGTCTTCTTACTCCGGCAATGGCGGCACAGGCGGTAATGACGGGTTCTTCCGCTACGATGGCATCACGACCCGCATGGGCGAGATTACCGATGGCTTGACCTACACGGTCGCGATCGCCGAGACGGGCGCTTTGAATGGCGGGGCGTTTCCCGGATGGGCACAAGCGGCTTGGTCGGCGGGCAATTACGAGCAATCGCAGTGGATTGGCAGCCCCACCAATACCTGGAATGCCGCACTCCGGTTCGGCGCGCGTAACGAATGGTGGGGGCGTATCAATGCGCCTCACCAATATGCGTTTACGAGTGGCCACCCGGGAGGCATCCACGCCCTGGCTGGTGATGGTGGCGTCCACTGGGTCAACAACACGGTGAGTCCCGGGGTCTGGTGTTCGCTGTTGAGCCCCCGGCGGATCAGTCAAAACGGTAACTTCCCAGTCGCCTGGCCCCTGGGGTCAACTGGGCCGACAACAGGCTACGGACTACCTTTCAATTGCGATTGGAACGTCGATCCGAACAACGCAGCGTACTTGCGAGAAAACCAGGCCCAGTGGCAAGAAAAATAATTCCACTCTGAGGCTGAAGAAATCGCAACGACTGGTTTTTCAAATCAAAGATTTCTGGACGACTTTTCAGCGGACGGTGCTTCAGGTCCATGAGGCCTGCCTGCAACGGATGAAGTACGCTCTGAGTCGACTTGAGTGGCACCCCGCCGAGTGATTTCGTGCGGGGTGCTTCTATTTGCGACCGTCGGTCGACGAGGCTGGGATGTACCGGGATTCCCCTGGCGTGGCCGGCAGCTATTGACTATCGACATTTCGTCTTCAAGCCCACACCTCTGCGGCCAGCAAATTCGGAGAATTTCAGAAGATAGTGCTTGATTCCATATCGGAAGTTCTTTATACAGTAGTGTTAGTTTGGGATAGCAATTCATGCTATCTTTATGGATGAAGTCATCATCCTGTAGAGCAACGTAATCAGGCTGCATATCACTCGGGTGACTTTTCTTCGTGCCATCGGCACGGGGTTCTGCGTTATTCAATAGATCTTGCTGTTCATTTTCAGGCGACTCACGTCGGTGCCGTTCCGTATTCCTGCGTTCAGCGTTGATTGACGCTGTGCGTTTTCTGTTTGCCCTCCATCATTTTGTTAGGGGGCGTCGTCATTTTTTCGGGAGTCTGCACGATGAACACGTCACGTAGAGTAAAGGGGCCGGCGAAGCGCCGGTCAGGATTCACACTGATCGAGTTGCTGGTGGTCATCGCGATCATCGCAATCTTGGTCGCCCTGCTGCTGCCGGCGGTGCAACAAGCCCGCGAGGCTGCCCGGAAGAGCCAGTGCAAGAACAATCTCAAGCAAATTGGGTTGGCCTTCCACACGTTTCACGATACCTATCAACATTTTCCTGTAGGCGTTTCAGCGGCCTGGAACTTCGGCACTAACACAGTGGATAGCGCGAACGGACAGTTCCGAAGTATGCCGTGGATGACCTACATCCTCCCGTGGATGGACAATCCGTCGCTGGCTGAAGACTTGCTGGCCTGGTCGTTCGTTGGAGATAAACGCCTGAACGGCGGGTCTGAGGTCCAGATCTGCAAGCCGATCGCCAGCAGTGCCAGTGTTCTCGACCCGAATATCGTCAATTTTGCAAAGAAGATCATCCCGTCCTACCGCTGTCCCTCGTCGCTGAATACCGACCTCTCGCAGTGGGGTTGTGCGACGGCTTCTTACTCCGGTAATGCCGGACTCAGCGCTAATGACGGATTCATGCGCTACGACGGTCTGGTCACTCGGATGGGTGAGATTACCGATGGCTTGACCTACACGGTCGCGGTCGCCGAGACGGGCGCATTTAACGGAGGGGCATTTCCCGGATGGGCACAACAGGCTTGGTCGGCCGGCCATGGCGAGCAATCGCAGTGGATCGGCAGTCCCACCAATACCTGGAATGCGGCACTCCGGTACGGTCAGCGCGCGGATTGGTGGGCGCGTGTCAATGCGCCGCACCAGTATGCGTTTAGCAGTGGCCATCCGGGAGGCATCCACGCCCTGGCTGGTGATGGCGGTGTCCACTGGATTAACAACACGATCAGTCCCTCCACTTGGGCGTCGCTGTTGAGCCCCCGCCGGATCAGTCAAAACGGTAATTTTCCGATCGCCTGGCCCCTCGGCTCAGCCGGGCCGACAACAGGCTACGGTCTGCCATTCAATACCGATTGGAACGTCGATCCGAACAACGCAGCGTACTTGCGAGAAAACCAGGCCCAGTGGCAAGAGAAATAATTCGACTCTTAGGCTGAAGATATCGTACGGACTGGTTTCTCAATCCGAGAATTCTGGACGACATTTCAGAGGACTGCGCTTCAGGTCCATGAGACCAGTCTGCAACGGATGATGTACGCTCTAAGTCGACTTAAGTGGCACCCCGCCGAGTGATTTCGTGCGGGGTGCTACCATTTGAGGCCGTCTTAACCGCTGGTCATTTATAGGATTCCGAGATTCCGAGATTGTTATTCCTTGCATTGACATCAAGTTATTTCTATATCTTAATAGAGATGAAAATATCTGACAAAGCCGGTCGCAGGCAGATCCGCATCGCAACCATGCTGTGCTTCTGAACTGCCGACCAGATTTTTGTTGGTATTTTGTCAGTTTAGTGCAATCTGGCCAACTGATTCGTGGTGGGCCATGGAGTCGCGTTCGCGGCTGTGATTTCTGATCAAGTTTCGTGTCATCAAGTGTGGGATTTCGCCGATGTTTTTCGGGGTCTTCTTTTCGGTTGATCGTCTGCTTGTGACCCTTTTTGCTTTGTCCTCGCACGCAACGTCGGTTGACGTTGTCGTTTTTTTCCGTAGCCCGCAAATCTTGTCGGGCCAATTCTCAATTCGTCGGAAGTCTTCTGGAGTATCAGCATGTACACGTCGCTCAAGTTGAGACAGCAGGTCAAGCGTCGGTCAGGATTCACACTGATCGAATTGCTGGTGGTCATTGCGATCATCGCCATTCTGGTCGCCTTGTTGCTGCCCGCAGTGCAACAAGCTCGTGAAGCGGCCCGTAAGTCGCAGTGTAAGAACAATCTCAAGCAAATCGGCTTGGCCTTACACACGTTCCATGACACGTACCAGCATTTTCCGGTGGGCGTTTCGGCTGCCTGGAACTTCGGCACCAATACCGTGGATAGCGCGAATGGACAGCAGCGTAGCATGCCCTGGATGGTCTACATCCTCCCTTGGATGGACAATCCGTCGCTGGCTGAAGACTTGCTGGCCTGGTCATACGCCGGGGACAAACGCTTGAATGGTGGTTCTGAGGTTCAGGTCTGCAAACCAATCTCCAGCAGTGCCAATGTTCTCGACACGAACATCGTCAATTTTGCCAAGAAGATCATTCCGTCCTACCGTTGTCCTTCAGCGCTGAATACCGACATCTCGCAGTGGGGTTGTGCGACGTCTTCTTACTCGGGCAACGGCGGCACAAACGGTAATGACGGATTCTTCCGCTATGACGGCCTGGTGACTCGCATGGGTGAGATTACCGATGGTTTGACCTACACGGTCGCGATCGCCGAGACGGGCGCGGTGAACGGCGGGGCGTTTCCCGGTTGGGCACAAGCGGCTTGGTCGGCGGGCAATACCGAGCAATCGCAGTGGATTGGCAGTCCCACCAATACCTGGAATGCCGCACTCCGGTTCGGCGCGCGTAACGAATGGTGGGGGCGTATCAACGCTCCTCACCAGTATGCGTTTACCAGTGGCCATCCGGGTGGACTGCACGCCCTGGCTGGCGATGGTGGCGTCCACTGGGTCAACAACACGGTGAGTCCCGGGGTCTGGTGTTCGCTGTTGAGCCCCCGCCGGATCAGTCAAAACGGTAACTTCCCAGTCGCCTGGCCCCTCGGGTCAGCCGGGCCGACAACAGGTTACGGCCTGCCCTTCAATTGCGATTGGAACGTCGATCCGAACAACGCAGCGTACTTGCGAGAAAATCAGGCCCAGTGGCAAGAAAAATAATTCAGCTCTCAGGCTGAAGATATCGTCGCGACTGGTCTTTTAGTCAGAGAATTCTGCACGACCTTCCAGCCGACAGCGCTCCAGATCAATGAAGCCCGTCTGCAATGGATGATGTACCCTCTAAGTCGATTTGAGTGGCACCCCGCCGATTGATTTCGCGCGGGGTGTTTCTATTTAATGACGTCACGTCAGGCATCTTGACCGCTGATAGTTTATCGGATTCGGGGATTCTCCGATTGTAATTTGGCAATTCCCATACGAAGATTAAGAGAAAGATATCTTGGCGCAACCAATCGTGACCAGTTCTGCATCGTAAGGATGCTGTGATTCCGAACTGCTTCCGAGGGGTATGCCGTTATTTGTCAGTTTAGTGTAATCCGGCCAACTGTATCGTAGTTGACCATTGAGTCGCGTTCGCGATAGTGATTTCTGTTCATATTTGGTGCCATCAAGTGTGGGATTTCGCCGATGTTTTTCGGGGTCTTCTTTTCGGTTGATCGTCTGCTTCACACCGTACTGGCTTTAGCCTCGTGCGCAACGTCGTTGGACGTTGTCGTTTTTTGTTTGTAGCCCGCTAATTTTGACGGGCTTTTTCTCAATTCGTCGGAAGTCTTCTGGAGTATTACCATGTACACGTCGCGAAAGTTGAGGAAGCAGTTCCAGCGTCGGTCAGGTTTCACCCTGATCGAATTGCTGGTGGTCATTGCGATCATCGCAATCTTGGTCGCCTTGTTGCTGCCCGCAGTGCAACAAGCTCGTGAAGCGGCCCGTAAGTCGCAGTGCAAGAACAATCTCAAGCAAGTCGGCTTGGCCTTGCACACGTTCCACGATACCTATCAACATTTTCCGGTAGGCGTTTCGGCGGCCTGGAACCTGACCTCCAATACAGTGGATAGCGCGAATGGACAGTTTCGCAGCATGCCCTGGATGGTCTACATCCTCCCGTGGATGGACAATCCGTCGCTGGCTGAAGACTTGCTGGCCTGGTCGTTCGCCGGGGACAAACGCTTGAACGGCGGGTCTGAGGTCCAGATCTGCAAGCCCATCGCCAGCAGTGCGAATGTTCTCGACCCGAACATCGTCAATTTTGCCAAGAAGATCATTCCGTCCTACCGTTGTCCTTCAGCGTTGAATACCGACCTCTCGCAGTGGGGTGCCGCGACGTCTTCTTACTCTGGTAATGCCGGTACAAGTGGCAATGACGGATTCTTCCGCTATGACGGCCTGGTGACTCGCATGGGTGAGATTACCGATGGCTTGACCTACACTGTTGCGGTCGCCGAGACGGGCGCGCTGAACGGCGGGGCGTTTCCCGGATGGGCCCAATCGGCTTGGGGGGCGAACTATACCGAGCAATCGCAGTGGATCGGTAGTCCCACTAATACCTGGAATGCCGCGCTCCGGTACGGCGCGCGGAACGAATGGTGGGGGCGGATCAACGCGCCGCACCAGTATGCGTTTACCAGTGGCCATCCGGGAGGCATCCACGCCTTGGCCGGTGATGGTGGCGTCCACTGGGTCAACAACACAGTGAGTCCGGGAGTCTGGTGTTCGCTGTTGAGCCCCCGCCGGATCTCTCAAAATGGTAACTTCCCAGTCGCTTGGCCCCTCGGCTCAGCCGGGCCGACAACAGGTTACGGACTGCCCTTCAATTGCGATTGGAACGTCGATCCGAACAATGCCGCGTACTTGCGAGAAAACCAGGCCCAGTGGCAAGAAAAATAATTCAGCTCTCAAGCTGAAGATTTCGTAAGTGACTGGTTTTTCAACCAGAGAATTCTGGACGACTTTCCGGCCGATGTACTTCAGGTCAATGAAGCCCGTCTGCAGCGGATGAAGTAGGCTCTAAGTCGACCTAAGTAGCACCCCGCCGATTGATTTCGTGCGGGGTGTTTCTATTTAATGACGTCACGTCAGGCATGTTGACCGATGGAAATTTATCGGATTCCGAGATTCCGAGATTTTTTTCCTTGCATTGATATCTGGCAATTCCCATATGATAATCGGGATGAAACATATCTGGCCCAACCGACCGCGACCAGTTCCGCATTGCAACCTTGTTGCGATTCCGAACTGTCACCAGAGTGATGCCGGTATTTGTCAGTTAGTGGAATCTGGCCAACTGGTTCATGGTTGACCATTGAGTCGCGTTCGCGACGGTAATTTCTGATCATATTTCGTGTCATCAAGTGTGAGATTTCGCCGATGTTTTTCGGGGTCTTCTTTTCGGTTGATCGTCTGCTTCACTCCGTATTCGCTTTAGCCTCGCGCGCAACGTTATTGGACGTTGCCGTTTTTTGTTCGTAGCCCGCAAGTTTTGACGGGCTTTTTCTCAATTCGTCGGAAGTCTTCTGGAGTATTGCCATGTACACGTCGCGAAAGTTGAGGAAGCAGGTCCAGCATCGGTCAGGTTTCACGCTGATCGAACTGCTGGTGGTCATTGCGATCATCGCAATCTTGGTCGCCTTGTTGCTGCCCGCAGTGCAACAGGCCCGTGAAGCGGCCCGTAAGTCGCAGTGCAAGAATAATCTCAAGCAAATCGGTTTGGCCTTGCACACGTTCCATGACACCTACCAGCATTTTCCGGTGGGCGTTTCGGCGGCCTGGAACCTCACTTCCAATACCGTAGATAGCGCGAATGGACAGTTTCGCAGCATGCCCTGGATGGTCTACATCCTCCCTTGGATGGACAATCCGTCGCTGGCTGAAGACTTGCTGGCCTGGTCGTTCGCCGGGGACAAACGCTTGAACGGCGGGTCTGAGGTCCAGATCTGCAAGCCCATCGCCAGCAGTGCGAATGTTCTCGACCCGAACATCGTCAATTTTGCCAAGAAGATCATTCCGTCCTACCGTTGTCCTTCAGCGTTGAATACCGACCTCTCGCAGTGGGGTGCCGCGACGTCTTCTTACTCTGGTAATGCCGGTACAAGTGGCAATGACGGATTCTTCCGCTATGACGGCCTGGTGACTCGCATGGGTGAGATTACCGATGGCTTGACCTACACTGTTGCGGTCGCCGAGACGGGCGCGCTGAACGGCGGGGCGTTTCCCGGATGGGCCCAATCGGCTTGGGGGGCGAACTATACCGAGCAATCGCAGTGGATCGGTAGTCCCACTAATACCTGGAATGCCGCGCTCCGGTACGGCGCGCGGAACGAATGGTGGGGGCGGATCAACGCGCCGCACCAGTATGCGTTTACCAGTGGCCATCCGGGAGGCATCCACGCCTTGGCCGGTGATGGTGGCGTCCACTGGGTCAACAACACAGTGAGTCCGGGAGTCTGGTGTTCGCTGTTGAGCCCCCGCCGGATCTCTCAAAATGGTAACTTCCCAGTCGCTTGGCCCCTCGGCTCAGCCGGGCCGACAACAGGTTACGGACTGCCCTTCAATTGCGATTGGAACGTCGATCCGAACAA
>JAKFVC010000028.1:9186-42888 GCA_021732415.1 Planctomycetaceae bacterium
CGCTGTTGAGCCCCCGCCGGATCTCTCAAAATGGTAACTTCCCAGTCGCTTGGCCCCTCGGCTCAGCCGGGCCGACAACAGGTTACGGACTGCCCTTCAATTGCGATTGGAACGTCGATCCGAACAACGCAGCGTACTTGCGCGAAAACCAGGCCCAGTGGCAAGAGAAATAATTCAGCTCTCAGGCTGATGAAATCGTAAGTAACTGGTTTTTAATCAGAGAATTCTGGACGTCATTCCAGCCGATAGTGCTTCAGGCAATTGAGGCCAGTTCTGCAACGGAATGAAGTACACGCTGAGTCGACTTAAGTGGCACCCCGCCGAGTGTTTTCGTGCGGGGTGCTGCTATTTGATGGCGTCACGACAGGCGTTTCGACCGCGAGTCGCTTATAGGATTCTGAGATTGTTATATCTTGTATTGATATCTCGTAATTGCCATATGATGATTAACTTGATGCCGTGCTTGCTTTGTCCTCCCACGCAACGTCGGTTGACGTCGTCGTCTTTTTCCTGGCCCGCAAATCTTGTCGGGCTATTTCTTAATTCGTCGGGAGTTTTTCTGGAGTATTGCCATGTACACATCAAAAGAATCGAGGCAGCGGGTCGAGCATCGGTCGGGCTTCACTCTGATCGAATTGCTGGTGGTCATTGCGATCATCGCGATTCTGGTCGCCTTGTTGTTGCCCGCTGTGCAACAAGCCCGCGAAGCAGCTCGCAAGTCGCAGTGCAAAAACAACCTCAAGCAAATCGGCGTGGCGTTGCACACGTTCTACGACACGTACAACCATTTCCCGGTAGGCACCGCAGCGGGCTGGGACTTCACCGGTAACGTCGCCCAAACACAAAATGCCCACTATCAAACTCCTTGCTGGATGACCTACATCTTGGCGTGGATGGATAACCCCACCTTGGCCGAAGACCTGTTGCCGTGGACTTACGTGGGCGACAAGCGCATGGACGGTGGGACAGAAGTGCAGATCGCCAAGGTGATCGCCTCGGCCGGGGGCGTACTCGATCCGAACATTGTCAACTATGCCAAGAAGATCATTCCGTCTTACAAGTGCCCCTCGGCCTTGAACACGGATCTATCAAGTTGGGGGACCGGGACGGCTTCATATGCAGGAAATCAAGGCCCGAACGGAAATGATGGGATCTTCCACTTCAACGGCTCTATTTCTCGGATCGGAGATTGCACCGACGGGCTGACGTACACAGTCGCGGTCATGGAAGCGGGCGCGAGTGGGGGTTCCCCGGTGACTGGCTGGAGCTCAAATCACACCTACCAGCCCGCTTGGATTGGTTCTGCCAGCGGTTCGGATATGAACTCACATTGCCTGCGGTATGGCGGTCGGCAGGAATGGTGGAGTCGAATTAACGCACCTCACGTGTATGCCCCCGCAAGCGGCCACCCGGTCGGCATGCATGCACTGGCCGCCGATGGGGCCGTGCATTGGGTCACCAATACGATGAGCCATGCGATCTGGACTTCGCTGTGCAGTTCCAAGCGGATCTCGACGGCCACTGGCAATTATTATTCGCCTAACTGGCCGTTGGGTTCAGGCGCAAATAATACAGGTTACGGCCTCCCCTTCAATTGCGATTGGAGCGTCGATCCGAATAACACGTCGTATTTGAAAGAGAATCAGGCTCAATGGCAAGAAAAGTAAGCTGGCGATCGTTGGTAAAAATTCAACGTGATCTTTCGCACCTCGTCGGCCAATGTCCGGCGGGGTGTTTTGTTTTTAGCGGGCATCCCCGAAGATGGTACGGTAGGTTTCAGGTGGATCGCTCGAATTGATTTGGCGGATACAACGTAGCCGCGACATCCAGGTAGCGGCATTCGCCAGAATGCGGCCACTGAAATCGCTGACGGCGTTGCCATCAGTGCTGAAATATCAATTGAGAATGGAGACTTCCGTGCGCAGTACGTTGATTTATGGCCTGGTGGTGTGCGGTCAGGATCAGAAAGTCTTAGCGTCGGTCATTCGCGGAATCGTCAAGCTGGAAGTGACAACGGAGCAATTGAAGGCCAACAAGATCCCCGTCCTGGTGATCTATGGAGATCGCGAGGGCGAGGCTCAGGAACGCATCGGCCGGGTCATCCCGGTACTCGCCGAGGCCGAAGTTCAGGTGATCGCAGGTGGCGACCATATGACAACCTTTGCGCGCCCTGAATTCCGCGCGGCCCTCCACAAGTTTCTGAACTCGCGGCAGAATTGATTGGCAGTGGATCGACGCGGTATTGTGGCGACCGTCGCGGCTCTTCAAGATCGGGATATTCTCGATCGGTGAATTCATTTATCCTGCCTTTCTGGATCGGCAATACGCATCCCCTCGGTTAGCACACTCTGAACCACCCATGCACGAAAAGCACTTGATCCTGGCAGTCCTGGCGTTTGAATCCAAGCTCATCAATCTCGCGCAGCTTACGGAGGCGTGCGAATCTTGGACGTCCGACAATTCGGCCTGCTTGACCGACATCCTGCAGCAACGGGGCTGGGTGGATGGGGCGAGTCTCGCAGTGTTGGAGGAACAGTTCCAATCCCGGCTCGTTCCAAGTCAGACGGGCTCCCTGGGAACGTTGAACGGCCTGGTTGAAGTTGACTTCGGATTGGCCGCGAGTGCCTTGCAGGACACCGGTGGTAATCAGTCGGTCGGCACGCTCCCGCGTGGAATTCCGGAATTGCTGGAATCGCTCAGCAACGAAATGGGAAATTCCTCGTCTCCCCCGGAGCGCTATACCTGGGTCAGCCAGGTGGGCAAGGGGGGCCTGGGTCAGGTCTGGCTGGCGCGGGACAACGACTTGGTCCGCGAAGTGGCGCTGAAGGAGATCAAGGCCGAGGCAATGTCGAGCGAGGCCGTGAAGCGGCTCATCAAAGAAGCCCAGATTACGGGTCAGCTACAGCATCCCAACATCGTACCGGTGTATGAAGTGCGCCGTGGCGAACGGCCGTTTTACACGATGAAATTGGTCCGTGGTAAAACGCTCGCTGCGACCATCAAGGAACATCACGAAAAACGACGCGCGGGACACGAAGATCCGCTCGCCATGACCCTGCTGATGAGCGTCTTCGTCAACATCTGCGACGCCCTGGCTTATGCCCATTCACGCGGCATCATTCATCGTGATCTAAAGCCGCAGAATATCGTGCTGGGAGATTTCGGTGAGGCCATCGTCCTCGACTGGGGACTGGCTCGAAGACTGCATGGCGATCAGGACGATGACGCCGAGCGTGACCACACTCAGGTCTCGCCGGTGGCGCTGTCGGACGATGCCCATACTGATGCCACCCAAACGGGTGCCGCACTGGGTACGCCGGCCTACATGTCCCCCGAGCAGGCCGCCGGCCGGGTTGATCTGATGGATCCCCGGACTGATATCTACGGTCTCGGGGCCATCCTGTTCGAGATTCTGACCGGGCATCCGCCGCATCGCAAACCGGAGCAGATTGATCCTCACAGTTCCCACTTCCATCCACCCCAGCATGCTCCTTCGACCAATAAAACATTTCCCGTGAATGGGTTATTCGCGCTGCTGGCCCAGATCAGCACGGGGCCCACGCCTCACATTCGCGAGCTCAATCCCGGTACACCCATCGAGCTGGATGCCATCTGCGCACGAGCGATGGCCCGGGAACGCGACAATCGCTTTCAGACGGCCAAGGACTTCAAAGAGGCCCTGCTGGAATATCACATTCACAAAAGAAGCATTGAATTGGCGGCCGATGCCAGCACCCAATTGGAGTCTGCCAAAAAAACCCGCCTGTATATTGAATTTAACCGTGCATTGTTCGGATTCGAGGAAGCAGCGCGGCAGTGGCCCGAGAATGTGCGGGCCGCGGATGGCAAGCGGGAAGCACAGATCGCGTTTGCCCAGGCCGCTTTTGCCCGTGGCGACTTTGATCTGGCCGAGTCTCTGCTCGACGTGGAAATTCCCGAACAAAAGGCGCTGCGAGTCACCATTCATCAAGCGGCTGAGGAGCGGGAGAATCGTCACCACCGCATCCGGTTTCTGCGTCGGTTCAGCCTGGCAACCAGTCTGTCGGTGGCCATTGTCGCCAGCACCGCGGCCATCTGGGTGAACAACGAACGTCTCCGGGCATTGCTCGCCCGCGAGGATGCGAAAGTTGCTCAAACCCAGGAGGCCCAACAGCGGCGGGTCGCCGAGCGTGAGCAACTGGTCGCGGTCGAGCAAACCAAAGCCGCCCAGCGCGAACGCCAGATTGCCGACGAACAAACGCGCGTGGCCATCCGGGAACGCCAGATCGCCGATGAGCAAACCAAAGTCGCGATCCGGGAGCGACAGAAAGCCGCCGAACAACTCGAACGGGCCGATCGCACCGCCGAGGAGGCGCGCTGGGGAAGATACATCGCCAGCCTGCGACTGGCCGCAATCCAGTTGGATAATCGATCCATTGCGTTCTGCAATCAAACCCTGCAAACCGGACGTCCGCGCGGCATGGAGTCGGATTTGCGCGGTTGGGAATGGAACTATCTGTGGAATCAAACGCACTCCGATCTCCTGACCATCCAGAGTCACACAGCCGCGGTGCAAAGTGTGAGTTTCAGCCAGGACAGTAGACGTCTCGTCAGCGGAAGTTGGGACCATACCATCAAGCTGTGGGACGCACTCACCGGCGAGAAACTCCACACTCTCGAGGGGCACACCGGTTGGGTCCGGAGTGTCGGTTTCAGTCACGATGGCTCGAGAATCGTCAGCAGCAGCGACGACTTGACGGTGAAGATCTGGGATGCCCGAACAGGCCAGGAAATACGTACTTTGAAAGGACATGACGGCACGGTCCAGTGCGCGGCATTCAGTCCGGACGGTTCGCACATCGTCAGCAGCAGCAATGATCAAACCTTGAAGGTCTGGAATGCCAAAACCGGTGAGCTCCAACAGACGTTGACCGGGCACAAGGCCTCCGTATTGACTGTCGCGTTCAGCCCTGACGGGAAGTTGGTCGTCAGCGGTAGCGATGATCACACCGCCAAGATCTGGGATGTTCAAACGGGAAAAGTGACCCAAGACTTTGCCGAGCATTCCGCCCCCGTTCAGAGCGCGAGTTTCAGCCCCGATGGCCTGCGAATCGTCAGCGGCAGCAGGGAAGGACTGGTACTCGTCTGGAATCCCAACACGGTGTCCATCGAACAAACCTTTGTGGGACATACGGGATGGATCCGGAGCGTCGTTTTCACTCCCTCAGGCCAACGCATCGTGAGTGCCAGCGACGACAAAACGATCAAGGTCTGGGATCTCCTGACTGGTGAAGAGAAATTCACTCTGCAGGGACACACTGATGGCGTGGCCTGCGTCCACGTCAGTCCCGATGACAAACGGATCGTCAGTGGCAGTTATGACAAGTCGATCAAGATCTGGGATGCGCAGACGGGCCAGGAAGGTTTGACCCTGAGCGGCCATCAGGGGAGCGTGCAAAGCGTGGCGTTTGGCCCCGACAATCGTCATGTCGCCAGTGCCAGCAGCGACAAGACAATCAAAGTCTGGGACATCCAAGCCGGCGCGGTAAGCATGACACTGACCGGGCACACCGGCTGGGTCGAGTGCGTGGACTACAGCCCGGATGGACTGCTGCTGGCGAGTGCCGGAGGGGTCCGCGGTCAACCGGGCGAACTCAAGTTGTGGAATGCTCAAACTGGTGAAATGATCCGCGCGTATGACGGACATGCCGACGTCGTCAACTGCGTGCGTTTCAGTCCGGATGGCAAACAACTGGTCAGTGGCAGTACCGACAAGACGCTCAAAGTTTGGGATGTCGCGACGGGTGAGTTAATCCGCACCGCGCAGGGGCACACGGCGGCCGTCACGTGTGTCAGCTTTGGTCCGCTGGGGAGGCGATTTGTCAGTGGCAGCGTCGACAAGACGTTGAAGGTCTGGAACGCTGACACCGGGAAGGAGACTCACACCATGCGAGGGCATTCCGAGATGGTGCGCTCGGTCAGTTTCAGTCCGAACATGTTGCGCGTCGTCAGCGGCGCCGGTACGAGCGGCGAACCGGGAGAGCTGAAAATCTGGGACATCCTGACGGGACAAGAGACCTTCTCGCTGCAGGGACATCAAGACGCCGTGCAAAGCGTGAGTTTCAGCATGGACGGCAAACGCATTTTAAGCGCGAGCCAGGAAGGCCGGATCAAAATCTGGGACACCGCGTCCGGCCAAGAGTTACTCGCACTCCAGGGACACTCCGGCGGCATCACGAGTTCCACGTTCTGTCGCAGCGACCTGCACATCCTCAGCGGTAATCAGGATGGCACACTCAAGATCTGGGACGGCAGCCCGGAATCTCAAACTGCCGGACGTGCCATCGATCGCGAGGCCCGCACGGCGTTGATGCTGCTGCGTCCGAAGTTCCCCGATCGCGAGAAGCTGATGGCCGCCCTCCGCGACGACCCGACGCTGACGCCCGCGGCGAGGGAGAAGGCGCTTGGTTGGATCGCGGCGCTGCAGAAGTGATGTCCTTCGACGCGGGGTAGATTCCGCGATTTTTGGAAATTGGCTCGAAGTACGTTACTATCATAGCCAGACTGACTCCGATCCAATTTCGAAAAATCGTAGACCCGACCCCTGACGGATTACCCAGCCGTCGAGATCGGTCGATATAATCAGATAATGTTTTCGTCGCGCAGATGTCGTGATTTCTGAGGATTTTTCTAGATGTTACAATTCAATGGGCCTCAGTTTCCGTACTGTGATGGGATCAGCCGCCGCTCTTTTCTGCAAATTGGCGGATTGGCCGTCGGTGGTCTGACGTTGCCGCAACTGCTGCGAGCAGAACAACATGCGGGTACGCCATCCAATAAATCCGTGATCATGGTCTACTTGTCCGGGGGAATTTCCCACCAGGATACGTTTGACCTGAAAATGGACGCACCCGCTGAAATCCGCGGCGAATTCAATCCCATCAGTACCAATCTGCCGGGAGCTCAAATTTGTGAGCTACTCCCGAAGATGGCTCAGGTGATGGACAAAACGATCACCATTCGTTCGATCGTCGGCCTGCGGGACGAGCACACGAGTTTCCAAAATCTGACCGGTTATTCTATGGGCGAGGCCCAGCGCGACGGGCGGCCGACATTGGGTGCGGTGATCTCCAAAGTGGCGGGGCAGACCGACCCAGTCACCCCCGCGTTCGTGGACCTGTTCCCCACGATGCAGCATAAACCGTACAACAGCCCGACGGCCGGTTATCTGGGACACAGCTACAGTTCAGTTCGTGCCGATGGCGAAGACCTCGCCAGCATGAAATTGCGATATGTGAATCCCGGCCAGTTCGACGAACGCCGCAAGCTGCGAGCCCAGATCGATGACTTCAAAAAGTCGGTCGATAAATCGAGCGGCGGTGGCATGGATACGATCTATCAGCGAGCCTTCGACGTGCTGACCTCCAGCAAACTGGTCACTGCGCTGGACGTCGAGAAGGAGGACCCGAAAGTTCGCGAACGGTACGGCAAGGGCTCACCGAAACATCTGGGGGACGGTGCCCCGATGTGGAACGACCAACTGTTGACCGCCCGCCGCCTGGTCGAGGCCGGCGTCCGGTGCGTCACCGTGGCCTATGGTTTCTGGGACACGCACGGCGGCAACTTCCGGCACATGAAGCAACACCTGCCGCTGTTTGACACCGGAATTTCAGCCCTGATCGAAGACATCTACGCCCGTGGGCTCGATAAAGATGTCACGGTAGTCGTCTGGGGTGAATTCGGCCGGACTCCAAAGATCAACAAAGACGCCGGCCGCGATCACTGGGCCCGAGTCAGCAACTGTTTGCTGGCAGGCGGTGGCATGAAGGTTGGTCAGGTCATTGGTTCAACCGACAAGATCGGCGACTCAGCGGCGACGCGACCTGTCCATTATCTCGATGTGCTGGCCACGGTTTACCACAACCTGGGGATCGATCCGCACGAGTTCGTCCGCGACATTTCCGAACGACCGGTGCCAATTCTACCCGAGGCAGCACGGGTGATCGCGGAAGCCGTTTAGTGGCGTGTATCGTGGGACGTTGTCGTAGGACGGGTCTCCAGGCCCGTCCAAGCCTGTAACATTGGACGCGATAAAAGTTCGTCCCTCGCGATCTTCGCGCAGCGCACGACTTGCATACAGAAACCCCTCTCGAATTCTCCACTGTCTCATCCCCAGCACACCGTGCGCTGCGCGAGGCTCGGGTGAGATGAATTTGTTTCATTTCGAGAGTTACAGGCTCGGACGGGCCTGGAGACCCGTCCTACGACGCCCCACGAGCCGCTACTCATCGAACGTCGATTTTCGACGCAGAATATGGTGATAGTGCTGAGCAAACCGATGCGCCTCATCACGCACGTATTGCAGGAGTCGTAAGGAATACGAATGGCGGCTGAGTCGCCGTGGTTCGGATTCGCCGGGAACGTAAAGTTCCTCTTCCTGCTTCGCAAGGGCGACCGTGAACGGCGGCTTGATGTTCATCACCCGCAAGCCTTCCAAAGCCGCATTCAACTGGCCTTTGCCGCCGTCAATTAACAATAGATCGGGAAAGGCTTCACCCTCGGCGCTCAGACGTGAGAGCCGGCGAGAGACAACTTCGCGGATCGAGGCGAAGTCATCCACCCCTTCCACTGTCTTGATCTTGAACCGCTTATAACCGTGTTTGAATGGCAGGCCGTCAATAAACTGGACCAGACTCGCGACTGTTTCGCCTCCCTGAAGATGAGCGATATCGACCCCTTCAATGCGACGTGGCAAGGCCGGCAACTGGAAGATCTTTTGCAGTCCTTTCAGCCCTCGCTGAGGATCCACATAAAAGACTTCCGGTTGCGCATTGGCATCCAGGTCACCACGCAGACTGAGGTTTTCCAAGGCCTTCAGCTCGTCACGGATCCGCGCGGCAGTCTCGAATTTCAATTCGGCAGCGGCCTGGTCCATATTGGCGCGTAGCTCGTCCAGCAGCGTGTCCTTCTTGCCATCCAGGAAGAGAATCAGCCGGCGAATATCTTCGCGGTACTCCTCTTTAGATATCCGCAAATTGCACGGGGCCGTGCATTGCTTGATGCTGTGCAGCAGGCAGGGGCGAAACCATCGCCAGCGCTCGTCGCCCGCGGTGATATCGAGCGAACAGGTACGAAACTGGAAGATCTTCTGCAGGACACTGATCGTCGCGCGCAGCTTCTTGGCGCTCGTGAACGGCCCGTACAGCTTAGTCCCGCGAGTGGAGGGCGTGCGGGTGAACTCGACAGTCGGGAAATCCTCGCGAATGGCGATTTCCAGGTACGGAAAGGTCTTGTCGTCCTTCAATTCCGAATTGAAGGGAGGCTGAATGTCCTTCACCAGCCGCGCTTCCAACAACAGCGCATCGACCTCGGTATCGGTGCAGATGTAGTCGATATCGCGAATCTGCTTCACGAGATCCGCAGTCCGATGCTCGATTTCAGCAGCCTTGGTGAAATAGCTGCCGGCGCGGCTTCGCAGGTTGACCGCTTTGCCGATGTAGATGACGCGACCTTTGTCATCCTTCATCAGGTAGACGCCCGGCGTCGTGGGGAAATGCCGGCGGACCTTGGTGTAAGGGTCGGACGTATCGAATTCGGGTTCGGGAGTGCTATCGTTCATGATCATCGATGATCTTAGCACTCTGATCACAGACGCCAAGCGGAATTCTTTTCAGTAGTCCCGCGACTAGCATTTCATAAGTCCCATCAGTCCCATAAGTGCCATGAATTTCGATGGGACAAATAGGACGGATGGGACTTATGGGACCGATGGGAGACTAATCGACTACATCGGGTGCCCGCGCACCTTATTTTCCGCTGCCAAGCAACGTCATAATTAAGCCCGGCCCCTGGGTGAGCAAAATGATCGCGACACCGATCAACGACTCACCAGCGATCAATCCCGACGAGAACGGAATCGTATATTTTTCATCGATGTCTTTGCGGAATTTTGCAATCAGCCAGGCAATCAAAGCCCCGGCAAACATCGAAATCGAATTGAAGGCGGGAATGACGCCGGCGATACTCAAGCCCGTCGAGGAGGGGATCCACTTCTTGTATTCCTTGGGCAGGAATTCTTCACACAGAGTGAGAATAATCCCCAGCAGGCCCCCGATGATCATGGCCGTCACTGTGCCTTCCGGAAGATTGGCAACTCCCTTCGACAACAGATTGGCCACACCTTCCCAGACCTTGGCAGAAGGAGCCGGAAGCTCTTTCGAGCCGAGTTTCGCGGGATCAACCACGACCATGTAAACGGGTACGCAAACCAGCGTTCCCGCCAGCACGCCGAACAATTGGGAGATTGTCTGCTTCCGCGGATTTCCCCCCAGCAAGTAACCAGTTTTCAGATCTGTCAGCAAATCTGCCGAATGTGATGCCGCCCCCGAAGTGATGGACGCCGTCATCAGGTTCGTGGTGATATTGGAAGGAGCCAGCCAGCCGTACAACAACTGGGTGATCTTTCCCATGGCACCGATCGGAGTCACGTCGGTTTCGCCCGTCGCCCGTGCTGCCACAATCGAGAGCAGGAATGTCACGAGGACCGCGATAATCCCCATCCACCAAGTGATTTCAAATAAGAAGTGCCCCAGTAGTACGCAGGCCAGCCCCGTCAGAAATGTCCCTGCCACGAACCAGGACGTCGGAACTTCAATGTCGTCCATCGGGTCGTGTTTGCGAGGTCCCGCAGAGGGACTGAATACCGTCAGCAATCCGCTCAGCGCCCGAACGATCGTCCGCCATTTCAATCCGAAAGACAGCAATCCCGACGTCACCATCATGGCGGTCGCCGGCCACAGAGTCCACGTGACGATGCCCCGGTATCCGGGTTTGGCCAATCCATTTTCAATTAGCCACGGCCCCAGAATTCCGTAATAAATCAAGGCTCCCGCCAATAGCGAGATGCCCACTCGCAAGCCCATGATGGCGCCTGCCGCAACCATGATCAACGAGCCTTCGATGCCGATCGTGTATTCTTCCAACCACTTCTTCCCCGTGGCCCCCCCGACCAGCGGAAATTCAGCGGGAAACGCGTATTTGCCTAGAGACTCGGCACTCGATTTCGGCAACAGACTAGGAAAATCCTTCCAGAAAGCCAACAGTCCACCGATCAACGAGGCGCCAAACAACGATCGAGCCTTTGAGAGGGCCTGTTCACCTTCGGTATGCATCGACTTCAAAGTTTCTGCCGTCGCGATTCCCGAAGGAAACGGCAGTTGTTCGATATTGATGAGCTGGCGTTTCAGGGGAATCGCCATGAAAACGCCGAGGGCCGAAACGGCGCCGATCCAAGTCATCAACTCCCACCACAACAATTGCCTGCCAGTGGTCAAATAAAGTGCTGGAATTGCGGACACCAAACCCGCGGACGACATATATCCCGCGGCACTGGCGGCGCTCGACATCGTGTAGTTTTCCAGAATCGTAAAGGGATTCTTGCGATAGGCCGGGACGATCCGCTCTAAGGCCTGGAACACGGCGTAAGCAATAATGCTGGCGGTAATCGTCACCCCCAGTCCCCAGCCGGTCTTCAAACCCACATACAGATTCGAGACCGACATGACCCCGCCGATCAGCATGCCGGTGACAATCGACCGGACGCTCAGTTGGCGAACGTGATCGCCCTGGTAGACGTTGCGAAACCATTCGTGAGCGGGATCGGATTCGGGAGGCGGGGTCGTCGAACCGTCAGACATGCGAGTCTCCAGCGTCAGCCAGGGTTTTTCTCGGGGCAGGACCTTCAGCGGTCGTGGATTGTAGTAACGGACCACTGAGAACGGCCAGTCCAATTGGTCCTCTGTAAGTCGGGGACGCATTGTCTAAGAATCAGAAAGACAAGACCTCACGCAAAGGCGCCAAGGCGCAAAGAATTCATTTCTCCGTTCTTTGCGTCTGGGCGCCTTTGCGTGAGATCATTCTTCTTGAAATCTGGCGACACTCTATCTTTCAGAAACGTCGCAGATCACTTCGCGTGCGTTTTTGGCTAGCTCTGGATATTCTAAACACGCTTCCGCGATGCAGATGTCACCCCGTTTGCCCCAACTGAATGATTCATGGCCGAAACTCCTTCCACTCCCGATTTGCTGCCCCTGTTGCGGCTGCACTTGGTCAATGGAGTCGGGCCGCGTACGTGGGTCCAGTTGATGGAACGTTTCGGCAGTCCGGCAGCCGTGCTGTCGGCGACCGCTACTCAGTTGCAGGAAGTACCGGGGATTGGCCCGAAATTGGCCTCGGCGATCATGGCGGCGCGACTTAGCCCGGCCGCCGAACGCGAATTGGCAAAGTGCCGCGAACTGCATGTGCAATTGCTGTCGCAAGGGGCCGCCGGGTATCCCGACTGGTTGTCGACGATCCCCGATCCGCCCCCCGTGCTGTATGCCAAGGGTGACTTCGCGGCACGCGATAAAGTCGCGGTGGCCATCGTCGGATCAAGACGTTGCACGCTGTACGGCCAGCAGCAGGCCGAAAAGCTGGCCTCGCAGTTGGCTCGGGCCGGTGTCACGATCATCAGCGGGCTGGCTCGAGGAATCGATGGCGTGGCACATCGCGCGGCGTTGCAGGCGGGTGGCCGGACTATCGCCGTGTTGGCGACTGGGGTCGTCGAAATCTATCCGCCGGAACACGAAGATCTGGCTCGCGAGATCGCGTCGCATGGTGTCGTCGTCAGTGAATCCCCGATCGGTCAGGCGCCGACTCCCGGAATGTTCCCCCAGCGCAATCGCATTATCAGCGGGTTGTCTCTGGGAGTGATTGTCGTCGAAGCGGCTCGCAACAGTGGTGCCCTGCACACGGCCCGCCATGCGATGGAACAAAACCGCGAAGTTTTCGCGGTTCCGGGGCGAATCGACAGCCTGGCCAGCGAAGCCTGCCATGATTTGATCCGCGACGGAGCGACGCTGGTTCGCAATATCGACGATATTCTGCCGTCCTTGGGGCATCTATCGAGCCCGGCGAAAGTCTCACCGACCGAAGAAATCCACCAGCCGCGAGAACTGTTGCTCAATGAGCAGGAGAAGCTGATTCTCAACACGGTAACCACGGAACCCCAACACATTGACGAAATCCTGCGGGCCGTCAATCAAGAGCCTTCACGCGTCCTGCAGACACTGACTATCCTGGAAATGAAGCGTCTGGTAAGACGATTGCCAGGCGGACATCTTTGCCGCCCGTAAAGTGAGAACTGTCGCCATGATCTACTTAAACGTGTTACTAAAAGTGAAAGATCCCGCCGACGTGAGCCGCGTTCGCGAGTTGCTCGTTCAACAGCGGCAACACTCGCTCAAAGAACCTGGCTGTGCGCGGTTTGAGGTTTATCATTCCAATACCGATCCCACGCGCTTCGTACTCAATGAACGTTGGGAAACGCAGGCCGATCTGGATCAACACCGGTTGGCTCACGCCTATACCCAGATCTATCAACCATTAGTCTTGCCCCTCGTCGATCGCGAAGGGCATCCCTGCCAGTTGGTGGAGTAGGATTACCAGGCGAGCGTCCGGCGTGAGCCGGATGGTTGTTAGCGACCCGCCGACCATATCAACCGCAACAAGTTCAAATTGTTAGCCACAGAAGGACACAGAAAAGCACAGAAAGAAGAATTCATTTTTCTGCTCTTATTCTGTGCTTTTCTGTGTCCTTCTGTGGCTAATACTCCTCTCAATTCATGGAAGTGCTGAGAGGTCGTTTCAAGTCGCTAACAACCATCCGGCTCACGCCGGACGCTCGCCTTTTTTCCCGTGGCTCTGTCTATGTCTATTGCCGATCAGCCACCGGAATCGCCTCCCCGGCCGCGAAGTTCCCTCCGAGCCATCAGCCTGCTGAGCGGCAGCATGTTCGCGCAGTTTGCCCTGCTGTTTGCCTACCAACTTGCACTCGCCAAGTGGTACGGCGCCGGGATTGAGATGGATGCCTTTCAAGCGGCGCAAGCCATTCCCATGGTGGTGGCCACCATCCTTGTCGGCACGTTGCAATATGCATTCGTGCCAATCTTCATCCAGCGTCGAGAACAACACGGACCCGATGCCGCATGGGAACTAGCCGGAACCACCGGATTGATGCTGATCCCCGGTATCGCTCTGCTGTCGCTGGCGGGATGCCTGGCCGCCGATCCCATCATTCGCCTGCTGTTCCCGGGATACTCGGCGGCGCAAATCGAACTGACCGTCAGTTTGTTTCGCGTCATGGTCTGGCTGACTTGGACCATCAGCGTGACGGCATTCTTTCAAACCGTCTTGCAGTCCGCTCAGATCTACGGCCCCGCGGCGGTCGGCCCGTTCCTCGGGACGCTGGTCACGTTTGTGGCGAGTTGGCTGACCTATAGTTCGTGGGGGATTCACGGGATTGCATGGTCGACCGTCGGTGGGGCTCTTGTCAGCCTGGTATGGCAGGCACCTCTGTATTGTCGCAACGCACGGCATCGCTGGCGAATTGATGACGGGACACGGCAAATGTGGTTGATGCTGTTACCGTTGATGTTGGGCGCCGCCGTCTACAAGCTCGATCCGCTGCTCGACCGCTATCTGGCGTCTGAACTCGTCGAGGGCAGCGTGTCACGGCTGAGCTATGCCTCACGGTTGATTGCCGCCTTTCTAACGCTAACCACCAACGGCCTGGCAATGGTGGTGTTCCCGGTGTTGGTCGTGCATGCGGCCGGCGGCAACCGGGAACATTTGAAGTCAGAGGTCGGACACGCCCTGCAGTTCCTCGTCTTTTTGCTGCTGCCGCTTTGTCTGGCACTGGGCTGGTATCCCATCCCGATTATCCGAGATCTGTTCGAACGGGGTCGCTTCACCCCGGCAGATACGCTGATTGTGGCCGACCTGTTGCTGCTCTATCTGGGAGTCTTGATTGGCGGCAGTGCAGGGGAAATCCTCAGCAAGACATTCTTCGCTCTGGGAGATTCCCGTACTCCAACCGTGGTTCGAATTGTGGGGTTTGTGGTCGGAGCCGGTTTGAAGTTGTGGTGGGGCACACGGTACGGGCTGCGGGGGCTGGTCTGGGCCACCTCGTGCTACTACCTGCTTATCGCGCTGCTCGACTGGGTGCTGCTCAACCGACGAGTGGGAATGATCCCACTAGGTGAAGTCTGGGATTCGGCAGCAAAATGCGGGGTGGCCGCCTTGGCCGCTTTAGGAGTTGCAACGTTGGTCTTGTACGGGCAATACCGAGGCGTCAGCGTGCTGGCTGGCGGGTTGGGTGGCATCGTCTATTTGGCGGTAGCAATAGCACTGCGCGAGTCGATCGCCTTACGCATCGCCCGGGGAATTTGGCCGCGACGCGGCCTGTAGCCCGACTCTCCAGAGTCGGGTCCCCCGAGGATGTACCCCGACTCGGAGTCAAGCTTGCAGGAAATCAATCCCCGCCCTCACGGCACGGGGCTCACCTAAGTTATTCTTGCAGGGCGACCTGCTAGTCCCACACTACCGCTGACTCTCCGCATGCACTGCGGCTTCATCAAACAGATGGCGCGCGGCGCGGCCGCTGATCGTCGTGTGACGCAGGAGTTCATCCGCGATCTTCTGGATCGCCAACCAGATCCCACCCTGTCCCAGGATGTGATCGGCCTTGTCCAGCATGCGACGCTCCAACCGTTCGACCTGCTTCTCCCCCACCGCGCGTCGCTGGACCAGTTTACGAACCCCTCGCAAATCCTGAGCTGCACCCTGCAAACAGAACTTGCCCGTCACGCGAGCTTCCGCGGCAGGACCGCCAAGGAGAATCAGGATTTCCGTCTCGAGCACATCCTTGGAGGGCCGAAAGGTCCCTTTCTGGATCTCGCATTGTCCCAACCGCAAATGGTTCGGCAGGATACTGACCCGCTGGACCGGACGGCCCAGGAACAATGCCATAACAGCATGCCCTGCTTCATGATAGGCCGTGGCAACTTGGTCTGCGGTAAATGTCATAGCCGATAGTGTATCGCAGCCGCGAGGGAAAGTATTGGAAACCGCCAGACGGTCAGATCTTGACACGGCAGATTGTCTACAACATTTGGGTGATTGTCACCAATGCCGCCGAGTGCTATTATCAAAACAGCGGTCGACATCGCTGGGCAGGTCAACGATGCCGGTCATCGCACCGTCGCCATGCACAGGCCACAGTCTCTGCGATTTGAATCACAACAAACAGCTAAGACGCGTTTCATGTCCGATGAACTTTCCACTCCGGTGGGCTCCAGTCAGATCGCTTATACGTTACGCGGAGATATCCTGTCGGGTCGCATCCCGGAAGGCTCGCGCTTAACTGAAGCTCAGTTGACCAAGCGTTTCGGCGTGGGGCGCGGGTTGATCCGCGAAGCTCTCCAACGCCTCTCGCTGCAGGGCCTGCTGGTGACGCGTCCCAACTGTGGGGCCATGGTCGCCCCGGAAGCTCCCCGTGAAATTCGGGGTCTGATCCTGCCGATTCGCAGGACGATTGAAGTCTATGCATTGCGGATGGTGTTCGACGAGTTGAACGATGCGGACTTCAAGGCCTGGGACGAGATCGTCGAGAAGATGAAGGATGCTTGCGAACGAGCAGACCATCATCAGATCGCGGAACTCGATATTGAATTCCACCATCTGCTAGTCCAACGAGCTGAGCAACCCGACTTGCTGGTGATCTGGGAAACTCTGGTCGGCCGCATCCGGTCCCACTTTCTACGCAACCAACGCCGCTGCCCGAATCCCCTCGAGATTTACGAGGAACACCGTGATATCGTCAACTCATTCCGCACGGGAGACGTCCGGGCCGCGGTGAAGTTGCTCAAAGACAAGATCGATTAGACGGTCCTCACGCGCGTGCAGATGGGAGGGCGAGGCTCCCGCCGAGCCTAAGACGACCGCAGGTCGGCGTCCGCCGGAGGCCTCGTTTGTTGAGAAATGCCTCCGGCGGACTCCGAGCTAAAGCTCGCTTTAGGCTCGGCGGGGTACCCCCTGGGTCCCTCGCCCTCCCAACTTCATGGTTTCCCGCAAGGATACCGCAATTGTTTGGGCCGCGCCGTCGTGGTACGATTTTAGGTACGCATCAAAAAATGCTTACGAGAATCCCGCCCACGCCCTGCATGCCTACCTGATCCGGATCAAAATGGTGCTCCACTTGATACACCGATCGACTCTTGCCTCGACGATACTCTCCGTGATCTGTCTCGCCAGCGGTCTGTCAGCGACGTCCGCGTTTGCCGATGAAGCTAATGACCGCGTCGCGGCTGCCGCCGGGCAAATCTTGCAGACCCAGTGCGTGGGCTGCCATAGCGGTCAGTCGCCGCGTGGTGGGTTGAGTCTGCTGACGCGAGAAACACTTCTCAAAGGTGGAGAATCAGGTCCGGTCCTCGATCTGCAGCAACCGGCCAAGAGTCGATTGCTGGAACTCGTCACGCATGCCGCCGAACCGGGTATGCCGTTTAAGAAACCGAAGCTTCCCGCCGAACAGCTTGAAATCCTGACGGTGTGGGTCAAGGCGGGAGTGCCGTATGCGAAACCATTAGTACGCCCTGCGGATGACCAATGGTGGTCGCTGAAACCGCTCCTCAAACCGGCGATTCCCGAAGTTGCCGCTGAGTTTCGTGCGTGGCCATTGAACCCGGTCGATCAATTCGTCGCCGCTGCCTGGCCGGCCCGTCAACTCGGTCCGGCGCCGGTGGCTGATAAGCGGACCCTCTTGCGTCGAATCTACTTCGATCTGATCGGACTGCCGCCGACTCCGGAAGAGATGAATGCATTCCTCGCGGATCAGGATCCTCTCGCGTACGAACATGTTGTGGAGCGGCTGCTGGACAATCCGCAGTATGGGGAACGCCGGGCTCGCTTCTGGATGGATCTGGTCCATTATGCAGAAACGCACGGTCACGATCAGGACCGTCCGCGGCCAAATTCCTGGCCGTACCGTGACTACTTGATTCGGTCGTTCAATCAGGACAAACCGTATGCCCGCTTCGTCCAGGAGCAAATCGCGGGAGATGCCTTGTGGCCCGATGAACCCGATGGCTATCCCGCAATGGGCATGCTGGCGGCGGGGCCTTGGGATGAGAGCTCTTTGAAGGACATCCAGGAAGGAACGCTCGATCGTCAAATCGCCCGTTACCTCGATCGCGATGACATGGTCACGACCGCCATGTCGACGTTCGTCAGTTCGACCGTGCACTGTGCCCGTTGCCACGAGCACAAGTTTGATCCCATCTCCCAGGAAGAGTACTACCGTCTACAGGCGGTGTTCGCAGGGGTCGACAAGGGCGAGCGTCCTTTCGACCCAGATCCCGCGGCCGCCAGGCAGCGGCAGTCTCTACAGGCCCAAGTTGCGGCCTTGCCGATGCAGATCGAGAAGCTCGATCCGAGCCTCTTCACCACGGAGCAACAAGCCGCAGTGACTGCGTGGGAGGCACGGATCAAGTCCGCGATTTCCCCGTGGACGATCCTCAGCCCGGAGTCGATGAAATCCGAGCAGGGCTCTACTCTGACGAAACAGCCTGACGGATCCTATCTGGCATCGGGCTCCCGTCCGGAGAAAGACGTCTACGTACTCACTTCTCCCGTCGATCTGCCCCGCGTGACGGGGCTACGTCTGGAGCTGTTGCTCGATGACAGTCTGGCCCACAAGGGTCCTGGTCGCCAGGACAACGGGAATCTGCACCTCAGTGAAGTGACCGTTACCGCGGCACCGCGTAATAATCCCACCGCGACCAAGCCCGTGAAACTGGTTCGCCCACGTGCCGACTTCAATCAACAGGGCTGGTCGATTGAGATGGCTCTCGACGGCAACCCGGGAACCGCCTGGGGCATCTATCCCGAGGTTAGCAAGTCACACCTCGCCGTCATGGAATTCGCCGAACCGATCACGATCGAAGGGGGCGCCATTCTGACGGTGCGACTGGAACAAGTCCACGGCGGAGGCCACTTGATCGGCCGACCGCGGATTGCAGTGACGGACCTCTCGACGCCCCTTCCGTTGACGTCTGAGGTGTTGCCCTCGCAGATCAGCGATATCCTGAAAGTCGATCCGGCTCAACGCACCCCCGCGCAACGTGCGACCCTGACTGGCTTCGTGATCAATCTGCGTCTGGAGCAGCAACGCGCGGCCTTGCCAGCACAGCAGTTTGTGTATGCAGCCTCGAGTTCCATCCGGCCGGAAGGAGGCTTCGTCCCGACAAAAATGCCGCGGATGATCCAGGTCCTCAAGCGCGGCGATATCCGCAATCCGCTGAAGGAAGTTACACCGGGGACCATGTCGTGTCTCCCGAATCTGTCGGGGGAACTGGCCGTCAGCGATCTGACGCGCGAACAACCGCGCCGCATGGCGTTGGCCAAGTGGCTTGCCGATCCGGAGAACGTCCTCACCTGGCGATCGATCGTCAATCGCATCTGGCAACAGCACTTCGGCCGCGGCCTGGTCGACACACCGAACGATTTCGGACGGATGGGATCTCTCCCCACGCATCCTGAGTTGCTCGATTGGCTGGCCGTCACCTTCCGTGATCAAGGTGGTTCATTCAAGGAACTGGACCGGCTGCTCGTCACGAGTGCCACCTATCGCCAGTCGTCCCATTCTCAACCAGCCTACGCGGCACTCGACGTCGACGCCCGGTACTTGTGGAGAATGCCCCGCACGCGTTTGGATGCGGAATCGGTGCGTGACGCAGTGTTACAGGTCACGGGGAAGCTCGACCCGAAAATGGGAGGCCCATCGGTCAAGCAGTTCATTCAATCACCCGGAATCCATGTTACGCCGATGGTTGACTATCTCGGCTATGATGTCGACCATCCGGACAACTATCGGCGGAGCGTGTATCGCTTCATCTTCCGCACGATCCCCGACCCATTCATGGAAGCTCTCGACTGTGCCGACGCGTCGCAACTGACGCCCATCCGCAACACGTCAATCACCGCGCTGCAAGCTCTTGCCACACTCAACAACCGCCTGATGGTGAGACAATCCGAGCATCTCGCCGACCGCCTGACGCGCGAAGCAACGGGCCTGCCCGCCCAAGTCACTCGTCTCTACGAACTGGTCCTCAACCGCCCGCCGACTGAACAAGAACAGCAATCGGTAGTCCAACACGCCACACAATTCGGCCTCGCAAACGCCTGCCGCGTGTTGTTGAACTGCAATGAATTCTTATTTGTGAACTAGGGCGTCTACTTCCGCATCCATGACGCAGCCAGCTGCGGCGCCGGAGTGGTAACCGGGGATACCGTGACCGGGGTGGGTGCTAACTGACCAGACGCGGTGGGTGTCTCGTGGTAGGCGCCACCGTACAGTTTCGTATCGGCGTTCGGGACGTCATTGATGACCGTGCCGATGATGTTGACGCCTAATGCGGACAGCGTCTCGCAGCCGTTGCGAATTGTCGTGATCTTGTTCTTGCCCAACCGTACCACCATCAGCAGCACGTCGACTCGACTGGCGACGACGCTGGGATCGCTGACGGCCATCATGGGAGGCGTGTCGATGATGATGTAGTCGTATTCCGAACGCAACTCGTTCACCATTCGTTCGAATGCCATGTTTCCCAGTAGCTCAGCCGGATTCGCGGGGGGCATGCCAGCCGATAGGATATGCAGTCCGGCAATCTCGCAGGTCTGCACGGCGTTCTCGAACTGGATTTCTCCCAGCGCCACATCGCTCAGGCCGACCTCGTGGCGCAGATGGAACATCTGATGCACCTTGGGGCAGCGCATATCTGCGTCAATCAGCAGCACCTTTTTCCCAGCATGCGCCATGGCCAGGGCCAGGTTCGCCGCCACGGTAGTCTTGCCATCCTGAGGTTCCGGACTGGTAATCTGAATCACCTTATGACCGGCCCTCTGGCAACGGAAGAACAGGGCCGTACGGATACTCCGATAAGCTTCCGCTTCGTGTGAGCCGGGTCGCGTAATGTAAAACAGGGTCGGCTCCATATCGGGTCTGGCCCGAGCGGCGGACTGCAGACTGCCGGGTGTGAAGGTGGGGACCTGCCCCAGAACCGACAGCCCCAATTGTGTCCGCATGTCGTCGGCTGACTTCAGTCGGTTATCCGACATCGCCAGGAAATAGGACAATCCAAACGCCAGTGCAAAGCCGAGTGCCCCGCCCAGGCCCAGGCATTGAATCATCCGCTTCTTGGATTTCTCCGTGAAGACCGGAGCGATTTGTTCCAGCTTATAACCTTCGTCATCGACCACCATGCGTGCTCGATCCAAGCGATTCGTTTCCTCGACGTGCAACAACCGCATGCGGCGGATGTCGTCGTTGAACTGTTGATCGGTCGTCAAGAAATGGTCGAACTTCTTCGCATCTTTATTTGCGTCTTCGAAGACGGTGGTCAGCTCGATGTCGCGATTCTGGAGTTGCTGGAGATGATAGCGCAGTGACAATTGGAATACGGCTATGGCATCGGTGGGAGCAATCACTTCCGGCACCCCGTCGGGCCCCTTGGCAATGGTTTCTTCGGGCAGGATGACTCCCTGCCGGCGGTAGAATTCCCTCACATTTTTAATGTTCTGTCGAACAGTCATCAATGCGTAGTAACGCGGACCAAATCCGGCACGCACCAGTTTGGCTTCTTCCATCATCAGAGGAATCAACGTCGACTGTAAGGCGGAGATCTGACCCCCGTTCTCGCCCCCCAGACCTGCAGCTGCGGCGCCCCCTTCCAACTGCATCATCTTGCGAGCGAGGATTTCGAGCTTGTCCCGCGGTTCTCCCTTTTGGATGGCTTCGTCCAAGGCTGCGATCTTCGATTTCACTTCGGTGATTTCCGCCCGATTTTTACGTCGTTCGGCTTCGTATTCCAGGACTCGTTGCTGATAGACGTTGGTCGTATCTCCCGCCTGACCGTTGGCGCCGGCCGGCGCTTTCCAGATCAGCGGCGCGACTTGGCGAAAAGCCTGGTATTCTTTTTCTTTGGTCTTGATATCCTTCCACAGACTGTCCGCCGCCGCACGAATCGAATCGACCGAATCTTCACCATGACGTTTCCGGGTCGATATGAGATAGTCGTTGTACGAATCGATGATGGCAGTCAGAATCTCCCGGGCGTCGCTTTCGTTGCCCCAGTTAAACGTCAGATCAAGGACATTCAGGGTCGATTTTTCCTGTCCGCCAATACGACGGACTTTGAGTGCATCGATGATTTCCCGATCTGGTTCGTCTTCGCCACGCAGCGATTTCAGCTTATCGAGGTGATGCTTCTTGATCGCGGGGCCGACGACCTTGGGACTCATGATGAGATGAATGTGCTCGGCCCGATCACCCATGGCGGAGGCACTGCGATCGTCATCGTTAGCAGCCTGCTTGGGGATCTTTTTCTCAACGATGATACGCGCAGACGCATCAAACGTCGGGCCCAGCTTGAGCAAGGCGAGAAAACCCAGGAGCAACCCGATTCCCGCGCCGCCCAATATCCACCATTTGGCCCCCATGGCCACCGACCAGATATCGGGATGGCTGGAGGCCGTGGCGGCGGGGCTCGATCCAAACACCGGCAGAGTGTCCGCGGTGTAATCGGATGCGGGAGAGGGCGTAACAGGGTTTCTCGTACTCACGGCAACAGATCCTCTAACAGGCCGTCCGTTGGCCGCTGGGCTCCTCAAGCATTATTGGTTTGCGGTAAAGTGAACTTCTTTAAATGGTCCAACTCTCGTTACAAAAAATCTTAGCTCCCCTCGCCCTGGTACTCCGGGGAGAGGGGAGATGGTTTGGCGTCTAAAACTGTGGTCAGGCTCGGCACGTTTCCAGCTTTTTTTGCGAATTGAGATGCTGCTGGACGTAGTACTCAACGGTCCGTCGCAAGCCCTCTCGCAGATCGATTTCAACCTTGTATCCGAGGTCTTCCTGAGCCCGATGGATATCGGCCCACGAATGTTTCACGTCCCCAACACGCTCGGGTCCGAAATTCGGAGCGAACGGTTTTCCGAGGAACGTGCAGATCTCTTTCAGCAACTCCAGCAGGGTGATCGAACCGCCACACGCCACGTTGTAAACCTTCCCCGACACGCCGCTCGCATTGGCCGCCAGCAGATTGGCCGAGACCACATTGGCCACGTAGGTGAAGTCGCGGGATTGTTCGCCGTCTCCGTAAATCGTCGGCTGACGGTCAGCCAGCAAGGCGGAAATGAACAGCGGAATCACCGCCGAGTACGGGCTGTTCGGATCTTGGCGCGGTCCGAACACATTGAAGTAACGAATGCGGACCGTCTCCAGGCTGTAGCAGGCAGCAAACGCTTCCAGATACAGTTCGCCTGCCAGCTTGGCCGCGGCGTAGGGCGACAACGGAGCCGGCAGTTGGGTCTCTGTCTTGGGCATGATCGGTGAGTTGCCATAGGCGCTGCTCGACGCGGCATAGACCACGCGTCGGACGCCGGCCTGGCGACAGGCATCCAACAACGTGACAGTTCCCGTCACGCAGGCGTGATGTGTGTCCAGCGGATGAGCGATACTACGCGGAACCGAGGCCAGAGCTCCCTGATGGAAGACGACTTCAATGCCGTCGACGGCTCGGGCCACCCGCTCTGCATCCTGCAAATCTCCTTGGACGAACTCGACGCGGTCACCCAAATGGACCAGATTGTCGAGCGAACCAGTGCTGAGATTATCCAGCACGCGGACAGTTTCGCCCTGTGCCACCAGTCGTTCGGCAATGTGCGATCCAATAAATCCAGCGCCACCGGTGACCAGATACTTCGTCACGTTCAATTTCCTTCGTTGAGATTTTGGGATGCCAGCCTGCGCATTCTGAGACCTTACCGGAAATGTAGCATTCAAAACGGCAACACGAAGATGAGATTCCTCGACACGTTGCCGGAACGCGACACCCGGTCACGCCGAATCGGGCGACAGGCTTGTTGAGAGAATCCGCAACGCACTGATAAATAATAACTTGCGACTCTTGCCCAGAGGATTTGAGGGTCCTGCCGCAACATGAGACCGAAACGGAAAAATCCCCGAAATCTGCGTTCTAGATCTATTTACATAGACAAATAGAGGGAACTCGCGATTCAATAGGGGCAGAGTTTGCAGCGTGATTCGCACGCCGCAGTGTCTAGAACCCGGTTGAAAAACTCGAAGTCTTGCGTCATGCCAGTCCCTGAGACGACTCTGGCGAAACAGGTGGCCATCTACGCCCTGCAGTTGGGGCGCGGAAATCTTGTGGCTTTGGGGAAGCTGTACGACTTGACCGCCGAGCGTTTGATCCGCTACTCGAAGACGCTGACTCGCAATACGTCGGATGCCGAAGACGCTCTGCAGGCGGCCATGTGTCGGGTCTCGCAGTATCCCGATCAGCTCGCCAAGTCGGAATTTCCCTGGGCCTACTTTCTGAAGATCGTCCGCAACGAAACGTTGAAGGTGATCCAGCGTCGCCCCGTAGTAACTGCCGCAACGGAATCAAACCTCGTCTGGTCGGTCGATGAGCCGGGCTTGGAACGGGAAGAGAATGCCGCGTGTGTCCGCGCCGCCTTGCAGCGATTGCCCGCCGAACAAGCCGAGGTTGTTGTCTTGAAGATTTGGGAAGCGATGACGTTTGCCGAGATCGCCGTCGTCTTGGGGGAATCCCAGAACACGGTGGCCAGCCGGTATCGCTACGCCATTGAGAAGTTGACTCGTATCCTGGAGCCCCTGGCTCGCGAGGAGTCTGCTCATGGCTAGCCCCAGTCGCAATGCGATGTCACGCACGGAAGAATGGCTGCGGAGCCATGAAGAGTGGCCGGTCCCCAACGACGACCTGCGAGCCAAGATCATCCGCACGGCCAGTTCGGCTCAAGTGCAGGCGCAGGGGAAGAACCGTTCGCAAACTGTGCTGGTGATGTGCGTCGTGTTCTGTGGTGCCGTTACCTGGATCATGCAGGACATCGCGGGCGGCATGCAGGATCCGCAGTCGTCCGCCTTGCTGGCAGTCGCCGATGATGGCTGGGCCCGCCCGATTGATCAACAAGTTCAGTTTCTCACGACCAGCCAGCCTCATCGCAGTTACGACTGGGCCTTGGTTCAAGCTCATATGGCCTGGCGCCAAGTCGTGTTGCAGCGTCTGACGAATCCGTTCTGGCAATCGCTGTAGCCGAAGTCGCCAAGACTTCGGGGGCGTGTCCTTAACGCTGCCAGAACTCTTGGCGAGTTCTGCTACAGTAGATTCAGCAGTTCGCGGCTGTCGCGGTAAATCAACCGCTCGATGGCATCGCGATTCAGCCGCGGTAGAGCGCTCCCCTCGAGCATCTCGTTCAGTTTTCTCAAGCCCGCAACGGTCGCATTGACGGTCGTGAACGGGTAATCGGTTCCGAACAGGACCTTATCCCACACGCCATATTCCTGAACCAGCATCAGGCTGTGATAGCATTGAAATGGACGGTAATGCAGCGCGCTCAAATCGCAGTAAACATTGCGATGCTTCCGCGCGACGACGATGGCTTCCCCCTCATAAGGATGTCCCAAATGAGCCATGATGATCCGCACTTCGGGAAACCGCGTTGCTACCGGATCGAGATGTCGCGGCAACGTGCACTCCAGCGGGGCCTGCGCAACGAAGGTCGTTCCCGTGTGCAGCAAGACGGGCAATTGGTGACGCGTGGCGTACTCCCACAGGTAATCCAGTTCGGCATCTTGCGGATGAAAGCCCGCATACATCGGCAGCAGCTTGATGCCACGTAAGCCGTACTCGCGATGTCCTTGTACCAGTTCATCCTGCCAGCCGGGTTGAGTGGGATCGACCGACAGAAAGCCGATCAAGGTGTCAGGATGTGCCGCGACGTAATCAGCGACGTACCGGTCATCCACCCACAGGCCACTCAGTCGAGCCTTCCCACCAAACACGACGGTAACGGTATCGTCGGGCGCCGATTTGCGGTATTCGTCATAATGGACAGTCAGGTCGAGTTCGGTGCCGGCTTTTGCTCCACGCGCTTGCTGGCGGAAGTCGTCGCTGAAGTGGAGTGGATACTTCCAGGCGTGACTATGAACGTCGAAGATCATGATGGACTCGCCGAATGTCGTAGCCCGACTCTCTGAGTCGGGTGCGTTTTACGAAGAATACCCGACTCAGAGAGTCGGGCTACAAGCAGGCGATTACATCGCATGCTCGCGAACGACCGCCCAATCCACATCCACGCCCAATCCCGGGCGATCGGTGATCGTAACTCGAGGCCCATCGATCGCGATCGGATTGGTGACGATACGAGCCGCGTGATATTCCGGGCCCAACATGTCTCCGGGGAATTTCTCTACCTGCATATTGGGGCACGCCACCACGACGTGGGCCATCGCCGCAGTGCCGATGTCCCATTCCAGGTTGGATCCGATGCTGCAACCCACTCCGTGCTGAGCTGCGAAGTCAACAATCGCTTTCGACTTGCTGATGCCGCCGTTCTTGCCGGGATAAATGCTGATCAAGTCGCACGCATTATTTAGCACTAGTTCCCGCGCGTGATGCATGTCGAAGCACATATCATCGGCCATCACGGGGGGCTTCGTTTCTCGTCGCACGCGGGCCAGCCCGTGATAGTCGCCGTCGGGCGTGGGCTGTTCGTTGAGCGAGATATTGCAGTCGGCGAGTTCGTTGACGCAATGTATGGCCGTGTCGACATCCCAGCCGCAATTGGCATCGATCGTCAACTTACGATGCGGACCAATTGCCTCGCGGACCGTTCGCACTCGTTCAATATCGGCCGCAGCCGGGCCACCCACTTTCACCTTGATCGTTTGAAACCCTTCGCTGACGAGTTCGAGAGCCCGTGCCCGCGCATGATCCGGAGCATAAGCGCCCATCGAGAAGCGACACTCGACCGTCAACGGCCGCACGGCGCCTCCCAGCAGTTCATAGACCGGTTTGTTGGCGGCCTTCCCGGCGATATCCCAGCAGGCCATCTCAATGGCCGCCTTCGAAAACCAGTTGTGCCGCGAGGTCCGGTCCATGCGCCGGTTGATGTCTTCGATGTTGGTCGGGTCGGCCCCCATGATCGCGGGGCCGAAGGTATTATCGAGAATCGCCTTGGCTCCCCAGACCGTCTCACCACTCCACAGCGGCATGACAGTTGCTTCCCCGACTCCTTCGATCCCGGCGTCCGTTCCGATACGCACCAGGATGTATTTGGATTCAATATGCCAACCGAGCGACGTCACCATATGACGGGCGGGTTTCAGCGGGATCCGGACGGCGGTCGTTTCGAGATGCGTGATCTGCATTGAGGGATAGCCCTTGTAGTGGATTGTCGACAATCGGAGCGTCATTCCATAGCGAGCGGTCGGCTTTCAGTATATAGTCGCTACGTCAAACCTGACACCAAAACCACGCGAGGTGCAACTGGTGAGCCAATCCCCCGATTTTCCTGGCGAACGACCGAGTAACGCCCGGTACACCGTTCTGGCGTTTATGTGCTCACTGGCCTTCGTGCTCTATCTGGATCGTATCTGCATCGGTCAGGCAGCCACCGCCATCATGCGGGACCTGAACCTGACGAAAACCGAATTCGGTTATGTCGCGGCGGCATTTACTCTAGCCTACGCACTCTTCGAAGTCCCGATCGGCTGGTGGGGTGATAAATACGGCTCCCGCGGTGTGCTGGCCCGCATTGTCGTAGGTTGGTCTTTTTTCACCGCCCTGACTGGCGCGGCGACGGGCCTGATGTCACTGATCGTCATTCGGTTCTTGTTTGGAATGGGGGAAGCCGGAGCGTTCCCCAATACGGCGCGGATCCTGTCGCGATGGTTCCCGACCGAACGCCGAGGCATGGCGCAGGGGCTCGTGAATTCTGTCTCGCTGATCGGTGGTGCCATCGCGCCGCTGCTGACTTCGGAACTGATCCAACGTATTGGCTGGCGTTGGACGTTCGTGCTCTTCAGCATACCCGGCGTCGTCTGGGCCGCGGCCTTTTATTGGTGGTATCGCGATGATCCCCAGACACATGCCGCAACCAACACTTCCGAACGGCAACTGATTGCCGCGGGGACGTCGTCTCACCAGGGGGCAGCACATCCACCGATCCCTTGGGCCATCGTCCTCAGCAGTCCGCAAATCTGGCTGATGGGATGCATCTTGATGTGTACAGCCTTCAATTCGTACTTCTACTTTACCTGGTATCCCACCTACTTGAAGGAAGGTCGCCAGGTCTCCGAATCCCTTGCGGGACGCATGGCGTTTATCGTCCTGTTGGGGGGGGCCATAGGCTGCATCCGCGGCGGGTTTATTATCGATAAGCTCGTTCGCAAATTCAGCAATCGGCACCTGTGCCGGAGGCTCTATTCGAGTTCGGTGCTGGCATTGGCGGCCGTCTGCCTGGTGGCGGGACGGCACTGTGATTCACCGTACTGGGCCTCCATCTGGACGGCCGGCTCAGTGTTGTTCACGATGTCGACACTACCTGCCTGGTGGGGCGCGGTCACCGATCTGAGCGGACGTCACATTGGCGCGTTATTCGGATTGATGAATTCTCTCGGCGGTCTGGGAGCCATCTCATCCCAGCTGTTTGTGGGGCGTTATGCGGACTACATGAAATCGCACGGCCACGAAGGCCGCGCCCAATGGGATTCGATCTTTTATATCTATGCCGGCATTCTGGTACTCGGGGCGCTCGGCTGGTTAATGGTCAATTCCAGCCAATCGGTCGATCGGGAAGAAGCGCAGCCCGACTCTTCAGAGTCGGGGCATTAAATTTGGACTCCGGTAGTGAATCACCGCAGTCCAAATTGAGGGCGACTACGCCAGGATATCTTTAATCACCTTGCCATGCACATCGGTCAAACGATATTGCCGGCCTTGAAACTTGAACGTCAGTCGTTCGTGGTCGATGCCTAATTGATTCAGAATCGTTGCCTGGAAATTGTGCACATCGACTCGGTTTTCCACCGCATTGAAACCAAAATCGTCGCTCTTGCCATAGGTGATTCCGGGCTTGATGCCACCACCCGCCATCCATGTGGTAAAGGCATACGGATGATGATCGCGACCCCATTGCGTGCGTTCGTTGATATTGCCCTGGATGAATGGCGTACGACCGAACTCGCCGCCCCAAACGACCAGCGTATCCTCCAACAGCCCGCGCTGTTTGAGATCCTTCACCAGTGCGGCAGCCGGTTGATCGGTATCGCGACATTGAATCTCAAACTGCGTCGACAGGTTGCGGTGATGGTCCCAGCCGGCGTGGAATAATTGAACGAACCGCACGCCTCGTTCAACCAGCCGCCGAGCCATCAAACAGTTGTGCGCGAACGACCCTTGCCGCTCCACATCAGGCCCATACATCTCCAGCCCAGCCTTCGTCTCTGTCGAGAAATCGGTCAGATCCGGGACGCTGGCCTGCATGCGATAGGCCATCTCATATTGAGCGATCCGCGTGTTGATTTCCGGGTCGCCGAATTCGGCAAAGTGCTCCGCGTTGAACTCGGCCAAGTCATCTAGCAGTCCACGTCGCACCTCGCGACTCATGCCGTCAGGATTGGATAAATACAGGACCGGATCGCCCGCACCACGAAACTTAACCCCCTGAAACTTGGAGGGCAGAAAGCCGCTGCTCCAGTAGAAGTCATAAAAGATTTGCCCGCACGTGGCCTCTTTATCGCGCGACGTCATCACGACAAAGCCCGGCAGGTCCTGGGTCTCGGAGCCCAGGCCATATGTCATCCAGGCCCCCATGCTCGGCCGCCCGGGCATTTCCGATCCGGTCAGAAAGAACGTAATACCAGGTGCATGATTGACGGCATTCGTGTGCATCGATTTGATGAAACACAAGTCGTCCACGATCGAGGCCGTGTGCGGCAGGAAATCACAAGCCCAGGCTCCCGACTTGCCATACTGTTTAAATCCGGTGAATGCCGGAAACGCGAGCTTTTTTGCCCCCTGCGTCATCGTCGAAACGCGCTGATTCTGATGCACGCTTTCGGGAATTTCCTGCCCGCGCCATTTCTCGAGTTCTGGCTTATAGTCGAACATATCGACATGCGGCGGTGCCCCATTCATCAACAGATAAATGACATGCTTGGCCTTGGGGGCATGATGCGGCAAGGCTGGCAAGCCACCGAATCGCTGTTGCGGTTCCGCACCATTCAGATCGGGTGCCATCATTGACGCGAGCGCTGCTGAACCCAGTCCCATAGCAGAACCGGCAAACAACTGCCGACGCGTCATCTGAGCGGCGTGATTCAGGAAGTCGGGCGGTATGGCATTCGGTTGCATGACGAGCCTGTTGGGCGAGATTTGATACGTTATGGAGTTCTAATCAATTCATTTAGGAGTTTTTTTGCCACGGATTGACACAGATTAAACACGGATAAAGTCAGCCTGAAAGTCTGTCTGTCCGGTACTCAAATCGAGACTTAGATCATCGGGCCTCGTTGGAAATTAGAGTCCCGAATACGATGACCCAATCCGTGTTTAATCTGTGTGAATCCGTGGCTAAAAAACTCTTCTTAATTCGTACTTACTCTTTCGTAATCGCTTCGTCCAAATTCAGCATCAGATTGGCCAAGCCAGTCCAGGCCGCTAACTCGGCGGGGTTGAGCTGTGGATCCGGCTTGGATTCTCCCACTGCTAATAACTTCTGCGTGGCATCGGTGTTTTGTCCGTATGTCGTGCGTAATACTGCGAGACGTTTTCCTAGTCGATCCGCCTCTTTTGCGGTGGGCTGGCGGCACGTGCAACGGCGGAACATCTCGCTGATTCGGGATGGTTCATCTTTCGATGCGGATGACAGCAATGTTCGCTGAGCCAGCCCGCGGGCCGCTTCGATGTAGGTCACATCATTCAGCGTGACGAGGGCATGCAGCGGGGTATTTGTTCGATCATTCTTCACCGAGCAATTCTGTCGATTGGCGATGTCGAAGAAGACCGTGGGAGCCGCAATACGTCGCCAGAAGGTATAGAGACTGCGGCGATACAATGCTTCGCCATGATCCTGAGCGTACTGAATTCTGCCGAAGGTCGCGTCTTCCCACACTCCGGAAGGCTGATAGCCTTTGACCGGTGCTCCACCCGAGCGATCAATCAACAGACCGCTCACGGCCAGTGCCTGGTCACGAATCATCCAGCTCGGCAAACGGAACCGCGGGCCGCGGGCGAGCAAGCGATTTTCGGGATCTCGTTCGGCCATACCCGGTGCGATTTTTGATGACTGACGATAGGCGGCACTGGTGACGATCAGCTTTACCAGTCGCTTGACGTTCCAGCCACTTTCACGGAACTCGACGGCCAGCCAGTCTAAGAGTTCTGGATGGCTGGGGCGGTCTCCCTGGATGCCGAAGTCTTCCGTGCTCTTCACCAGCCCCGTGCCGAAGAACTGTTGCCAGAAGCGATTGACGGTGACGCGCGCGGTCAGCGGATGAGTGGGTGAAACCAGCCACTGAGCGAGCGCGAGTCGGCTCTTCGGGGCATCTGCGGGGATGGGCAGAATCTCAGTCAACACACCATGCTCGACCTTATCGCTGGGGACGTTATAGGCACCTTTGACGAGGATAAACGTCTCGCGCGGCTGAGCCCGTTCTCGCATGACCATCGTGCGCGGCAGTGATCGTTCGAAGCCATCGCGATTCTTGCGGGCGTCCTCGGCCACCTTCTTGGCTGCGACTAATGACGGCTCATTGTTGACATAGTACTCGCTGATTTCCTTGCGTTGTGCGTCATCGCGTTTATCGGAGGCGACAGCAAGGGCTTCGCGAACCTTGTCCGGGATACTGCGGAAAGTGGCGGTCGGAGCATTCGTGACCGACAGGCGGAACCGGCCCAGAACATGACTGACATGTGGAGAGCGGAACTCGAGACGACAGAGGATCTTTCCATCTCCCGCCGCAGCCGGTGCCGACCGAACTTCGTAGAGACCCGTATGCGGCCGGCCGAATTCTGACGCGACGGCCCAACCGGTCTCGGGTTTGCCATCAAGTGTGGCACTCAAGGGAAAGCTGCCTTGTTCGAAGTCGGCTCGGATTGCCGCGAGTTCAAGGGGTTGTCCGTTCAATTGCAGTTTCAGCTCTGAGAGCACGAAATTGCCGTTGTCCGCTCGACCCGGTCCCTTGTTGACGAGCGAATCATCTGGCAAAGCTTCCAGTCGAATGCCCGTGAAGCTGGCCAGCGACGATTTGAAGGTGATGGCAAAACTGTCCTGCGACGGATTCGTACCGCTCGCTAACAGGCTGCCATCTTCTAACACCTTGAGAGTCGCGCCGGTCTCGGACTTGGTGTCGACTACGGACAATACGGTCCATTCCGGGCCGCCCGATTTCGCGAGAAGCTGAGAGAATTCCTGTTCCCAAGTGGCCTGAGCCGCTCGCACTTTTTTATCGAGCTCATCGCGGGTTTTGTTGGCGTCAGTTTCGACGACGCGCAGTTCGTCAAGTTTCTTCTGCTGTTCTGGCAACGCGAAGCTCAACAGCGGATTGGCCAGGCCGCCGGCGTCGTTCGCTCCACTTTCGTCGATCGAATTGAAGTACGCGGCGAGTTGATAGTATTCCTTCTGCGAGAAGGGATCGTACTTGTGATCGTGGCAGCGGCAGCACGTCAGCGTCAATCCCATCCAGACGGTGCCAGTCGTTTCGACGCGGTCCTGCACGTATTCGACGCGCGATTCCTCGGCGATACGGCCCCCCTCGCCGTTGATCATGTGGTTACGATGAAAGCCGGTCGCAATCAGTTGCTCCCGCGTCGGGTTCGGCAGCAAGTCCCCCGCGAGTTGCTCGATCGTAAACTGATCGAAGGGCATGTTCTTGTTGAAAGCTTCAATGGCCCAGTCTCGCCAATACCACATCGCTCGCGTGGGATCGCCCTGATAGCCGTTGGTATCGGCATAGCGTGCAGCATCGAGCCACTCCCAGACCATCCGTTCGCCATAACGTCGTGATTCCAACAACCGGTCGACCGCCTTTTCGTATGAGTCTGCCGACGTATCCGCGAGAAACGCGTCGAGTTCCTCAGGCGTCGGGGGCAAACCGGTCAGGTCGAGCGTCACGCGGCGCAACAGCTTGACGCGGTCCGCTTCGGCCGCCTGCGACAGGTTTTCAGTCGCCAATCGCGCTACGATGAAGGCATCTATCGGATTCTGAATCCGAGCCGTCGCCGGAACCATCGGTACGGCAGGCCGCACGGGGGCAATGAAGGACCAGTGTTTCGTGTATTGCCCACCCTCATCGATCCACCGCTTCAGCAACTGTTTTTGCACATCAGTCAGCTTGAGGTTCGACTTGGGCGGCGGCATGACCTCGCCGGGATCAGCGCTCAAAATGCGCAGGATGAGTTCGCTCTCCGCACTCTTGCCCGGCTTCACGGCCCCCGTAGCAGTTGCTCCAGCGAAGGAATCGAGTCGCAGGTCCGCCTCGCGATGTTTGGCATCGGGTCCGTGACAGTGAAAGCAGTTCTCCGACAGGATCGGCTGGATGTCGCGCCCGAAATTCACCGGGGGCTCAGCCGCGGCAGCCGTCATCACGCTCAGTAAAGGCAGCCAGAACCCGCATAGAACTCCGCATGCAAACCGTAATGTCATCTCGCGCGGCCTCGTCAGGGACATTTTCAATGAGGTCAATCAGGTTTCACCTTGGTAGTTTTTGATTCGTTCTGTTTAAGATACCCGCCGAGGCGACTTCAAGCTACCGCGAATCGGTCGGAGGTTAGCGGTCATACCGGAACTCAGCGGTTCTGGAAGGCGTGCATTTTCAAGGGCCGACTTCTTTGATCCCTTCGAACTTCTTTGATCCCTTCGAACTTCTTTGACCCCTTCGACTTCTTTGACCCCTTCGACTTCTTTGATCCCTTCGACTTCTTTGATCCCTTCGACTTCTTTGATCCCTTCGAACTTCTTCGACCCCTT
>JAKFVC010000085.1 GCA_021732415.1 Planctomycetaceae bacterium
CAATCGCGAAAATCCCGGCGAGCTCCTGGAGTCGTGTCTCAATCCACTCCTTGCGATGCGAATGAGTATCACCACACAGCAACGCCTTCCGGACGCACCGCGAAATGCAGTGGTAAAACGGAGTCACTTTCGGATCCACGAGAAATTTCCGTGCGGTTGTCATGCTGGGACCTCTTCCAAACTGGAACCGGGACAACTTCGTCGCGATCTAGTGATGATATCTTCGCGAATCCGTCTCGTTGCGTCAATAGATATGCCTGTCCTTTAACTTAAATTGACAGCGTAGTGGGAAAATGAATTGTGCTCTTGCACGCTTACTTTGAATCTTTGGGGTCTTTCAGTGGGATGTCGGACATCACCCACAGCAGGGGGTGGCCCCCTTCGTCGACTCGGAGTTCCCATTTGCAGCGGACCTGGAAACAGACGTGTTTCAGGGCGGCACTCCAGACGGTGCGCTTCTTCTTGTGCGAAACCTTCTTCGTTCGCAGGTCGATGCCGCTCACTTTGAGGCCGTATTCGTCGATGATTACCGGCATGCGAATCAAATCGCCCACTGCGGCCAACACGTCGAGCATCGGCTCGTTGTCGAGTTCCACTTCGCCTGTCTTGAAGAGATTGGGGGCGACCTTGGGAGGTTCGTCTGACAGCGGCCAGCCGACCGGCCAGACGTTGGCCTTGGGAGTCAGCTTGATGATCGCCAGTTCCAGCTTGCTTTGTGGAGTCCGCTGGGGATGGAAGCCCAGTCCGAATTCGTTCAACAGGGCAGCCAGGGCCGAACCTTCACTCATCCCCTCGAAATTCCGCTCTGTGGCTGCTGGCACCGATCCCTCTTCCAAATGCTGGGTGGCATCTGCTGTGAATCGCAGCGGATAGGTGCGGCGGACGGTGAACTGGTCGAGAGCCTTATTCAGGGCCGCCCCCTGGGTATCGTTCTTGATGACTGGCGTTAAGGCTTGAAACAACGGGTCGAACTGAGTCTTCGACAACCCCCACATCGGTTGGCCTTTGGGTGAGCCCTGGGCACCGTACGCTTTCAGGCCGTCAATCCACTCCTTAATCTTGGCGACATTCGCGGACGTGAAGCGGCGGTCGGCGAATGTGATCGAGCCGTCAGCTTCGAGGCGTCCGATAACGACGACGTCACGCAGACTGACTCCAGATGTCGTCTCGGTAGTCTCGGGCTTGTCGTTCAGCAGTGAGCGGCGGACGCTGAATGAGACCCCCATCTCTTGAAAGATCTCGGCCCATTCCTGAGCATCAAGGCCCACTCCACCTTCACCAGTCAGCAGTTCGACCGCGATCTTCGTGTCGATCTTGCGTTCAGGATCGGCTTTCAGTCGAGGACGTTGTTGCTGAGCTGCCGCGTACGAGGGAAGCAGCTCCAGCGAAGCGGCACAGGACAGAGCCAACAGATCACGGCGGGTCAATCGCAGCATGGGAGTACTCCAGCAAATGAGGGCATCTCGGTGGATATATCAGTAACTCTTGGTGCTGCCTATATCAATTATTGCACTGGCAGCACGCCGAGTGCAGTCCCGATCGGCGGAGCGCGTTAAAGACGTTATTTCCTGATGGGAGCTACGCCCGTCCTCGGTTTATGCACGCCGCACGTCCAATAACGGTATCATGCAGTTCCTGATTACGACTCTGAGACAACGCACTCGGCTGAGCCATTCGCAGGGTTTAAGGAGCACTACGAGATGTCCAACGTGAACGGGTTTGGAGCGGTCGGAGATGGCGTCGCGGATGACGGTGAGGCGTTGCAACATACGCTCGAAGCTGGCAATGGCGTGCTGCGTCTGAACAAGGGGACGTATCGCATCACGAAGCCGCTGGTGCTCGATCTGACCAAACAGGGATATGGAGCCGTGCGGGGCGAGGGTGGCACCTCACGCATTGTGATGGCGGGGCCCGGGCCGGCGATTCGCGTGATTGGCGATCATCAAGGCTCCGCAGTGCCGAGCAGCGTGCAACCTCACACGTGGGAGAAAGAACGCTTTCCGACGATCAGCGGTATCGAAATTGTCGGCGAGCATCCGGACTCGATCGGCATCGAATTACGGAAGACGACAAAGTGCGTGATCTCGCAGGTCCTCGTGCGACGCTGCCGCATTGGCGTGCATCTGGTGGAACGCAATCGCGATTTTGTGCTGGCTGATTCGCACTTGTACGATAACCACGAGATCGGCCTGTTCTTCGACCGCTGCAATCTGCACCAGATCATCGTCCACGGCTGCCATATCAGTTGGAATAAAGTCGCCGGGATCAAGTCTCTCGGAGGAGATGTCCATAACCTGCAGATCGTCGGGAACGACATCGAATACAACAACATCACTGCCGGTACGACGAAGAATCCGCCCGATGCGGCGACGCTCGCGGCACATACCGGTGGTTCTGAAATCTGGTTTGATGCCACCGACGGCATCACAAGCGAGGTGACGATCAGCGGCAACACGATCCAAGCCACAGTGCAAACTGGCGGTGCAAACATTCGGATCATCGGAGCACCAGTTGAGCGGCCTCAAAAGGCCGACACGCCGCCGAGTCAAAAGGCGGACACGGCTCATCTCATCAACATCACCGGAAATGTGTTGGGCAGTCAATGGCGAGCGGTCGAACTCCGCCATGTCTCGCGAGTCACCATCACTGGCAACACCATTTACGACTCGACCGATCTGTCCATCTTCGCCGACCATTGCGCCGGGATCGTGGTCAGTGCGAATGCCTTCGTCTGGCGCGGACTGGACACCGAGCCAACCAAGGACGGACTGCGATTTGAAGACTGTGACAACGTCGTGTTGAGCAGCCTGTCTACGCAACGATTGTGTGCGGGTGCGGCTGAACAGGGCGGGGCGATCACGTTTGTTCGCTGCAGTGACTGTGGGATCTCCGACTGTCAGATCCTCGACCCTTTGCATCGAGGTCTCGAACTAGAGGATTGCGTCCGCTGCCGGGTCTCCAATAACACCATCGTCGATCGGCGAGATAAGCCGTCAATGCGGCATGCCATCCGCGTCGTCGGCAAAAGTCGGAACAATCTTATCACCGGGAATATTCTGAGTGGTGCGACGGACAAATTGCTTGAGATGAGCGATACTCCGCTCGAGGTGCGTGACAACTTGTTGCTGCGATAGCACACTGTAGTCGTCGTTTCCTCCCCGTCCCACCCGCAATTTCATTGCTGAAGCGGGTCGGTTAATGCGTTAGTATCATAAACCAATCCTTGACGTAGATTAGACGAACCAGAATTAATACGTCATGTCGGCGAATAACATCCTGAGCCAGATCGAAACGATGGCTTAAGGACACATAGCAGGATTACCAAAGATGGCACATATAAGAACTTTTGCCAGATTGAACTCGATCTTTTTGACGGTCGTCTCAGCAACGCTTCTCGCTGGGTGTCGTGACTTAGCAAAGATTGAGCAGGCGGAAGCTCAAGTCGGCCGGATTGTTGCGGATCTCGATCAGAGAACGACCAAAACCGGAGTCTATGTTCGAGTTAAAGACGGCGAGATCAAAGAGAACGATCCGTGGGGGATACCGATTCAAGTCAGTTACGCACAGGGTGGAATGGCCGAGACCATCCAGGTGCGGTCGGCTGGCCCGGACCGCCAATTTCACACGCGGGATGACATTCAACGACAAGGCCTCGCCGTCAATCTGAAAGGCGTCGGGGAAGGCATCAAAAAGAACGCGGGTGAAGTCGCGGCCAGTACCGCGAAAGGCCTCGTGAAAGGGACCGTTGATGGCATCAAGGAGACGGTGAAGGAAACCTTTGGAAAGAAAAAGAAACCCCAAGCGCCGGAACCCAAGGATGAGCCGGCGGAGTGAGGCTCTCAATCCGCTCGAGTGGAATCTCGCTGGGCTATATCGACTTTGTTTCCGTCGGGGTCGACGAGTGTCGCACGTAATCCCCACTGACCACTTTTCGGAGGCACAGCGACTTCGCCACTGATTTCCTCAATCGACTTGAGAAGGCGATCAATCGAAGCGACGGAAAATCCCAGCCGGATCTTCGACACGGGACGAGTATCGCTCGCGGGATAGAGTTCGAATACCAAGCCCCCATCGGAGACGGCCGCAAAGTGTTCCGGTCCGTTGCCGTGGCGTTCGCTCACCAGAGTTAATCCCAGAGCTTTATAAAACGCCACTGCAGCACCCAAGTTTGCCGAATTGAGCACCACGAGATTCAAACATGCACCGGCCGATTCTGTCATCTGTTTATCAATCATTAAAAGGCCGACTCCGAAATCTTCGCCTCTCCGCGCCGCATTCCATCGGGCGTATGCAGCGACGCCCAAACTGACCAGGCCACGTCGGTATTAACGAATCCCACATGCCCGTCCGCATAGACGACGTTAACACCTCCCACATGTCCGGATGAGGCCGCCGGCCACTTGCCGGCAGCAGTGCCGTGGTTCGTATTGGGAGCAAAGTATTTTTTGTATTCGGGCGCTGCTTTGGCTGCTCGGTCCAGATGCAGGCTGGGCTTCGGAGTCGTCTTGAGTCCCAATGCTTCATAGCCGAGCCCAATTCCCGCATCTAACGCTTGGGGGTTCAGACCGTTCTTCGCGCTACCGGTGAGGTGCATCAGCGGCAGATTCATCGTTTCTGCAAACAGGATTGTCTGTCCGGTACCGTCTCCATTCATGATGTCGTCCATGGTCATGCGAAATCCGTCTTCGTCGGCCGACCAGAAGACACCAGTAGCTCGTGCGACGTCCTTGTCGAGGGCATCCAACTTGTGATTGCCGTTCCAGTCGATGGACGCCGCACTGTGATCTTTCACGCCGAAATCATAGGCGGTGGTCACACCCAGGGATGTCCCTCGCCACGCACCATACCCAATGTTTGCACCATAGCTGATTCCTCCTGGCTGCTTGAACCGATTCGGATCTGAAGGGCATTCCAAAAATCTGTAACTCCCCTTTAATACCTCATGAACTGCGGACTCAGCACTCTTTGCCGTTTGTTGCTGAGTGATGTACTCGATCACATCGGCGCGGTCGAGGTATGAGAACAACTGCAGGAGCCAACTGGCATTATTTCCAGATGCCATTCCGGGAGCAGGTTGCGACACGAGAGGTACACTGCCGGCTTGGGACGACGCATAGTTGATCGTCGCGATTCCCAGCGCTCTGATATTATTGGCGCATTGAAGTCGATGGTGTACTACACACGTACTTCGGACTGCCGGCAAACATAACGACATGAGCAGGATCAAAACCAGTATGATAATGATGACCTCAGTCAGCGTGAGCCCCTTGTGAACAGACTCATCAGTGCGAATGATTGCACGTCTCATAGTTCGCGCTTTCCGATGAGATCATCAATAGATTGATTTGCGATAATGAGAAAGCTGGCTGCGAATGCACCCGTGACTTCGGCTACCCGTAGTTTAACCTTTCGCCATTCCACTCTGATACAGGCGATTTGAAATTCTGCCTGGGAAAGCCGGTTCCCTTTTGATGATGGGCTGCTAGACTTCCGAACGGGCCTTCTGCTCATAATATGCTGATCTGACTTTTTGGGAGCTGAAATCAGGCTCCCTTGTTCGTACTCCTTTGAGCAAAACCCCATGCGTTTTCAAGTTTCCGGACATCTGGAATATGCCGTTCGATTCCCAACGACGCTGATTTTCAATATTCACGCACAACGGAACTCCGGGCAGACGATCCTCGATGAGCGATTTGCGGTCGAGCCTTATATTAAGGTGGAAGAGTTTCAAATCGAGGGTGCTGAGAACCGGTTTGTGCGGTTGGAGACGGGTCGTAAGAAACAGATCACCATCGACTATTCGGCGACCGTAGAATGCGAATGTGAAGTCGTTCCCGCGGCGAAGATTGATCAGACTCCGTTCGCTGAAATGGATCGCAATGCGATTCCGTTTCTGTTTCCCAGTCGCTATTGCCAGTCTGATCGACTCGGCCGGTTGGCGTGGGATTTGTTTGGTAAGATTGCCAAGCCGTATGAGAAAGTGATCGCGGTTGTCGATTGGATTCACGCGAATGTCGAGTATCTGCGGGGCAGCACGAACTCGGAAACTTCAGCCTATGATACGGTGACTCAACGGACCGGTGTCTGTCGCGATTTTGCTCATTTGGGTATCGCTATGTGCCGGGCGCTGAATATCCCTTCGCGGTATTTTTCGGGATATGCTTACAAGCTGGACCCGCCCGATTTTCATGCCTGCTTTGAAAGTTATATTGGTGGGCACTGGCTGGTGTTCGATGCGACCCGGCTCGCACCGTTAAATGGACTGGTGCGGATTGGAACCGGGCGGGATGCTGCCGATACCGCTGTCGCCAGCATCTTCGGACGCGTGGATCTGACGGGGATGAGGGTCGATTGCCAGTTGGCTCCCGATCAGAAGTTTACGCCGCTGGGACGGAAGCAGATCGGTCGTAAGGGGATTTCGCTGGAAACGAGCCATGTCACGCCTACGAATTGAACACGGCACCGTTTACACCTACCGTCAAAATGTGGTGTTCGGTCAGCATCGACTGGTGTTGCGTCCGCGCGAAGGACATGATCTGCGGGTCGAGAACATGATCCTGGAGATCTCCCCCGCACATCGCTTGATGTGGTCGCGCGATGTGTACAATAACTCGGTGGCCATCGTCGATTTTACGGAACCAGCTGCGCGGCTGGAGGTGCGCAGCACGGTGATTGTGCAGCGCTCGAATCCCTTCCCTCGCGAAGACCCGCGTGCACCATGCCGTATCGTAATGCCCGTCAGCTATGACGCGCTGGAGATCCCCATCGCGGCCGCGTATCAGTCGATGTCCTATCCCGATGACATCAACGAGATCCGCACCTGGCTGCAGCAATATCCGGTGGCTGGAGATGCGGAGACGCAGTTACTAGCCCTGTGCTCATTGGTCAACAGTCAAATCAAATATCAGCGCCGCAGCGTCAAAGGCGTGCAGTCCCCCGCTGAAACATTGCGGCTGGGCAGCGGGTCTTGCCGCGACATGGCGACGCTGATGATGGATGCCGCGCGCGTTTTGGGTCTGGCGGCCCGGTTTGCGAGCGGCTATCTCGATTGCCTCGCGTCCGAAGCCGGGCGGGCTTCAACGCACGCCTGGACCGAAGTTTATCTGCCGATTCTCGGCTGGCGAGGATTCGATCCGACCTTGGGCGAACCGACAAGTCTCAAGCATATCGTGATCGGAGTGAGTCAACATCCGCGGGGCGTCATGCCCATTTCGGGCTTGTTCAGTGGCGCGGCGGGAGACTATCTCGATATGACGATTCAGGTGAAGATCGAAAAACTCGTGGATGCTCTCGAGTAGAACAAGGCGATCTTGATCGTGCCGAAATGCCGGTTCTAATGCCTCGCTTGAGTTCGGAACGATTTGCGAGGCGATTCCGGCGATAAATCCCCACCGGCCTATCTAGTATCCGTTCACTGCGGTAACGTGAGATGAAATCTGGAATCTCCCACTTTCGGGCTGCCCCGATTCGGAAGTCGACAAGCGATTGTGGACACACGATCAGAATGGGGGAGCGATGTCGGATGCCTCTCGTCCGCTCGACGAAGCGTTGCATGAGCAGCAGGAATGGCTGCGGATCACCCTCTCCAGTATCGGCGACGGTGTCATCACCATCGACAATAAAGGTGATGTGACCTATCTCAATTTGGTCGCTCAGAACTTAACCGGCTGGACGCAAGAGGCCGCCTCCGGTCAGCCGCTGGATACGGTGTTTCAGATCATTCACGAGGTGACTCGGCAGGCGGTCGCCAATCCGGCAATAGAATCCTTGCGTGAGGGGTCGATTGTCGAACTTGCCAATCAGTCGCTGCTGATCGCGAAGGACAAGACCGAACACCCCATTAACGACTGCGCCGCTCCCATCCGGAATGCAATGGGTGAAGTCTCCGGGGTCGTGCTGGTTTTCCGAGACGTGAGCGAACGTCGCCGTCAAGAACACCTGGTCGACGATGCGCTCGCTTATGCCGACAACATCATTGCGACATTGCGCGAGCCCTTTCTGGTGCTCGACCAGACGTTGCGAGTCGTCACGGCCAATCGCTCGTTCTATGAGACCTTTCACGTGGCGGAGGTCGAAACACAAGGTCGCTTCGTGTACGACCTGGGGAATCGGCAATGGGACATCCCCAAGTTGCGAACTCTCTTGGAGGAAGTACTCCCCCAAAGCCACGACTTCCGAGACTTCGAAGTCGAACACAATTTTTCCACGGTCGGCTGGAAGGTCATGCTGTTGAATGCCCGCCGTATTCGCAAGCCGGGTAATCAATCCGAACTGATCTTGCTCGCCATTGAGGACATCACTGCGCGTCGGCGCGTTCATAAGCTGTTGGAAATCTCGGAAATGCGCTTTCGGCGTCTGTTCGAAGCGTCCCACGACGGCATTCTGATCCTGGACGCCGCCAGCTTGAAGATCACGCATGTCAACCCGTTCTTGGCGAATCTGTTGGACTACCCAGTCGAGCACTTCCTGGGCAAGGAACTCTGGGAGATCGGCTTACTGAATGATAAGCAAGCCAGCCGTTCTGCCATGCGGCAGTTGGACGAGCATGGCTCGATCCGTTATGAGAACCTGCCACTGGAGGACCGGCACGGTCTGCTGCACCCCGTAGAGATGGTGGCGAATGTCTACGAACAGGACCATCAACCGGTCATCCAGTGCACCATTCGAGACATCACCGAGCGCAGCCGTCTGGAAAAGATGCTGCGTGGACAGGCTGCCGAATTGTCGGATTTGCACCGCCGAAAGGATGAGTTCCTGGCGATGCTGAGCCACGAACTCCGCAGTCCGCTCGCCCCTATCGCCAATGCCGTGCAACTACTGGGTCTGCAGCGCGACAGCGAGAGCCGCCTGCAACAGCAGGCCCGCGGGATCATCGAGCGTCAACTCGCGCAGCTTCAGCACCTCGTCGATGATCTGCTCGAAGTCTCCCGCATTACCACGGGCCGAGTCCAACTACGGCGGGAACGGGTCGCCGTGAACGGGATTGTCGAAGTGGCCCTGGAAACCGTCCGCCCGCTGGTCGAGCAACATCGCCATAAAGTGACAGTCTCGCTGCCCCTGGAACCCCTGTGGCTGCATGCCGACGCGTCGCGACTCGAACAAGTGGTGGTGAACTTGCTCACTAACGCCGCTAAATACACAGAAGTCGGCGGGGAGATCAAGATCCTCGTGAGCGTCGAAACTCAAGGCAAAAGTGGCACGTGGCGGGTGTTGAATGCCGCGGATGAAAAGTCGATCGACAGGCTGCCCGTCAATCCCTTCGTCGTTATTCGCGTGCAAGATACAGGTGTCGGCATTGCGGCCTCGCTGCTGCCCCATATCTTCGATTTATTCACCCAGGCCGAACGCTCCCTGGATCGCTCACAAGGTGGCTTGGGAATCGGACTGGCATTGGTACAGCGCCTCACGGAACTGCACGACGGGAAAGTGGAAGTTTATAGTGCGCTGGGGCAGGGGAGTGAGTTCGTCGTGCGCTTGCCGATGATGACAACCAGCGCCATCCGGCCGTTACCGTCAGCCGTTGAAACGATTCAGCCAGCCACTCGCCCCCTACGCATCCTCGTAGTGGACGACAATGTAGATACCGTCTTAAGTTTCTCGATGCTGCTGAAAGCGCTGGGGCACGATGTCCGGACCGCTCACGACGGACTGATGGCTGTGCGACTCGCCCTGGAGTATCAGCCCGACGTCATGTTGCTGGACATCGGTTTGCCTGGATTGAACGGCTATGAAGTCGCCAAACGAATCCGGCATAGCTCCCATCTCAAAAATGTCCTGCTGGTCGCCTTGACGGGTTATGGTCAAGATTCAGACCGGCTGATTTCCGCCGAGGCAGGGTTCGATCACCACCTGGTAAAGCCCGCCCGGTTAGAGCAGGTTCAGCAAATCTTGGCGACCGTCACCGCGCAGGGGACGTAACGCTCACGGAGCTGTCACTGCAGCCGCCAGACATCGGGATCGCATCCCGCAGAGACTCTGCATATTTGCGAAATCGACTGTCCAAACGCCAAGATGGTCTAAGGCGACAGACTTTGGGATTTACGTTAAACTAGGGGCTACTTGAACTTGCCCAGTGTTTTCGTCGTTACAGACTGCTGTCCCATGTCCCGCAATAACTCGCGCCGCGGATCGTTCCAATCGTCCAAGGCAGATCCGCCCTCCACGCCCATGGTCCGCCTGCAAAAGGTGCTGGCTGAGGCCGGAGTCGCCTCGCGCCGTCATTCTGAAGCCATCATTCTGGAAGGTCGCGTGTCGGTTGACGGCCAGACGGTCACCGAATTGGGGATGAAGGTCGATCCCACGGTCCAAAAAATCCAAGTCGATGGGAAGCCGATTCACGCCGAGCGGAAGGTTTACTATCTCCTCAACAAGCCTGAAGGATTTCTGTCGACCAACGACGATCCCGCCGGACGCGACCGCGTGATTGATCTGTTGCCCAAGACCAAAGAACGCCTCTACCCGGTCGGCCGGCTCGATGAAGCCAGCCAGGGGTTGATGCTGGTCACGAACGACGGGCCCCTCGCCAATAAGCTGCTGCATCCGCGGTACGGCGTCCCCAAGGTCTACCGCGTGCAGGTCGCCGGACATCCCGAGCGTGAGGCCCTCGACACCCTGCGGACCGGTCAGGAATTTTCCGAGGGGAAGTTCCATGTCGAAGCGTTCAAGATCATGAAGTCTCAGGGAGACAGCACCTTTCTGGAAATCGTGCTGAAGGAAGGTCATAATCGCGAAATTCGCCGGTTGTTCGCCCGCATCGGCCATAAGGTCCTCAAGCTGCAGCGAGTCGCGTTTGGTCCGCTGCGGATCGGCCCCCTGAAATTGGGCGAATTCCGCCATCTCACCACATTTGAGATTCGCCAGCTCAAACAGCTTGCCGCGGGACAAAGAGTCGTCGGCGAAGTGCCCCTGGAAAAACCCGACGCGCCCCCCGCACCAAAACCCGAAAAACGACCTCGATCATCCTCTCGAAAGCCCCGTCAATAATGTCTGCTCCCGCGATCAGTTTGCCCGGATGTGTCCCGACGGCCTGCCAGCAAGCAGTGCCGATTGTCGCGCATGACCAGCTGGCAAAGGGTACGTTTCGCCTGCGTCTGGCCTGTCCGGAGATTGCCCGGCAGGCGATTCCCGGTCAGTTCTTCATGATTCGCGAGCCGAACCGGATCGACCCGCTGCTGGGGCGGCCCTTCGCCCTTTATGACACCTATCTCGATGCCCAGGGGCAGCCGGCGGGGATCGAAGTGGTTTATCTCGTGGTCGGCAAGATGACCAGCTTGATGAGTACCTGGCGCGTCGGCGAACTGGCCGAAATCTGGGGCCCCTTGGGCAACGGCTTTCCGCTGCCACCCGCGGGCCGCTTACTCCTCGTTGCAGGAGGCATCGGTCAGACCCCGTTTCTGGCGATTGCGCGCGAAGCACTAGGGGGCCGCCAGTATGGCCAGCCTCTACGCCAACCTGCCGGCCAGCCGCAACAGGTGACGTTGTGTTATGGAGTCCGTTCGCAGGAATATCTCGCCGGACTCGAGGATTTTTCGAGCGTCGGCCTGGATGTGCAGATTGCGACGGACAACGGCACCCGCGGCCATCACGGCTATGTGACCGATCTGTTGCGAGCCCAACTCGATACTATCGTCCCCGATACGACGGTCTATTGCTGCGGCCCCGAACCGATGATGCATGCCGTCGCGAAACTCTGCGCCGAACGTGAAGTCACCTGCTATCTCTCACTGGAAACCCCGATGGCCTGTGGCTTTGGGGCGTGTTTCAGTTGCGTGACAAAAGTCCGCCAGCCGGACGAAACCTGGGACTATCGCCGCGTCTGCGTCGAAGGCCCGATCTTCAAGGCCACGGATTTGTATCTGGGCTGAGTTCGTGGGACGGGTCTCCAGGCCCGTCCGGGCTCGTAACTGTCGACGCCAAACGGAATAGCACCTTCGCGAAGCGCCAGGCCGAGTTTTCATAGCGATTGTCAAAACAACATCAGGCAATCTTGATGGCAAGTAACCCGTGCGCGGCGCGAAGCTCGCGAGGCGTTAAAGGCCTACCACGTCAACCGTTACGGGCTCGGACGGGTCGGGAGACCCGTCCGACGATCGAACTCCTCCGGAACAAAATGAAGACAAATTACGTCTTCTCTCCTATTTCTTCGTTAACTGGTAGCGATGAACGGCTTTCAATGTCCGTGATGTTGAAAATCCCGGAGTTGCTACAACCGTTACGGCAGGCTCGCGTTCGGCGTTAAAACCCCGACAGCCACATGGTTCGGCAGTGCCAAGGGTTCGTCGCTCTACGATATTCTGAGGAGTATCTTAGCGCGTCAATTTCTGGCTGAAATTGACAACAACTGTCCCGCACCAAACGTTACGGCTGCCGACGCGATTCGTCACCCACATAGCCTGTGCTGACTGCCCACACAGATCAGCAAGTTTACCTGCACCTCAATTTTCCACAGAGATTGCTATGGTTCTCGCGAATTTCGGAGATTTCTTAAAGAGCCTTCGTAAGACATGGACGAGCTCGCAGCCCGCCCGTCGGTCGAGTTCCACCAAACGCCAGGATGCGTTTGTTGCTGATGCCACCGAGGTGCTGGAAGTGCGTGTCGTTCCGGCCGCAGCGCCCCTCGCGACCATCACGCCCGCAGTCACTGTGGCAGAAGGGGACAGTGCCACTGTCGATGCCGTGTTTACAGTCACATTGTCGGCAGCCAGTACAAACGCATCGACGGTTAGTTTTGCCACCGAGGACGGATCGGCCAAGGCTGCCGATGGTGACTATACGGCCAAATCGGGAACGTTGAATTTCGCGCCAGGTGAAACTTCCAAAACGATCACCATCCCCGTCAATGGCGACCACAAGTTTGAAACGGACGAAACATTTACGGTAGTCCTTTTGGCCGCCACCGTGGCCAGACTGGGCAGTCCGACCCGGGGCGTGGCGACCATCACCAATGATGACCCCGCTCCGACTGTCAGCATCGGCTCGCCCGGTACCGTCTTCGAAGGGAATAGCGGTACGAAACTCGCCGTGTTCCCGGTAACCCTCAGCAACCCCAGCGACTTCGCCGTGACGCTGCATTATGCGACGGCCGATGGCACCGCGACCGTGGCCGATAACGATTACGAATCAGCCAGCGGTTCGATCACGTTTGCCCCGGGTGAAACTTCGAAGAACATTTCGGTCACGATCAACGGCGATACAAAGGCTGAGACAGACGAGACCTTCACGGTCACCTTGAGTTCGCCCACTCCCAGTTCGGTGACGATTCCCACACCGGTGGCAACTGCTACTATTGGTGATGACGACACGCTGCCACTCCTCAATGTCAACAATCCCGCACCGATTGACGAAGGCGCGACCGGGACTGTAACGCTGCTCTTTACTGTTACGCTGTCGGCCTCCAGCACACAAACCGTCACCGTCGCCTATACGACCGCCGACGGAACTGCAACGGTCGCCGACAACGACTACACCGCCACCAGTGGCACGCTGACTTTCGCCCCCGGACAGACCACCAAGGAGATCTCGGTGGTCGTTAAGGGAGACACCAAGAACGAAGCCGACGAGACGATCTTGTTGCAGTTGTCCGCTCCGACCAATGCCCGCGTCGGAGTCAACCCCGGCACGGCCACCATCACGAACGACGACGACAGCACCACTGTGGTCAGCTTATCGCAAGCAGTGACCGTTACCGAAGGCAACTCCGGTACCGTCGATGCCGTCTTCCATGTGATTCTGTCGCAAGCCTCGGGGCAGAACGTCACGGTCGCGATTGCCACTGCCGACGGCACTGCCAAGGTGTCTGACAGCGACTATGTGCAGAACTCGACGACGATTACCTTCGCACCCGGCGAAACCGATAAGACATTCACCGTAAAGGTGAACGGCGACACGAAGCTCGAAGGGAATGAGAACTTCTCTGTGAAGCTGTCTGATGTGACGAACGCGACGCTCGGCACGGCCACGATCGCCGGCACGATCACGAATGACGACGGTGGAACGGTCTCGATTGCCAAAACCACCGATGCCGCCGAAACCACCCCGCCCAGCAAGGGGAAATTCACCGTCACGCAATCCGGAATCAGTGCGACCGATACGGTCGTGACTTACATCGTCTCCGGGACGGCCATCGCCGGTGCGAGTGGTACCGATAGCGATTACCAGACGTTGTCAGGAACGGTGACAATTCCCGCCGGCCAGACATCGGCCACCATCGACGTGACACCCTTCAACGATGCCGTGACAGAATCTCCCGAGACCGTCATTGTGACCCTCAACGGGTTCACCGGCGGAGACGGTTCCATCGAACTCGATCCCGACAATCAGAAGCTGACGGCGACCGTCCAGATCCTGGATTCGACAGGACTGCCGACGCTGACTGCCGGCGGTCCGGTAACGTACACGGCGAAGAAGGCCCCGATTAATGTCCTACCGGAAGCCACGGTCGGCACGGCCTCGCTGGGTGGCGGTACGCTGGCATTTAGCGTCGATGCAGTTGTGAGCGGAAACTTCATCGTCGACAAGTTCAAATTCCCGAAGTCGAAATCATTAGGCACGACGGACGGCTTCCAATATGTTGACGGTCACCTTGTGCTGACCATCGACTTGAAGCAGGACATCACCGCCAGTGAGATTCAGTCCTTCCTGCGCAAAATCAAGTTCTCAACGAAGGACTCGGGGCTGCAGCAAGCCACACGGTCGTTCGTGGTGACGCTGGCGAACGCGGCGAGCCAGGCCACATCCGTGACGCAGACGATCAATGTGCATGCCAGTGGGTCGTAGCAGCGACAGCGGCCTTACTTCGGATAATGACCAATCAGCCGGCACGCGTTAGCGTCCGGTTCTGTTGGAAATTCGAGTCGAATATTGCTCGAACCGGGGGCTAACGCCCAGCGGCTGATTTGTCTAATGGCCAAAGCGAGTACCATTGGGCGTAAGTCCCCAGATTCTTCTGCATTCAGATTTGGAAACACAGAGGCACAGAGAACACAGAGAACACAGAGAAATGCAACAACTCTGTGATCTCTGTGCCTCTGTGTTTTTCCTCCTTTGTGTTCTTCGTGATCTTCTATAAAAAAATTCACGCAGAGTGCGACGAAGAATCTCGGGAATCACGCCACAGGGATCGACTGGGCCCATTCTGGGAATCGTCGTTTCTCAATGACCCGTAACTCGCTAACAATCATCCGCACCGTAAACTGCAGGTGAGTCTCAATAGGCGATGGGTTGGCCGGAATTCGCCAGACTCTGGAGAGTCAGGCTATTGCCTCGTGATGAAGTGCAGGGGATTCCTGTGCCTCAGTCTTTTCAAGAGCGCCCGTTCTAGGTCGCGCACTCCCGCCGGTGTGATATTGGGGCCAGCTAGAATCATCCCGCACAGGCTTCCCCGGTGACCAATTTGGTCGAGCCAGCGGTCGTCGTCAGCTAGTGCCCCGAGGCCCGAATCTGTCACGTACGTTTGGCTCAAGTCGAGCCGATTGAGAACGGGAAATTTCTCAAGTTGGAATAGCCCCGCAGCAAGGACAGGATTGCCCGTCAGGTTGAGATCTCGTAGCCAAAACCGCTGAGTCATCTTTTCCAGCCCAGCCAACGAGACCTGAGAATTGGTCAGGTCCAATTGCTCCAGGTCCGTCAGCCCGACAAGTTGCTGGAGTCCGGCATCCGTCACCTGCGTACCGGCCAATCGCAACGTCCGCAGATTCGTCAGTCCCGCCAGATGCACCATGCTGGCGTCGGTAATACCTTTGCCATTCAAGTGCAAATGGACGAGCCCCTTCAATCCCGCCAGATGGGCCAGCCCGCGATCGCTGATTTGTCTGGCATTCAGCGACAGGACAGTCAAATGCGGCGTACGCTGGAACGACTTCATCCCTTCGTCGGTGATGTCTGAGCCCGACGCAATCAGATATTGGACTCGCGGCTGCAGCCAGTTTAAGTCGCCATCTGTGGCACCTTGCAGATTCAACGACAACCAACTGCGGGACGGCGAGTGAAACCATTCCTCATCCCACGAGACCAATTCCGTGAGCAGCAGGAATTCTTCGGGCGTGCAGGCGTTCCGCGGATTCCCGACGACGATCTCGTGCCGGTAGGCAGTCCTCAACCACTGGGGCAGCCAGCGCTGATTGACCCAGGCCTCACGCCAATCGACCATAATCTGGCGCTGCGTAAACGTGAAGCCTCGTTCTTTCAATTGCGAGATTAACTGCTTCTGCCGGAACGTGGGATACACCAGACGGCCGGCGGTGAAGATCACGACGAACAGAACGAATCCGGCCAGCCACCAACCCCATCGACGGCGGGGTTGTTCTTCAGGGATTTTTGCACTCATGACAAACCAGCCGTATCAACTAGAGCCTGATTCAGCGGGGATCCAGTTTGTCTAACACTACCAAGTATGTCCGAAAGCGAAAGGGGACACCGGCAACTCCCGTGTTGCTGTGTTCGGGGATTCTTGTGTAATGACCGGTTTCATAGACGACAAGTTTCACTTTTTTACCCACATAATTTTTCTCGAGTTCTTTAACCTTCACACCGGGATCAACCTCGAATTCCAATAGCGGCTTGCTCGGCAATACCATTCCGGCAACCGCATGAACCTGCAACAGATAAAGCCCTGCGCGGGCCTTGGACCTCGTAGAATCACCGGAAATCATCGTCGCCATGACCTGGGTGACCTTGCCCAATGGCAAATTCAACTCGCCCATGACATCACGCTGGTTTAACGATGCCGAACTAATCGATTCGAGTTTCTGCGGCATATCATCCCCAAACATCGTCGATGCCACGCCGACGGCAATTGCCATCGAGAAGTAAATTAAGGTCTTCATGATTGAAGGCTACTTTCCCTGATCTCAGGCCCTTTCGCCTGCCGCGAGCCACATATGCAGAAATTGCTCATCGGTATCCTAATCTATTCGAAACAATCATGTCTGCAGGAATTCTTTGCCCCACGGGAATAAATGTTTGGCAAGACGGATCTAGTACATGGGAGGAGTTTGCGAAACCAAGTTTCGCTCAGCCAACTCCCTCATCTCTGGCGTGAGTCGTCCGAAATTCGATTCGCGATGCGGCGTCGCCGCTACTTCGTCTTCTCTCAACTCGTCGCTCTGCAGGAGCCTATCATGGGCCACAAATTCGCTGGATTGATTCTGTGTTGCTTGGTGTTCTCAGGTTGTGCCGAAGCGGCTAAACACGCGCCCGCACCGACTGCTGCACTGAGCAAAGCCGCGATGCCCATGGCCGAAGTCACGGCGGCCGCTCCTGAAGCGCCGGCCGAATTCAACACGGAAGCCTATGCTCATATCACAGATAACCAGTTCCTCTCGGTGGCTCAGAATCCGCTGTCGACGTTTTCGATTGATGTCGATACCGCTTCTTATTCCAACGTCCGCCGGTTTCTGAACGAGGGCCAATTGCCCCCGGCGGGTGCGGTGCGCATCGAAGAGATGCTCAACTATTTCACATATGATTACCCCCAGCCTGCGGATGGCGTACCGTTTTCAGTCAACGTCGAGATAGCAGCCTGTCCGTGGAAGGCCGAGCATCGCCTGTTGCGGATTGGCTTGAAGGGCAAGCAGATTGCAGTGGAGAAGCGTCCGGTCAGCAATCTGGTGTTTCTCCTGGATGTCTCGGGGTCGATGCAGGATGCCAGCAAGCTGCCACTGATTAAGCAGGGGATGAAGCTGCTCGTCGATCAACTGACCGAGAACGACCGTATCGCGATCGTGGTCTATGCGGGAGCCTCGGGCACCGTTCTGGAATCGACCACCGCTGACCACAAGCCGGTCATTCTGTCAGCCCTCGAAAAACTGCAAGCGGGTGGCTCGACTAATGGGGCCGCAGGGATTGAAGAAGCGTATCGAATTGCCACGCAGAACTTCATCAAGGATGGCACGAATCGCGTCATCTTGTGTACTGACGGTGATTTCAACGTGGGCCAGACCAGCGAAGATGCACTCACCCGACTGATTGAAGACAAGGCCAAGTCAGGCGTCTTCTTGAGCGTCCTGGGGTTCGGGACTGGGAACCTGAAGGACTCGACGATGGAACTGCTGGCCGATAAGGGGAACGGCAACTATGCCTATATTGATTCCCTGAACGAAGCTCGCAAGGTTCTGGTCGACCAGATGCAGGGCACGCTGATCACCATCGCCAAAGATGTGAAAATCCAGGTCGAATTCAATCCCGCTCGTGCTGCCGCCTATCGCCTGATTGGTTACGAAAACCGTCTGCTGGCCAAAGAAGATTTTAATAACGACAAGAAGGACGCGGGCGAAATCGGTGCCGGGCACACCGTCACTGCACTCTATGAAGTCGATCCGGTCGGGGCATCACTCACGACCGCCAGTGTCGATCCGCTGAAGTATCAGCCAAATCCCGCCCCCACCGAAACGAAGGTCACCGACACCAAGTTCAGCGATGAGCTACTCACCTTAAAGCTGCGTTACAAGCAACCCGATGGTGACGAGAGCCAGTTAAGCGAATTCCCCATCGCCGACCAGGACCGTCCGTTCGCCCAAGCCTCACCCGATTTCGCCTGGGCAGCAGCGGTCGCGGCCTTCGGGATGATTCTCCGCGACTCGGAGTTCAAGGGGACCGCCACTCTTCCCGCTGTCCTGGAAATCGCCGAATCGAGCAAGGGCAAGGACCTGTCAGAATACCGGGCCGAGTTCATTCGCCTCGTGAAGTTGGCGATACCGTTGAAGCAGCAGAATCCAGCGATCACCAAGGTGCGATGATCAAGTGTTTGCCCCCGTGGCCGACGCTGGCAGCGTCGGAATGCAGACGCTAGCAGCGTCTGCCACGGGGACGGCCCCTGCATCTAGGCGACTTCGGCTACAATCATTAGTGCACGACGCGCTGCAATTCCTCTGCAGCCTCAATGCACAGCCACTCAGTATCGGTAGGCAGATCTTTGAATTCCTGCCACAATCCCGACGGCCAGCTGATCTCTACTCGTTCGACGGTGGTTGCCGACCCCAGGCCAAATGACAGCATGCGTTCGTTGCTGGAACAATATCCGTCGCCCGCCGTCAGTTGCCGGACCAGACGACGTCCTGCGACATGGACCGTGATCGTCGTACCAATAGCATCTCGACTGGAAGCCACGCCGCACACGCGCATCGTCAGGAAGTGCCCGGCCTGCGGTGTGGTGTTGGTCAGCAGGGCTGCGGGAACATCGAGGTTACCGATGGCGACGTCTTCCTTGCCGTCACGGTTCCAGTCGAGGCGTGCCATTCCTCGGCCGAGTTGCTTCTGTTGAAAGTACGGCCCCAGCGTCGAGTCTGTGATCTCTACGAATTGACTATCACCACGATTCTGCAGGTACTGCGGCCGCATGGCATAATCGCGGCCGAGGTCGCGGAAATCGTCGACATCGCCGTTCACTAACACTAGGTCCAATCGGCCGTCTAACTCGCCGTCCACAAACTGGGTGCCAAATCCGACCTTTTTCAAGGATGTGTCAAACAGCCCAGCGGCCCTTGTGGCATCCTCGAACAGCCGCGTTCCTACCTGCCGGTACAGCGTGTTATATTCATCGAAGAAATTCGTCACAAACAGATCGAGCTGGCCATCGTCATCCGCATCTCCACAAGCCACCCCCATGCACGCTTGCGGCCTGCCGTCGACATTTAGCGCCAGACCGCTTTCCAAGGCCAGTTCGGCGAATTGCGGTTTCGCTCCCGGTGTGGTCGCCTGATTCACGAAGAAGAAGTTCGGAACCGCGTCATTCGCCACAAACAAACTGAGCTTCCCCGATCCGTCAAATTCGGCCGCCACGATCCCCAGGCCCTTGCCATCCGGCACGACGATTCCCGTCGACCCGGTCACATTCTCAAACCGACCATCTCCCAGATTGATCCAGAATTGATCCTGTGCCGCAGGAAAATGTCGCGGTGAACAGCTTCTGACTCGTCCGTCCGCGTCGGGACAGACCCGCTCGAACAGGTCGTTCCCCGACAGATAGTTCACGCAATAGAGATCCGGCCAGCCGTCCTGATTGAGATCCGCCAGCACGCAACTGGTGCTCCATGAATCGGGTCCAGCGGTGTCGGTTTCTGCGGTGATGTCGGTAAACGTGCCATCGCCGTTGTTTCTATAAAAACGATTGAGGCCAATATTGGCGATATACAGATCGGGAAACCCATCGTTATTAAAATCGCCGACGGTAGCTCCCTGACTGAATCCCGTTTCACTAATCCTGGTGGCATCCGTGATATCGACATATCCCGTACTATTGTGGCGAAACAGACGGTCATGATACTCGGTCTGTTGAGGGTTCCGTGGCCACGGAGCGCCCTGCGTCAGGTAGAGATCCGGCCAGCCGTCACGGTCATAGTCCAGAACTGCCGCCCCCCCTCCAGAAAACTCGTACATGTGGTGCTCGGTACGACCGGTCGGTGCGCCGTTGAAGTATTGAAATTGAAGTCCTGCCGACGCAGCCTGGTCGCTGAAGCTGACCGCGACTTGTGGGCTGGTCGCCGTCGATTTCGCGCTGGGCGGCGGCTGGGTCGTCGATCGCAGCAACGGAAAAGCGGAGAGGTCGACCTTGGCTCCCGGGTTGCCAGAAGGAGCGGTTCGCGTCACACCTAAATTGTGCAATCGAGGAGCGACGCGTGCCAGGCCCGCGGCCGCTTCGTTCACTAACGCTCTCTTCGCCTGCAATCCGTGGTACCACGCACTCGCCTCCCACAGATTGTCGAGCGCTTCCGCCCCCTGAGCGGCCTTCAGGATGGCGTCGACGTTCGTGGCCAGGTAGGCCACTTTGACTGTGTCGAAATACTCACTGAGCAACCGCGACCGCTGCAGAAAGGGCTCGGCCCGCTGCGAATCACCTCGCGCAATCAGGAGCTGGCCCAGTTGGTAGGTTCCTCGTTCGTGATTCGGATCACGGCGTACGCCTTCCCAATAGCACCGGATGGCCTCCTCAGATCGATTGTTGGCCTGAGCCCACGCAGCGCGGACAATCCAGATTTCAGGATGCTCTTCGGCTCCCGAGGGCAGCGCGGTATTCCAGGCATCGAACGCCGCAGCCGTACCACTCCGCAACATTAGGCGGCCCAGCTTCACGTGGGTCTCGACCAGGTTGGGATCCAGCTTTAAAGACTGCTGCAGCAGCTTGCGGGCTGTTTCGTATTGCTGCCGATCGACCGCCACCCGCGCCATCCCCAATAGGATACCGGGATCACTCGCGGCATGGTCCTCGTAGGTCGTCAGCTCCTCCATGTTTTCGAGAGCTGTGTCACCCATGCAGAGTAAGAACAGGAGCGTGGGCTGAACCTTGCCCAGCTTGATCAGTTGCAGGCGATGGGGAGTCGCCTCCCAACTGCGAGCCATCATGCCCAGCAAATAGGAGAGGTTCTCGTGAGCCAGGCTATCGTCAGGATCCAACTTCAGTGCCAGTTGAAACTGACGTACTGCAGGCGTGGCCGCGTGCATCTCGTTCAACATCGTTCCGGCCCGCAGATGAATCTGGGCGGTGTTGACCCCAACCGGATCTCGCAGCCGTTCGAGATAAGCTATCGCATCCGACCGTCGCCCCTGCTGACGGGCGGCCTCTGCTGCGACAATCGCCGCCTCATTGCTTTGAGACGCAGACTTGGGGATCTGTGTTGCCAGTCGTTCTGCCGTCGCAAAGTCACGACGAGCCAAGGCCAGATGAGCTTGTTTGAGCAATGTATGGGCTGACGGACGAGAAAACATCCACAATACGGGAAGGATCGCTAATACGCAGACGGCAGCGATCGCCATCCACGTTCGCCGTCGGTTCAGTTGCTCGTCATTGACCGACACGTTTTGCCCTCCTGCCGTCCAACGATAACAGATTGCCCCACAGTCCGCAGATAAAAAAACCTCCCGGCAGCGGATCGCGGCTGGGAGGCTTCATATTGCTGTGGGTTGCAGGTCTGAATCAGGGCGTCATTTCCAGTTTCAGGACATTCGGCTCAGCCTTAATCTCAGCCTTTAACGGCGACGTAGCGTCCGCCCGGTATTTCTTCGGAATGTTCTTGTAATCCTTGGGAGCATAGGCCACGCCGACTTGCGGGGCCGGTTCCGGTGGGGGCAAAACGGTGACGTTATACGCTCCCAACGGGATGGGCTCCTTCAGGCTGAACTTTCCTGTGGCGTCCAGCGGTGCGACAGCGACATCCCCGGTCTTGGGTGCATAGAGCTGCACGGAACCCTCGGACACCGGTTGACCGCTGAAAGTGACTGTCCCCGAAACCGCCCCTCCCATCTTCTTCGTTGGGGCACCACTCCCACAGCCGCTATTCAAAAATACGACTGCCATGAGAGCCAGAGTGAGACAAGGTCGCTGCAAACAAAACATCACAGGGCGAACTCCTTAACAGGTCAGATGAGATCGAACTCCGTCGTGCGGCGTCATCAGGAACTAGAATTCGCCAACCACCATGCCGTCATCTTTGCAAGCAATCTGGGTCAATGTTGTGAAATTGATGTTGTCAGAGACAAACCTGACGGCGCCGTCGGTCATCAACACATGAATGCCACCGACATGATACGAATTCAGGATGGTGTTGCCGGTGTAGGTTTGATCCGCTCCAGCCGCAGAAGTCTTCTGATTGATCGGATAGCGAACCGCGGTATTTCCGGCGCCCCAGTGAGTGTCGCCCGGAGGGGCCGTGCCACCCGATCCCGACCAGCCACTGTAGTAGTTATTGCTCAAATCCGTGTTGTTAACCGAACCGGACTGTTCGGCAACAATCATCGTGTTGGACGTACCGTCGGTGCAGTCACGCAAGCGAGTAATCAGGTACGGGACGACAAGTCCGTTTTTGCAATAGGTGGAACCGTATGATCCGGCCGTGTTGCATTCGGTAGTATTTCGACCGGCCGGGTCGGGGTACGCACCGGAAATTCCAATGTAACGATGGGTCTGAGAATTCTTCGTCGCTGGATTGTTTGGAATCGCGGTGTTGTTCGTGGGCAAAGGAGTCGACGGGCAAGTAAACAATTGAACGGTCACACCACACAACACGGCATTGGCCCCGGTCAGGCCCGAAAAATCGCCGCTCGTCATATCCAGCTTGTTATAGAGCGGAGCTTGATCGATGTACGGGAGCAGGAACACGCGCCAGTTGGGCTTCGAAACGGAACCGGCAGTTGCCAAGGGCAACGTGTTGAGCGTTTCATGGTAATTGTGAATCGCCAAACCCAGCTGCTTCATGTTGTTTTTGCACTGCGAGCGGCGAGCCGCCTCACGGGCCTGCTGCACGGCCGGCAGCAAGAGTGCAATCAGGACCGCGATGATCGCAATGACCACCAGCAATTCAATCAATGTAAACCCTTTTCGCACTCGCATCATACCTCCGCAATTCGTGAGACGAAACAAATCAAAACATAATCAGACAAATACAAAACATACGTCGTCACCAGCGTTTTTATCGCTGGCGGCCGAACTCTGTCTTAAATTCAATGTATTTCGGGCATGTCAGTGCGCGGAAACCCATGCAAACATCGACACACTTAGTAATTTCACATATTTTGAAATCAGAAGATAGCACTATCTTATAAATACAATCTGATTTAATTCAAGGTCTACCGCGTTTGGTTGAGAGGTCATGCTCATTAATTGATCATCACCTGCCCTCAAAAACCTCATTTCGGCCAGTCGAGGCAAAACGCAACCCATTGACGACCAAGGCGGGACATATTGAGAACTCAAGCCGCGATGAAGCGACTCGTCCGCGGGTCAGCCCTGGCGAAGTTGTTAATCCGCAAGAAACATGCAGTTCACGCGCCACTCGATTCGGCATACACGGAGAATCGCCAGCAAGACAAAACCAACCTATTCCAGCGACAGATGTTGCGGCAATCGCGAATACCCTGGGCCGCAGTGGAACGGGCGAATGGCGCGTTTTTAAAATACGGCACTCAATGCCTGAATGTTGTGCAGTGTCGATTATGTATTTCCGACTGTATTTACTCCGCGAACTCGGCGAGTTCCTCGATGAAGAAACCGCCGCAGCCCCGCTTCGAGAATCGCGGCTTCATTGATGTGAGACAAAGTCCCAGGGATCTGCTGCCGCCAGTCGTGCTGACTTCGCAAAGTCGCGGTGAACGCAGACCACTGCCAGAATTCTTGGCGAGTTCTGCTACAAATTCCTGCACGGGTTAGCAGATCAGAGCTGCATGTCGAATTTGCAGTCGTTGTTTCCCTTTTTGACGCGACACCATCAGGGTTTAGAACTCGCCGATGACCATGCCGTCATCCTTGACCGCAATCTGCTGGAACAGCGTGAAATTGATATTGTCCGAGACAAATCTGACGCCGCCATCGCCCATCAGGACGTGGACCCCACCCACATGGTACGAATTGATGATGGTATTGGCACCATAAGTGGCATTCGAACCAGTCGCGACCGTCTTGGAATTGTTGGCATAGCGGACGGCAGTTGTCCCACTCCCCCAATTGCCACCGGTCATGGTCAGCGAGTTGCCCGGAATGTTCGTCCCGGACCAGCCGCCATAGTAATTGGCACGATAGTCCGCCCCGTTGACGCTGCCCGACTGCTCGGCAATGATCATTGTGTTAGAGCTACCGTCGGTGATGTCGCGCATCCCAAACGAATCGTTGTAGCTCAGCAGACCGTTGTTGCAATACGCCCCATAACTTGCAGCGACGCAAACGGTGGTACGTCCAGCGGGATCAGGACTCGCCCCCATCACACCGACATAGTCCATCAACTGCAGATTATTGGGATTGTTGTTGACCGGAGTGGTCACGTTCGCGTTGGGACTCAAGGGGCTGGAGGGGCATTTGTAAACTTGCAGCACCAGCCCGCGCATCGCCGTGTAACCGCCGGTCGCGGGCTGAAACGGATTTGCCAAGTTGTAGATCGCGGCCTGATCCAAATACGGCAGCAATTGACCGCGCCAGTTCGTAATGAAATTCGGGCCCGCGGTACCGATCGGAAATCGATTGCACGTTTCGTGGTAGTTATGCAGTGCCAAGCCCATTTGCTTCATGTTGTTCTTGCACTGCGAGCGGCGAGCCGCCTCGCGAGCCTGCTGTACAGCCGGCAGCAACAGAGCAATCAGGACTGCGATGATCGCAATCACCACGAGCAGTTCAATTAGCGTAAACGCCTTTCGACAGCGCATCGGTCCTCCAGAAAAGCCAAGACTCGTAATATCTTGCAAGAAAATAAAATGTCAAAGGTGAGTCCGGTGACGCCGGCAGTCTCCCCGCACCGCGGTCGGTCCGCGATCTTAGGTGGCTAACTATTGCAGATCATGTGCCAGAGGATCGCGCACACGCTTGAATCCCGTGCATCTAGACCGCCACAACAGATTGCACAAAAGGGAGTTACGAGAACTTCTTTGGGCCTGAACTTGATGGGTCGGAGCCAGCGCGTTGTCGCAATTGAGGCATGTGGTGCCTGCGACACATGCGAATGCTTTTGTATATCTACAGCTCCGCTCAGACCAATTCGCCCGCAATTCGTCCGTAGGAGAGGGATGATTGACAGCGGAATTCAGAGCAGCAAGTGGCAATCGGACGAGCAACTGCCCAAGTCGACTCGACTTCACGAGTCATCACCAATGCCGCCAGAACTCGGGGCGAGCTCTGAAGGGCGTATCTGGTGAATGCCGCGATGGCAACCTGCTGGTCACGGAGTGACCGAGAATACTAGCTCGAAGCGCAAGCGAGTGCATTCCCCTCGAATGAAAACGCTGAATGCACTCGCTTGCGCTTCGGGCATGTATTCATCAGAAATCGAAAAATGGTTTTGACACCCGTGCGAATCAGTCGATGATCCGGCGCTGGGTTTTGCTGGCGAGCGACCACTCGCGGACAGTGCCGTCCAAGCTTCCCGAAAAGACCGTCTGGTTGTCGTGCCCGAATTCCAGCGACCGAATGACGCCTTCGTGGCCCGCTAAAGAATGCGGTGGCCGATCTGAATCGCGATCCCAGACTTCGAACACTTTGGAATGTGAACTGGCCGCTGCCACGTATTTTCCGTCGCGTGACATTGCGATCGAATCGGCCCATTGCGAAAGGTTGATGCGCTCGATGGTCAATTGACGTTGCCATTGGGTCTCGCCGGAGACGGCATCCAGCAGACTGACGAATCCATCCCGTGTCGCCACCAGAATGGAACGTCCATCTGCCGACCAGACGGCCGAGGCACACAGCGCCCGCAACGTCACCTTGAATTCCTGACCGGCGCCGGTCAGGACATCGTGAATGCCGGCCGTTCCGTCCTCCCGAGCAACAAACAACCGGCTCCCCGCTGGATCCAGACAGGCGCGCACCAGGGGGGATGAAGTGGGCAGCGAATAGGAGAACTCTTCGGCTCCGGATTCTTGAATCAGCCACCCATAGACCAGCCCCTGCCGCAGCACGAACAACGCGACAGCCCCGTCGGTAGAAACGTCAGCAGTAATGTCGAATGAGTCGCCGCAATGCAGGGCGGGTGACTGGACAACCTGACCACCAATTCCCTGCGGATACAGCTCGGCAGTGCCATCCACCCAGACCAGGAGTGAGGTCGAACCATTCAGGCTATGAGCGGCTTTGGACAGTCGACGGGAGTCGGTCATCAGGCCTTCGTCGACTTCACCGCCTTCCCGATTGAGCTTCACAACACTATGGAGCGGCCGGCAAATCCACAACTTCGTCCCATCCTGATTCGTTGTGATGCGCGACACGTAGCGCACCGAAGAGGCACGAGCCAGACGCGAACGCTCATCTTGTTCAGAGCCCTCAAACGCCATCCAATTCAGCGATTGGCTTCCCAAGCTGAAGAGACTCACCAGGCAGACCACAACGAGCATCAACTCTTTGACCACAAAAACACCCGCGCGACGTTGCGTTCGACAAAGGGGCATGCGGCAACGGGCAGTCTGCTGTTCGACAATCTGGAGCATTTCGTGGGTACCTCCTGATCAAGCGCCGTCAGAGAAGTTGCTATGAAATTGAGGGCATCAATCCCGCAGGATGATGAAAATGACCTTTCAGTCTGTGAGATTGCGTCAGGCTCAAGTTGCCAACTGCACAGCAACGCCTCCGCGACGAATTACTCGAGGCGGTCGATCCGTGCGGAAATGGTCTGTCGGAAATCAGCGGAAATGGAAACTCGTGAATCGTCCACGCCGAGCCCCTCGCGAATGGATGGGCTGCTCACGACTTCAGTGCGAGCGTCGGCGAACATTACGGCGATATACTATCCAAATCAGTGGTCGCCCGCTATGGAAATTGTCATATTATCACCAGAAGATTAAGTTGACATAACGTCTTCTTTCCAGGCGATTTGCAGTGACGACTACCTAATGAAGTGCTCCCCTCGCCTTGGCCGGAAAAAGAGAACCGGGCGGGGAGAGGGGAGCCGAAGTCTTTAAGGGGCCATGCACATCCGATTGCATGTGTCTCCACAAGAACAGTTCGTTGACCGTAGAATGCCTGGGCGCCACAATCGAAGTTGTTCGTCGATAACCTGCTGCCAGGATCGATTCGAGCAGGGAGCCGTCAATAATGCCTGACATTCCGTGGACTCGCATCTTTCCCGATATCGATCATCGCTGGATCATGGGTCTGCGGCAGGGTGATCTGGCGGCGTTTTTTGCCCCTCAGGATCCCACTGGAACCGTACGAGCCCAACGGCAGCGGTGGTTCTCCGACGAGCCCGAAAAGTACACGGCGCTGCTGCCGGAAGCCGAAGCCGCGATGCTCGAAACGTGCGAGCTGGCACGAACTTTGGGCAGTCCGGTCAACGCCGTGGAGGGTTCGCCTCTGGACCAACTGTTAGAGCTCGGACCGGCGTGGGAACCCGACCTGGTCTGGATGCATCCTGGAGCCGACGGCGTACATCATCTGGCCGGCGGGGCCGTCTGCTTTCCCAGCTCCTGGTCCATGCCAGAAATGCTGGGGAGACCCATGCATCTGGTCCATCAACTCGTACCGGGGCTCAATGACTTGCTGGCCCGGCAGATCGACACCTTTCTGGCCAAACTGAGCCCCGGCAGCGCCTGGCAGCGGGAAAACTGGGGAGTCAGCCGCGACGGAGAACTCAATCACCATCCTTCACGACCCCGTGCCGTTCTGGATGCCACAGTCACCTTGGAAGAAGTCTGGATTCGCCTGGAGCACCAACTACTATTGAAACTTCCCAGTAGCGGAAGCGTGTTGTTTGGGATTCGACTCGAACTGGTCCCACTGGCGGACATGCTGGCGGATCGGACAGCGGCCCAGCGATTCTCACGCCTGATTTCCACGATGCAGCCGACCGCGGCCCGCTATAAAGGTGTGGAGTCGGCTCGACCGGCGTTGCTGGCGATCATGGATGCGGTACTGGGGAAGTAGCCTTCATCGGTCTGCGTGAAGATTGCCGGGCGCGCGGACAAACGTCTAAGAATGCCTAACAATACCGATTAGGAATCGCCCCCGTCGGGCTTGCCCCGACGGAGCGGTGACTGGCCAGCTACCCACCCGAGAATTTTGCCGAATTCTCAACGCGTAGTCTCCGATACCCCCTGCCGCCATCCAGTCGTTGCTTTGACAATGTTAACTCACGGCGGCAGGGGGTATCGGAGACTACGCGTTGAGGGGCAAGCACGTTTCGCTGGTAGCTGACCAGTCAGGGCTCCGCCGGGACAAGCCCGACGGGGGCCTGATCGACTAGTCGTAGCCGCATCTCGCCAGAGTGCGGGCCGCGACACGCCCGCGTTCTGGCGAAACGCGGCTACAACCGAGGACGACCTTGCTAGTTTGTTGCGAAAAATGCTCACGGCGTTAAGCTCCAAACCTTCAACGGTAGCCGAGCGAATTCTCGCCGCGGTGGGAAACATGGTTGACTTCGGTTAAATCGGACATTTACAGTAGTTGAAGTCGTACAGTCCTTAAGCAACGCTGCTCAACAAACCCACTTTTGAATTTCGTCAAAGACTTTTTCAGGAACTGGATAGGGATCACTGCACCATGCGCAACTTATTGAGCAAACTCGGCCTCACGGGGCAACCCGCAAAACGGATTTCCAAGCCGCGTCAGGGCTGGGGCATTCAAACCGAACTGCTGGAAGATCGAGCCCTGTTGTCAGCAGCGAGCTGCGACATGGCTGATCCGCACGTCAAGGCTCATGTCTCCCACGCGACCGAAAAGGCGATGGTGACCTATCCGAACGTCGCCGGACATTGGAACGTCACGGTCACCGGCCAGATTCAAGGCACCGGTACTGTCGACATCGTCCAGACCGGCAAGAAGCACAATAAGATCGTCTCGACCATCCACGTTACGGGATTTGATACTTTTGAGATTAAGGGGACCTTCAAAGCGAAGACACCGTTCACGCTCTCGGGTAGTTCACCCAAACTGGAGGTTCCCGAGTTCCCCATTCCGGTCAAACTCACGCTGACGATCAACTTCCCTGCAGGCAATCCGAATCCCACGACATTTACGGGTACCGTCAAGGCACCGTTCGTCGGGACAGTCGCCAGCATCTCCGGAATCCAGGACAACTCACCGTGATTCATCCAGAATCGTATGGTGTCTTGAGGCGCTGGTAAAACAACGATCGACAATCAGTTGACGCGGCCCGGGTGTTGGTGCACCCGGGCTGCAGTTATTTCCGGTGAGCGTTTTTTTTGCGTTTCGAGGTTCATATTCCCATCCGTTTACGCGAAAATGCCATGATGTCTAGTAACGGAACTCGCCCAGAGTTCTGGCCGCATTGGCGACCGCTCCCGAAGTCTAAGCGACTTCGGCCAGGTGAGTTCTTGTTTGATAGGTTGGATAGGATTGAACCATGCTGACTCGTCGCGATCTGCTGGCAACTTCCGCGAATGGGTTTGGTTTGCTGGCTCTGTCGGGCCTTCTGGCCGAGAACGCCAAAGCCGAGATCAAACCAGTACCGGGAGCACTGCCTGCACGCCATTTCCCCGCCAAAGCGAAGAACGTGATCTTCTGCTTTATGGACGGGGGCGTCTCGCATGTGGATTCGTTCGATCCGAAACCCAAGCTCGCGGAACTCGACGGCAAATCGTTCACTGAATCCAAAAACCCAACGGCCAATGGCAATCGCCTGTGGCTGAAAAGCCCGTGGGAATTCCAGCCACGCGGGCAGAGCGGCATGCCCGTCAGCAACTTGTTTCCCCACATCGCGAAATGTGCGGATGACCTCGCCGTGATCCGGTCGATGAAAGCCGATTTGCCGATCCATTCCACGGGTGTCCTGTTCCTGCACACCGGCTCCAACAATGCGGGACGCCCGAGCCTTGGTTCGTGGGTGAACTACGGCCTGGGGAGCGAAAACAGCAATCTTCCCGGCTTCGTCGTCTTGAGTTTTGGGGTCGTACCGTGCGGCGGACTGGAAACATTCTCGAACGGATTCCTCCCCGCCAGCCACCAGGCGACGTTGTTTCAGGCGGACGGCACGGCGATCGAAAACATCATCCCGGCGGACAAAGATGCCCGCATCCAGCAGACCAAGCTGGCGTTGCTCCGCAGTCAGAACCAGGCCTTCTCGCAGACGCTCGGCAGCAACGATGCTGTCGAATCGGCCATCAAGAACTACGAGATGGCCTTCCGGATGCAGTCACTGGTGCCGGATGTGCTCGATCTCAGCCGCGAGACTGCTGCGACGCAGGCCCTGTATGGGATTGATTCCAAGGTCGACTCCCAACGGCTGTACGGCATTCAGTGCCTGCGTGCCCGCCGGTTGGTCGAATCGGGTGTGCGATTCGTGGAGATCACCTGTCCGCCAGGTGCCTCCAATGGTACGTGGGATCAACACGGGAATTTGAAGAAGGGGCACGAGAAGAACGCTCTCGATACCGACCAGGCCATCGCCGGCTTGATTACGGACCTGAAGGCCCGCGGCCTCTTCGAAGAAACGCTGATCGTGTGGGCCGGCGAGTTCGGCCGGACACCACACTCCTCGGGCCGCGACGGCCGCGATCATCACCCGGAAGGTTTTTCCGTCTGGCTGGCGGGCGGCGGGGTGAAGGGTGGCACCGTCTACGGAGCCACCGACGAGTTGGGAATGCAGTCCGTGGAAAACATCTGCACGATGCACGACCTCCACGCCACCATCCTGCACCTCCTGGGCCTGGACCATGAGCGACTGACCTTCCGCTTCAGCGGACGCGATTTCCGACTGACCGACGTCCATGGACATGTGGTGAAACAAGTGGTTTCATGATATATCGTGAGACGAGCCTCCAACCCGTCTGGGCCCGTAACCAGCGATGAGAATGACTAATTGCCTAATGACTAATGTCTAAAAGGACAAAGGCCCCTCACAAAGTCCTTTTAGACATTAGACATTAGTCATTTCCACCCTCCGGAGTCGACATGTCGGCTGAATCCGAAGAGCCAGATTTCCTTGCCATCCGCTGCGAGCAGTGTGAAGCTCGGCTGCGGGTGCGCGCGAAACTGGCGGGTCAGACGGCCAAGTGTTCCAACTGCGGCACCGCCATCGAGATCCCGGTGCGACCGATCGTCGAGTTCGAATTGCCGGGTGAGGACGAAGAGCGCGAGTGGCTCGATGATGCTGGCGGGTATCGGCTGGCGGTGCCTCTGGACCATCAACCAGACTTGGGAGTTCCTGAACCGTTGCCCGCGGGAATTCAGGTTCCGGCTCCCGAACGAGGGTATCTCGAACAAGTCGAGCGTGTCCGCCAGGACGTTGTCCTAACGCCTCCCAGGTACCTGTTTTTCAGCGGTATCTTCGACTTTCCCTGGTACCCAGAAGTCTGGCCGCGGTGGATTTATCTCGTCCTGGGGGGCAGCGTCGCGTCGCTGATTCCGCTGCTGGCGATCACCTTCTTCGGTGGGACTTCCGGCTACGCGAGCATCGGGGTCGCGTTCTTCGCGATGCCGCAGATCTGGATCACGATCTGGTCGGGATCGTTCATGGCCGCCTGTGGGATGCAGGTCTTCGAAGACACGGCCGCAGGGAGTGATCACATCACCGCGTGGCCCGACCCCAATTGGCGTGAATGGATGTGGCCACTGATGTATATGGGGTACGTCGCGCTGATGGTTCTCGCGCTCGCTTATGGCGTCGGACTGGCCTGCGGCGGAAGCTCCAACGTGATGTTGACGATTCTGGGGCTCGCGGAATTCGTGCTGTTCCCCATTTGCCTGCTGTCGGTGCTGGAAGCGAACAACATCGCCATCTTGTTCTCACCGCGACTCATGCTCAGCCTGATTCAGAAGCCGGCTGGATGGCTGCTGTTCTATTTGCTGACGGGCAGCATGTTTGTCGCGTGGGGCAGCATGCTGTGGTACGCGAATTGGCTCAATCCGTTGCTGGTCGTCCCGGTCAATGGCTTGCTGTATGCATCGATCGGCCTGATCTGGTTTCGATTGCTGGGCCGGCTGGCCTGGTTGATCACCCATAGCCGCAGTCAGAAGCGCCGGCGAAGTGCGAGTTCGGCTCCGAAAGTTCCCCGTGTCACGGGAGAATCTGCCACTTGAGACGTCCGCGATGGGAGCGTTCCGCTTGTAACTCAATTGTGACAGTGCGACACTGATTGAGTGGCCCGATCTCCACTTCTTACGAATTCCACGTCCTCATCCGGCCTGAAATCCGTTTACCAGTGTGAGTTTCCGACGAACTGGCGTTCGTATCCGGAAATGTTGGCACTTTGGATCGATGGATTGCGCATTGAACATCAGAGAGACCATTCGCGTACCGGACCACACGACGCATCCATCGGAAATACTATGAGCTATTCATCTCGCCGCAACATCTTCGTCGCCCTGTTGTTAATCAGTGGCACCACGGCGATGCTGTTGCAGGCCCAGGAGAACAAAACTCAAGGGAGCAAGCCGCGGCCGAATCAGAAGAATCAAGGCAACCAGGCCGGCCCACCGGGTGGCGGAGGGCAAGGGGGAGGACCAGGCGGTCAGGGCGCACCCGGCGGCGGCCCAAGTGGCAATGGCGGCCCCGGTGGTCCCGGCGGTGGATTTGGTGGGCCTCCTGGTGGTCCCGGAGGGCCTGGCGGACCGATGGGCCAGGAACTCGAACTTGTCAAAGAATTCGACAAAGACGCTGACGGCCGGTTGAGTACCCAGGAACGCAAGGCCGCTCGCGAAGCCGCGAAGAGCCAACGCGCAGGCCGTGGACCAGGTGGCCCCCCGGGTGGCCCCCCGGGCGGTCCCGGGGGACGTGGGCCGGGCGGGCAAAGTCAGGGGACGCCTCGCGCTGGGAAAAAGATCTCACCGAGTGATGCCAAAGCGGATACCGAATCTCCCTTGTACGACACCAAGGTGCTGCGGACATTCTTCCTTGAATTCGAATCGGAAGATTGGGAAGCGGAACTGGCCGACTTTTATCACACCGATGTCGAGATCCCCGCCACGCTGACGGTCGACGGCAAGAAATATCCCAATGTCGGCGTCCACTTTCGCGGAGCCTCTTCGTTCTTCACGGTGAGTGCCGGTTTCAAACGATCGCTGAATTTATCGCTCGACTATGTCGATCCCGAGCAGCGTCTGTACGGCTACAAGACGATCAACCTGCTGAATTCGCACGACGATCCGACGTTTATGCACACGGTGCTCTATTCGCACATCGCTCAAAAATACCTGCCCGTCCCCAAGGCCAACTTTGCAAAGGTCGCGATTAACGGCGAGAACTGGGGCATCTACACCAACGCTCAACAATTCGACAAGATTTTCGTGAAAGAGCATTACTCCGGCACCAAGGGCACCCGCTGGAAGATCAAAGGGAGTCCCCGCGGCGGTGGTGGCCTGGACTACATCGGAGACGATGTCGAAGCCTACAAGCAACGCTACCAGATCAAATCGGAAGACAAACCCGAAGCCTGGAAGGCACTGATCGCTCTCTGCAAGACGCTGAGCGAGACACCGTCCGATCAATTGGAGGACGCCTTGGCATCCACATTTGATATCGACAGTGCCCTCTGGTTCCTCGCGCTCGAAAATGCCTTGATCAACAGTGACGGCTATTGGATTCGAGCCAGCGATTACAGCCTTTATCTCGACGAGCAAGGCAAGTTTCACGTCATCCCGCACGACATGAACGAAGTCTTTCAACCAGCGATGGGCCCCGGTATGGGTGGGCCTCGTCCGGGAGGACCGGGTGGTCCCGGCGGATTTGGTCCCGGAGGCCCGCCCCCCGGTGGGCCCGGTCAATTTGGGCCGGGTCAATTCGGCCCCGGTCAAAATGGGAATGGTCAGAACGGCCCGCGGCAGGGCACCGGCAACCCAGGCGGTCAGGGAAATCAACAGCCAGGCAACGGTCCGCGAGGAAACGGCCAAGGCAACTCGGGTCCGAACGGCGGCGGTCCCGGCAACTTCGGCCCCGGCGGTAACGGTGGCCCCCCAGGCGGCGGGCCAGGTGGTTTTGGCGGCCCGGGTGGGCCCGGTGGCCCAGGTCCGATGGGAGGCGGTATGCGACCCATGGGTGGCGGCATCGATCTCGATCCGTTGATCGGTATGGAAGACGGCACGAAACCACTCCGCAGCAAGTTGCTCGCCGTGTCCAGTTTGAGAGCTCGGTATCTGGATCATGTCCGGACGATCGCCACCGACTGGCTCGACTGGAAGCAACTGGAGCCCGTCGTCGATGAATACGTGACGTTGATCGGCAAGGAACTCGAAGCCGATACGCGGAAGCTAACCACCTACCCGCTATTCAAAAAAGCGGTCGGCAAGGGAACCGAGCCCGTACAAACTGGCCATCGCCCGATCATGACATTGGGAGCCTTCGCCCAGCAGCGCCGGAAGTTCTTGCTCAACTATCCGGAGATCAAAAAGGCGATCAAATCCGACGGCAAAAGTAAGACCAAAGAGCCCGTCACAGCGCGTGACTCGGCAACTTGAGCTGGGTATCGGTCGCGAATACAGGGAAATCGTCCGACTCGGGAGAGTCAGGCGACAGCGATCTGCAAAACCCATTGCGTAATGGGCATCCGGACGCTTGCTCCGGCAACGGTTTCGGAATACCCTGTCATCAGCTATGATTGAGGTCTCGACAGGCACCCGCCATCGAGATTTCAACACGCCGCACCAATAGCTCAATGGATAGAGCAACGGTCTTCGGAACCGTAGGTTGGGGGTTCGACTCCCTCTTGGTGCATTTTTTCATTGGCTGCCAATGGTTCGCAATCACTCGCAACCCCTGCTAAATGCGGGGGTTGTGGCGTTTCTTCTGTACAGTTTACGGAATGACAGTTGTGTTCAATCGTTTTCAATCGCTCCTCACGATTAGCAACAACTCGTGCAACCATTCGTGCAACCAAACTTTCATCGACCATGGTTGCATTGCTGGTTCCCGTTGCTCTGAGAATCCGAGTTTGCGGCTCCGCCGTGACGGTCTTTACTTCCAGGCCGGGCAACGAACTGAGAGCACTCCCCAAATCGTACAGACCGACATGCGTGTAACGATCCAACGTCAAAGCAATCGTGCTGTGCCGGAGCAACTCTTGCGCGGCCTTGGGAGTAACTCCCGCTTTCGCGAGGTTCGAGGCGAATGTATGCCGCAAACTGTGGAAATCGACAATTTTCCCCGTGGAGGCCAAGTCGCGGCAAAAGTCTGATTTTTCCCGTGCATCCTTTTCCACATCGGTGGGAGCTTGTTTGATCCATTCGGCGCGGGCCACTTCCAGGTCCCGACGCATCATCGCAGCAGCTTTCGACACCCATGTTCCCGGAAACAACCGGTCTCGGGCAGGTGGCTTGAGGACTGACTTCCCCTTTTCCACGGATTGGGGTTCGCGACGGCCTCGGGTTGCGGACGGTTCCGGATGAATTCTCGTAGCATCGGTACCAAGGCACCGTGCAAGGGCAAAACGTCCTTGCGGCGATGTTTACTGTATCCGGCTTCCACGGTCAGACAGGGTTGATCAGTTTCGAGGTCAAAACTCTCTGGGGTTAGCGAGTGGAGCTCGCTTGCCCGCAAACCGCTCAACACGGCTAGCGAATACAACACGGCTCGAGATTCGCCCGTTGTTCCCTTGAACGAAACGCCAAGGCGGGCCGCTGCCAGCAAGGCATTCAATTCGGCGGGGTGGAGTTCACGACGTTCGCGGCGGATATCGGTTTCTGAGTTGAGCTTTGCCAAGTGGGCAAAAGGATTCAGGGGCAATCGACGGTCGCGCACAGCCCAATTCGCAAATGCCTTGACGCATGCCAGGTAATGGTTCGAGCTTTGAATCGACAACCCGGATTTCCGACGTTCGGAAAGATATTCGGCCACGCGTTGAGCCGACAGGTCTTTCAACGTCACGACGCGAGCCAGGCAGGCTTTCACGCGGTTGACAGTCAGGGCCACTTGCCGAGGGATAACCTGTTTGGCTTCCAAGTGTCGACGGAACGCTTCCAAATGAACTTTGAGCGGTTGGCCCAAATGTTCGTCGTGGGGACCGATCAAACCGACAGCCGAGTATTCGGCCTTGCGAACCAGTTCGGCCGCTTGTTGACCGGCCGCAGTCTTGTTCTTTTTCAAGCGATGTTCGCGGAGAATGCCATCGGCATCCCCAATCCGGGCATACCAGTATTCAGAACGCTCGGTCACTTTGCGGGCCTCGGGGTCCGCTTTCTTGGAGCGTTTCCCATCGGGGCGAACGTAGCGGGTAATGGTTTTCCGGAACAGTGAGGGCATCGGAGGGCCTTTCTGAGAACGCCACCCGGGACCGGTTCCGGTTCTCAGGTCGGAACACAGTCCACGGCTGGCAAAGGTGCGGCGATTGTATCACGCGTCGCAATCTTGGGAATCGAATTTGTCGTGCGGGCCAGCTTCCCCGGGGTAAGTGCGAATGGCAGAACGATCGGTCCCCAGGCGTGCCAGCCTACGGGCCCGCCTCTCGGGCCAAACGGAGTTCATCCGGCGTGAAACCCAGTCCATCGGCGCTCAATCGGCGAGCCGCTTCAGTGATATTCGCAGGGGTCAGATAGTTCCATGACTTGCGTTCAACGTGACGGACGAAGAATCCGCCGGGGTTATGGGCAGTGAGGGCTTGCAGTGAGAGAGCAACAATGCGCAGCGCGTTTACCTTTGTCTTCACAATCAATCCAGACTTGACCGCATCACGGAACATTTCAGTGACTTCCTTCGGGTCACGGAGGCGTTTAACGTCGATGTGTCCCGTCCACCAGCCGGGAAGCTTCGCTGTAGGCGAACCGGAATGCGCTGGACAATTCCTGATCCCATCGCCGTCGCCGTCCTTCCTTTCGGACGGAAGGAGGGACGGCGGCGACGGAGGAGTATGTTCTTTCGTTGAAGGGCCAGAAACGGGGTCAGGAGTAGGATAGAAAGCGCTTCGATTGATAGTCGCATTGAACTTCGGTTGATCGTCTGATTCTGATGATAGACGGGGTTTACGATCAGCGGGTTGATCTTCATTTGATAGTCTACTTTGGATCATATTCGGCTGTTCATAATCGTTGGGAACATTCTCATCGATTGGGGCGTCGCCCAAGCCTTGGGCATCAGTCGGAATTACAACCCAATACAATCCAGGTGCGCGGTCTCCACGTTTGGGGGCGATATAGATCAGCCAACCAGTATCAAGACATGCCTTTCGGATCCGCTCCAGTCGATTCCAAGTCTTCACTCCTAGCAGCGGCATCAGTTGGCCGTTGTAATACGTAACGGGACCGCGATACCGCTTCGCATCTTCGCATGTAGCAATCACCGTCAGCAGCGTGAACGCTTCAGGGCCGAGAGTGGTCGCGATCACGCACTTCACCATTGTGCGGATGAATTTTTGGGCGAAGAATGACGGCCGATCTTTGGGATACTGAGCACGGGCGGGACTCGCCGGTTTCACGGTGCGGCCTCCGCGGTGTTCGATCCGCTGGGAGGGATCTCAGGCCCCGCTGCTGAAAGCTGATCCGACGGCGGGGAATTGTTGGTAGGCCACTTCTGCGCGGCCGTGCGATCGATCAGCTTCCAGATCCGGTTCGGACGGACATGGGCTTCTTTTCGATTCGACTTGTGAAAACCGTCGGCACGGATAATTCCGGCTCGGGCCAGCGGACCAGGGGCTGCTCCGAAGAACTTCGGACTGATCCCAGAGGGAACCGGAACCAACGGCCGAACATCGTCAGCCGTAGCGGCTTTTTGTTCGAGTAATATTCGGAGCAGCGCAACTTGAGCCAGCCGAACCAATGCAGAACGGCGTGCGTCCAGGATCGAATGGGCGCGTTCCTTCAAGAACTCGTCAGGGTTAACTTCACTGGAAGGGACCGGCTTAATAGGATTCATTGAATCCATCTATTCTGAGTATGGGGGTAGCCGCTCGAACGCGTCGCAACCGCGGTCGGGCCGGAATGAGATTGAGAACACTTCTGGCGCCCAGCTTCAAAACAGACGCGTCAGAGATTCGCGGTCGCGTCACATGCCAGGCGGTCGGGACACCCCAATGCGACCCAGCGGCGGATATCGTCTGTTCGCCACCGAGTTGTTCCGCCGGACAGTCGCAACGGACGCGGCAGCTTCCCGGCGGCATCCATTCGCTAGATCGTGGACGGACTTACGCACAGCGTCCGCGCCAGCCGTGCTGCATCCATCAGCAACCCGGATTCATTGACAACCAGAGCCGTGGGCGGGGCGATTGGTTCAGGGGGCATGGTCTCCCCCCTTTTGGTCGTCTCGATTGCGGAGGGCTTGTTCCACGTCGTTCAGAGAAAATCGACGTACCTTGCCGTTGATTCGGATTTGCGGAATGAGCCCACTCCACGCCCATTCCCGAATCGTTTCGGGCTGGACCTGGAAGTGGCGTGCAACTTGGGTTGCCGTGAGTAATTCGGACATGCTACTTTCCCGGAAGTGTGATTCGGCGTCACCATGACGCGTCTACATTCCGAAAAGTGGATGTGCGGATTAATAGCGGATTTGTCGTGTTATCAGGAAATTCATCGGTTTGAACAAGAGCGGATTTCCGCTTTCATCCGCATTAGCCGGCCTCGAACCGACTGGGACGGTCGATTTCATCAGATGTGATGATACTGCGGCCGGTCCGTCCAGTTCGTCCTGAGTTCTTATTCGTACCGTGGAATTTGCGACCTTCACGAACGTACCTAATCCATGTCGCAAAATGTTGAATGTCCAACCCCTCGGGATAATTCTCTTGCACCCATCTGTAAAGATCCCGGTCGACAACGTGGCCAAGCGCTTCAATGGCGGCAAGTGATTGCTGGTAGGCACATTCGCAACATTTTGGCAATGGCCTACCCAATTGTGTTACTTTAGTGGCAAACTCAGGGGGCGGATTTGGCGGCTCCTTTTTCGCCTGAGGCAACTTCAGAGAGGAGGCAAAGGCTGCAAGATTCGGCTTGAGCTTCGCGAATTTTGCTCCGAGTTCGCCATTCAGTGCTCTTTTCCACTCGGCTGGATTCCGGCCCATCAGTTTGAGTTGATCCAGACCTAGACGCCGGGCAAGAAAGTCGACTGACAGTTGAGCCAAATCCCGCAAGGTATCGAGTTCAACGGCATGTCTATTCGATGGCCCCTCGATGAATGAGCAAGCACGCTGATCCAGCAAATCAGCCTGATCGATCCTGTACTGAACACGTTTCGACAAGCCGCGTGATACCGGCTCGTCGAGTTTTTCCAGTTCAGTTATCACCGTCCTTACCGCATCAATTGCCCGTTGCACAGTCGAAATTTCATCCGCTTCGATGTACTCAGGTTCGCCGTGAAAGGGGGCAGAGGAATTTAGGATCGCGGGAAAAAGGTCATTCTCATTTGACTGAGAAGAATTCAACATCGGAGCAAGGAACTTTGATTCCGCTGTCGCCTCGGCTTGGTCACGAGAATCCATTGATAAGCGATGATCCATTTACCAAGTTACCTCCAAAATCGGGCCGACAGTGGGGAGAGTTGCGGGGAGGTAGCTCCGCGTCACTACCTCGCCTGTCGGATCGTGCGGTCAAATGATCAATCGGACCGCAAACCCGATTCACGAAGATACGCGCCGGTTGAAACTCTGTGCACTTTCCGCCGTCTATCAGTTTCGTTTAGCGATCTTATCGCTGGCTAATGGGGAATCATTACGGCGTAATACGATCATGAATGACTCTCACCTTGGTGACAATCAAGGGGGGATAGGGTTGGAACGAATTCCCATTATCCAATCAGTTTACGGCCGCTTGGGGGCGCTAACCTGGCAAGCAAGTATGTTTAACTTCGTGACTGTTCCCAGTGCGGTATCAGGTTGACCCGACCGGGAAGAACCTACCGAATCCGGGCGAGACAAAGGACGTTTCAGGCTGGCCCTGCATTCGTTGGGCTTATTCTATTGCTTGGTCACGGTGGATTCTCCCTTTCGCCCCTAGCTTTCAACCTATCTAGCCTGCTTTTCAAAATCTCTAAAACCTCGTGACGAGCTTGCTCATCCGAGGGCGCATCCAGGGGAACAGTTTCATCGACCTCTTTTTTTGTGGCTTTCTTGGCGTGGGCGATTTTTTTCGAAGGGATTTCTGAAGTCTGGTTCGCAAGTTGTTTTGACGAAAGCTTCCGTTTAGTTTTGGGAAACTTTGCCGAAACAATCTTCTTCTTGCCTGGTGGGAATTTGCTGGATGGAATCTTTGCCACGAAGTTCTCCTTTGGGTTGCGAGGAGGGCAGTCTTAACTTGGGATTTCGCAACAGAGTACCGCGACTCATTCGCCTGTCGTGAAAAGCATTGAACGCAAATTCATCTTTTTTGAGGTGTTGCCGACTGCCAGAGGATCCTTATAGACTAAGACCACAGGCTGATCGTTGTGCGCGTATTGTGATGCGTTTCCAGTATTGCGATTCTCCAATCGAAAGGACAATTGGATCATGATCACCGTGCAGACAGAGCCGTCAATACAATGCACGAAATAGACCAACCATAATCTGTCAAAATCGCGCCCCTTATTCAACTCCCTCGGCAATTTCCCATGTGCCTGTTCTTTCTCCTGGGCTTTGACATCCACCCTCATTTTCTTTCACCGCCAGCAATCTGGGAAGCCCTTCACGTCGTTTAAGTCACGACCTCGTTTGAGCTTCGGGCGGTTCCAGCCTTCATTCGGGCTGGGAATCGTGAATATCGAGTCGCAGAGGCGCGGAAACAGCAGACGCGATGCGATTCCCTGCGTCGCCCCTCAAGTCACGGGAATTATCCGCTCGACTCCATCGCGTGCCAGCACGACACTTCAACGAGATTTCATCCGTTTATATGCACGGGCGTGCGGAAGGAGAAGACGCCCTGACACGTCTTGGCGGGGACTGTCGCGTCGCAGAGTGCCGCGGCGAGTTTGGGCAAAGGATTTTCTGCCTGCCGCCTTACTCAAGGGACGGAAGAAATCCTTTCAATCAGGTTCGCACCGAGATCCATTAACCCATGATTGATGAACTCGGGGCACTCGCCCATTGCAGACGTCAAGATCCGCTACTCGGAAGACAGTGGCCTCACGAACAGGAATGTCTGTGCCACCAGGAAAAAGAAGAAGGGCGTGAGGAACAAGTCCCTCACACCCTTCTGAATCATTCATTATCGTAACTTCAGCTACCACAAACTAGCTGAGGTGTTCGAAGTTGGTGATCTTGAATCGCAGCTTCTTGCCGGGGAGCACAGGCTCGTAGTCCGCAATCGACAACGGCGAGACAGAGATCGTATCATCACCTGCGCCACCATCAAATTGGAACTTGTTGGCAGTATTAAACGCGGGCGATGCGGCATTCGCGCCGATCGTCAACGAGTCTGTGCCGGCGGCCAACGTGATGAATACCGAGTCGTTGAAAATCGCTGTCCCAGCGGAACCGATGATGACCGTGTCACTGCCCGCACCAGTCTTCAGGCTGGTCGTCCCCACCACAGTGACCGTCTTAGCCGCTGTCGTGGCGATATTGATCGTATCTGCGCCGCCACCGATATCGCTGAAGTTCAACGTACCGATCGTCGCAGCGAGCAAATTGAGGGTGGACGATCCGGAACCGTCTTCAATCTTCAGCGTTTGCGCCACAGTCACACTCGTTGCGGCGATCGTTCCAATGGCAACCGACGAGTTACCAATACCGACGTTGTAAATATAGGCCCCGACACCACCATTAACAGTCGTTCGGTCCAGAGCCGTCGTCTTAGCGCCCGTCGTTGCCTGATTGCGGATGGTCAAGTTACCACCGATGACGTTGGCAACCGTCGCACCAAATGTGACGTTGGTTGCAGCAGTCCCAGCGTTGTTGATGGTGACATCGCCCACCTTGGCTCCGGAAGTCGTCAATTGATCAACGTTGACGTTGTTCGAAGTCGTAGCCGCACCATTCGTAATGGCCAGATTACCGGTCACGCTAATAGGCGCGGCGGCGATACTACCCAAGGTGACAGTGTTGGTAGTTAAGGCCGTACCATTGATGAAGTTGGTGGCCTTCGCGAACGTGCTTCGATTCACGGTGATCAGGTTCGCCGTTGTGGTGGCATTTCCATTGGTCGCGGTTACCGTCCCGAGGAACGAGTTCGCAGTATTGGTACCAAAAGCAATCGAATTGGTGGGGGCATTACCGTTGGTGAAAGTCGCCGAGGTGCTCCCACTGTTCACAGCACTATTAACATTGATGGCGTTGGACGTCGTGGCAGTCCCATTCTTAACGATGATGCCCTTGGTCAGCGTCAATGTCGAACTGGCTGGATCAAACCCTATGCTGGCAACATTCGTGGCATTGTTGCCATTGATCAAGGTGGTAGTTCCACCTACCGTGGTCGGAACCAGACTCTGAATTCTTGCGAGTGTCGTTCCGGTGCCGCTACCATTGATAACGGAGACATTTCCTGTCACGGAAACGTCTCGGATGTCGACGATGTAGCCTAAGGTATTAGCCGAGTTGGAT
>JAKFVC010000231.1 GCA_021732415.1 Planctomycetaceae bacterium
CTCGACGAGTTTCCGTCCCGATGGGTCGCCGGTAGTCTCCGGATTATGCCGAGGCCTTTGACCCGCAAGTTCGGCAATTGAATCCCCCGCAACCGCAATGCGGCATAACCCGGAACCCGGCATTATGGGCATTATGCCGATATCGGCATAAGACGCACTGGACGCGACATCCATCCCGGCTCAATCGGGAATTCGGGCGGAAACGCTGGGGTGACGAAGGCTATGCGATGGAAGAATTGGTTGCGGAACTGGGCTCGGCGTTTCTCTGTGCGGATTTGCAGATCACGCCCGAGGTTCGCGAAGACCATACCAGCTATATCGAGTCGTGGCTGAAGGTGCTGAAGGATGACAAGCGGGCCGTGTTTTCGGCTGCGTCGCATGCTTCCAAAGCCGTGGACTTCCTGCACGGCTTGCAGCCGCAACCGGCCGACTGATCGCCGCTTCACTGGCCCGGCCGTCGGTGACGACGGCCGGGTTTCTCGGTCTTGTACTCGCTTTTCGCCCTCCAGTTCACGAAAGACACTCCCATGACCATACTTGTCTGTCCGTGCTGCACTTCGCCGATGGAAGTCGATTCTCCGTGCGACGAATCCGCCGTCGCGAAAATCGTCGTGTGTGACTTGTGCGAAATGGCGTTCGACTACGCACCGCCCGCAATGATGACGCCCGTCTTCAGTCTGACTTGCACGGAATGCGATGCCGGGATGGAAGTCGAGACCGAAGGCCAAGCTCGTCGCGAAGGCTGGACCAAGATCGAACCGGCTTTCGACTTGCCGATGGCGAATTATTGCGGGCTCTGTCCCGCGTGCCGAGCCGAAGCGAACGATTGAACCAGCCTTCCACACGGAACGCTCGCGGGAGATCCGAACCTCCCGCGAGCGTTTTTTTCTTTGTCGGCAACGGCGCGTCAGACGCACCGTCGCCGAGGCTTCACTGCCGGATGTCGACGGCCTTATCGAGCCCTGTCCGACTCTTCCAATGGCAGCACTCGAATCGACAGCACCACGGGTTGCTCCGTTTCCATTCCCAGCGCTTGCGACGGACTGGTTTCCTGAATGGTGTGGACTTTGTGATCGCAGAACACGCGGAAGAGGTGTTGGAGATTCCGCCCTTCAATCAGCACGCGATGTTGGGAAAACTCGGCCACGAAGCCCCCGGCTTCCGCCTCGGTAGTGATGGCATAGAGGTGTGAGTAAGCGAAGGAGTGCGACGCTCCTGACACGCGGCGAAACGTGATCGTCAGTTGCGGTTTCGTGCCGATGCGGCCGTTGGCAAAGGTGCTCAAGTCTCGTTCGTCGTCATTGTTGGACGACACCGGATGCCGCAAGTTGATTCCCAGCGAGGAGGGTTCATCGAACATAGGCCAGACTCCGATCACTTTGAACGAGCCGCGGGGTGAGATGTTCCCGCAATGTGTGGACATAGGTCGTCAACCGATTCCACCAGTGCGTGCGGTCTCGTTGCCGGAGGCGCGACCGATCCCGCACAAACTCCGTGGCCGAAAGCGTGACTTCGGAACGGTTCAATTGATCGCGGACGGTGGCCTTGGAATCGCAGAGAATGAGACAGCTTGATTTGCCGCGGGAAGCGGAAACATAAAACTGCTCCTGACTGGCGGCCCCCTGCGATTGGGCCGATTGGCAGAGGATCACGCGATCCACGGACCGCCCTTGGCTGGCGTGCGATGTCGACACAAATCCGCGGGCCACATGCCCCCAATCGGCCGCGAGTTTCCAACCGTTATTCAACACAATCTGGCCGGTCGGGGTGAACCCGGCGACGTCATAGGTTGCCCCGTTGTTCAGCCGATGACCATCCATCGACGTGCCGCCCGCCGTGAATCTCAGTTTGTCACCCACGGCCACAGGCAATGTTGCCGGTCGAAAGACCTGCACCTTTTCGGCGAGTTGCGGCAGGAGGGTATCCAGCGCGGAGGTATAGGCCCACCGCGTTCCTTTGCGATAGCCGGGAGCATTCTGCATCAGCACCACGAGATCGCCGGTTTCGTAGTTCACGGGATCGGCCCGTTCCGCGGCCGTGAGATGCTTCGGCACCAGTTGCAACATTTCTTGCTCGTCGGGACCGAGTCGACCGGCTTCTCGCAACTTCTCACGAATCGCCGCAGTGCAACGATCTCCTTCGGCATGGGTGGGGCAAATGACAAGCGTCTCTTCACGACGGTCGAGACCGGCCAGATATTCGGCGGCGACGCGAGCTTCGCGTTCCCCGGCAGGAAATTCCTGCACCCAGCCGAGTTGATCGAGGGCTTCGAAGCCCTTTAGCGTTTGACCACTCGCCAGATTCGCCACCGCCTCGCGGTATGCGCCCCGCTGCCGTTGAATGGAATGCACGGTCGCCGGTTTGAGACCGGCATCGGTTTCGATGAGTCGCAACGCGGCCCCGCGTTCGACACTCCGATGTTGCCGCCAATCCCCGGATAGGATCACCCGCGCGTGAATTCTCCCGGCCATCGCAAAGACCTGGGCCAACGTCTTGGTACCCAACAGCCCCGCTTCGTCGATCCAGACGACTTGATCGGCGGCCGCGGCTTGTAAGTTCGGATCGACCAGAAACCGGGCCACGGTTTCGGCCGTCTCAAATCCTTCGGCCCGCAGGACGCCGCGGCTGGCTTCCGCGGACGGTGCCAGCGTCAAGACGGTGTGTCCCCCGGCTTCAATGGCGGCGACCGCTTCCAGCATCAAACTCGTCTTCCCCGTTCCGGCTTTCCCGTGGAGCAAGATCACACGATCCGGAGCCGCGACGATTTGCCGGACGGCGGCTTGTTGACCGGGATTCAACCAAGTGCGTTGAATTTGCCAATGGTCGTTCAGCGGGCCTTGTGTTGCCCGCCCTTCCCGCGCGAAGGCCAGGAGGGCGCGTTCTTCGGCGAGGACTTCGTGCGTGGTCGCTAACCGGCGACCCTCCCACTCGCGCACAATCAGATCGGTCTTGGGGAGTGCTTGTTCGACATCGTTCAGTTGGACGTCGCCGACACCATAGCGCAAGGCGGTCGCCAACAAACGACGGGCCGGGACGACCGATTGTTGCTCGAATTCATGTGCCTTCGCATGGTCGAGGGCTTGTGCGGCGGTAACGCGGGGAGCCGCGACCATGCCGCGTTGGGCTTCACGGCTGATGTCGGCGATTTGTTGTTGTTGCTCGGAAGTGAGCCGCGCGGACCAGGCCTCCCGTAACTCTGTGGTGGTGCGCTGCGGGGCTTTGGCTTCCCGCGTTTTGGCCCCCAATGTGTCTTTTTCGAGCGGATCGACGATCCCTTTGTCACGGGCGAGTTCTTCGATCAGCGCCGTGCGGCGGGAGAAGCCGCGGATCACCGCCGGTTCGACACCGGTGATTTCCCAGGATTTCTTACCACGGGTGATGTCATAGCCGAGTTCGCGCAAGCGGGCTGCGAATCCGGCGTGGAACACCGCTTCGTAATAGGGACTATCCCGCTTGATTTCCCGGAACTGGACCGCTTTCCAGGCCTGTTCCGTCTCATCGTGAGTGACGTTGAACACGAAGTTGTGGGCATGGAGGTGGGGATCGGGTTCGCCGTTCACCGGCCGGGCGGTGAAATGGATGAACTCGGCCCAGCAGAGATTCCCGGTGGTCCGCTCGGCCATTTCTCCCCGCTTGCGGATGCGGGTCTTCGCGTCCTGTTCCAGCAGTTGCATCGTTTCGCTGACGGCGGCGCGAAAGGCATCCAGTATTCGCTCGTCGCGCGTCAGGGCGTAGACGACCGAGACCGATTTGGGGGCATGGAAATTGAAATCATAGCCGACCGTGCGATCTGCCTTCATCCGAGCCGTTAATTGCGCGCCGGTCTGCGGATGCCGATTCTCGCAGAGGGCCTGAAAGGCGAATCGGTCGACTTCGCCGGACAGTCCCAGCTTCGCCGCGGCGTGGCCACCCCACGCCCCGATCAACTCCTGCCCCTCACTATAATAGTCGGCGTGGGAGTAATAGGACTGGGCCGCGGCGGCGTTCTGATTCTGAATGATCCGAAGCATACTCTCATTGTGGCGCGGACCGAAGTTTCGTCCAGACCCGGCGCGTCCGCGTATGGCAACGGGCGGGCGACGGTGTGGCCGAGGGCCGGTTCGCGTTCCTTCGGAACGAATCCTGACATAAAAGAATTAACGATCCCTGAACGGCGATTCGTGAACCCGCAACATTTCGCTGCCACCGAAACCGCAGAGCCTCACAGCCTTCATGGCCGCATGGTGACGGGATGTCCGGGTTGTCGACGCGCTGGCGGAATGCGATCATCGTTGAGGGCTGACCCCAAGACTTGATGGTGCGATTGGTCCGGTCGCCGTGAGAGCGTCCTGCACGATCTTTTCGACCGGCGCGAGGGTCATTTCCGACACGCCGTGGGCGCGAAGATAAGCGAACGCGACTTGGAAGGCCTCCCGCGGGGAATCCGCGTTGACACTGTTGCAACCCGCGAGACCGCCGGTGCGGATAACCACCTGATGTTCCTGCGCCGCTAAGACGAATTCACGAATGATCGCCAACCCCGCGGAATCCTGACGCACGTCGTCACCGATGCCGCAGGTGCCCGTCAGTACCAGATGGGTTTCCAGCGACGCGGGATTGCCCAGCGAACCGAATTGAAAACGGACCTGTACGTCGAGGGGCAAGGTCAGGTCGAGCAGCTCTTCGACGCGTTGGGCGGCGGCCGCCACGGTTGGAACCGTCTTTCCACTCTCCCCTGTCATGACCATCCGCTCGTTCCTCCCGCTGAATGCCCGTCTCAGAATCCACTGTGACACAGACTGGTAAACATTCCCTTAACGCCGCGACAGGATGCGGACGCGCGCCGTCGCCGGGTCGTGAAGTGGAAGCACTCGGCTCAACAGAGCTTGCCGGTGGGCCGCTCGGCGCTTTCCCCCCGCTGGCGGATGCAGATCACTCTCAGCGTCAGCGGACGGGACCACGTGAGCATTCGGAGCCGGAATGCTTCGTGGTAGGCGCTCATTGTGGCGCGGACCAAGAGTTCGTCTAGACCCGGCCCGCCCATGTATGGGAACGGGCGGGCGACGGTGTGGTAGACGGCTGGTTCGCGTTCCTTGGGAACGAATCTGGGCATAGAAGGATTCGCGAACTCTGACCTCCGATTCGTTAAGGTCGACCGGAAGCGTTCACGCGGAACCCCCACCTGGCGGATGGTAGTATGTTCTTTGCCCCTAACTGGTGAAGTTACGAAGGAGATGCTGGCCGGTAACTCCCCGGAGTTGCGTTTGTCGGCCTCTCGTTTGTACGGTATCGCATCGAGGCCAAATGCGGTGTAGTATCAGCCGCTAATCAGTAGACGATGGCAACTCGTTGCCCTGATTGACTCACCAAAACGGATCATTCTTTTCTACACCGCCGAAGTGCGGCAAAATTCTGCCGCACTTCGGCGGTCGAATACGTGTTAGGCCATGAACGCACAACGCGCCGGTACTACCCCAATTCCAGTCGAGCAACCCGTGCCTATTATCGTAAGCCTCTTCAACAACAAAGGCGGCGTCGGTAAAACGACGTTCCTTTTTCACGTTGCCCATCGGCTTGCGGACATTGGCAAGACGGTCTTGATGGTGGACTGTGACAGCCAATGCAACCTCACGGCGTATTCGCTAGCTGAAGCAGCTATCGACCAGGCATGGCAACCGGCTGGCAATAGCATCTATCGCCAAATCGAACCGGTTCATCGAACAATAGGCGATATTCGCAATCGTGCGCCATCGACCGTTTCGCCTCGGCTACATCTTGTTCCCGGCGATCTTTCGCTCAGCGAATTTGAAGACCGTCTTGGCGATAGTTGGAGTGCTGCACGTGGTGGAAATGAGGCCGCACTTCGAGCTCAGTCCGCAATTTACCGTGTTATTCTGCAATCAATTCAGAAATCAAACGCTCAGATCGTGCTGCTCGATCTTGGGCCAAATCTTGGGGCGATCAATCGGGCCGTGCTCGCGTGCAGTGATTACATCATCACGCCCGTGTCTCCCGACTTGTTCTCGATTCGCGGTACTGAGAATCTTGGAAACAAACTTGTCACATGGCGCAGTGAATGGGATCAGTGCAATGCCGCATGGGCTGGCGAGGGAATCGACATCCCCGCTGGCCATCCAAAGTTTCTTGGGTACATCACACAGCAACACAACATTCGAAACAACGCTGCCGGAATGACGCAAGGATGGCAAATATTCGGCAATAAAGTTGCAGATGCAATTCAGAATAACATCGTGGCAAAGCTTTCGCCGCTTGGGCAGGTCGCGCCGCCAACCGCAGGCAGTTACAATCTCGGTATGATTCCGAATCTTCACAGCTTGATCCCGTATTCACTTAACGCTCGAAAGCCTGTGTTTCATTGCACGTCTATTGATGGGCTTCGGGGTGCTCACACTACTTCAGCCCAAAACAGCCGAGTTCTGTTCGATCCAGTCGCCAACGTGCTTGCAGCAATGGCCTAACAAGGTGGTCAACCCGAGCGGCGGTTCGACCGTGTTTTGAAAGCAGCGGTTCTCGTCCGCCGTTGGGTTACCTTGGTCGTGACGGAGGACGTCTTGCTTGAAATTCCTCCCCAGGCTCACTGTTGAATTGTTCCCGCCACTGCACCATCACATCGCAGTTGGGCGGATCGAGTTCCATCGGGAACGCTCGTCGGCTGGTTTTCCGGTCAGCGATACGGGTTGTGATGCACCGCCCCCCCCGGTTTCCGACTCAGGTGGGGAGCTGACCCGAGAGGATGTCAGCCGGAGTCAAGACGCGGATGCCGGTGAAGCGGGCGAAGTCCGGTTTGTTGAACGTCAGGATGTCGTTCAGCCCGTGCCGCTGCATGGCCGCGACGAGCCGGGCGTCATGGGCGAGTTTCCCCTGCACCTGATGGGCGGCGATCAAGGATCGCCAGAATCCATAGACGCCGCGTTCGTCGCGGAGCAGCCGGAACTCGCGGACGAGTTCGTCGAGGGAGCGTTCGGCCGCGGCGCAATCCATGCCAAGGCCATTCACCGGCTCGGGCCGCGTAGCCGATACCCAGAACTCATACAAGACTTGCGGTACCACGCAGAGTTCATGATCGGCCGCAATCAGCTGGACGACGGCTTCCGCGGCCGCGGGACGGTGTGGATGACCGGCCTGCGCGATACGGAGTAGCACGTTCGTATCGACGAGAACCTTCATTCCCCCCGTCCGGCATAGATCGCTTCGCGGCTGTCATCGATCACATGGTCGAGCACGGGGTGCAAATCGGTCCAACTTTCGAGACGCTCGCGGAACTGAGCCGCCCGACGGGCGGCCGATTCCGTGGGATGAGCCGGTTCCAGTTCTTCCGCAACGGCCTCCGTGACCACTGCGGCGACGAAGGCTGAGAGATCTTTCCCCGCTGCCGCGGCACGACGAATCAGGATGTTTTCGACATCCGCCGACAAGGGCAAACTGATGTTCATGGGTTGATCCTCACTCCTGATGATGAAACCCAGTTTAACACGGTTCCGAAGTTCGGTCACCGGTTTTCTGAGAGGGCTTCATTCGCCCCGTCCGGCGTAGATCGACTCCCGGCTGTCGTCGAACGTCCCGCACCGGATGCCGTGTGAATCAATGAGTCGATGCAGGGCCGTCACGAACTCGGCGTGGGATCGTGCGGGCGGCGCGGGGTACGCTTCTTCCAGCGCCAACTCTTCCCTGACCACGTAGCGGATGAATGTTTTGACGTCCTGCCCTAACTCGGCGGCGCGACGCTGGAACGTGGTCGCGATTTCAGCGGGGAAATGCAGCGTAACATTCATGGACCGGAATCCCTTGCGGTTTTGTGGAGTCTATCACTGTTTCAACATTCCGTCATCGGCTTTCTGCGAAGGGGCGGGCACGACAGCCCGCCGTGAATTCGGGTTCTCGATAGTCTTCAACGACACGGATGGCGGCCATGTGGTTCATGCGACTGGCTTCTCAATCCTGTTCCGGTGGGGTGCTCGCCGATGACACCGCGGGTTCTCTGCCCGGAGTTGCAGTGAGGTGACGAGCACGGGTTCGGTGGGAACTAGGACGATGGGTTGCGGTATTGGGTAGCCCCGTCTCCTGTGAAAGTGGGTGAAGCGCACCGTCCCACACGGCCTCTTGGATGGGCACGTTAAAGCCGCCGCCGGGCCGGTCAAGCTGCCAAAACGGTTTCCGCGAAGCGGACCCTCCGTTTTTCGCTGTGACCGGGGCGCTGCGCCCCGGCTCAAGCGGCTTTCAGTTCCGTGCCATCGGGCCGCGATGGGCGCGGTCCGTCACTCAAACCACAGGAGACTGAATCATGACCAATACCGAGACCAATCCTTCCACCACTTCCAAATCCCCCACCCACGTGGTCTATCACGTTCGCGACAACACCAGCGGAAAAAGTTTCTGGACCCGCATCGGGGCCGCTTGGGCACACGCCGACGGGGAGGGCTTCAACCTCCAAGTCGAGTGCGTCCCGCTCGACGGCCGCCTCACCCTCCGTGTCGTCACCGAGACGAAGGAATAACCCTCACCGGGCGGGCCTCCGGGTCCGCCCTCCCCTCTCAGAAAGGATTCGACCCATGAAACTCCGTATCGAACAGCTTCAACATCATCGCAATGGTGTGGGCGGCGCACCCTTCGACGTCCTGATCTTCCGCGATCCCGGCGCAGGACGGATGCTCGGCATCGTTTTCCCGGAACCGGGCCACGTTGCCGTCTTCCACCTCGAAAAGCTGGCCCTCGGCAATATCGCCTTCGGTGTCAATTCCTGGCGCGGTGACCACTACGAACCGGACTTGCGGAAGGCGATTCAACGCCGTGACGAGGAGGCTCAATCATGACGCCCCCGCGCGAAGACCCGAACGCCCTCCGGGCAGCCCGTGCCGGGTGCATCCTGATTCACCACCGCAACGGCGAAGACTTGCACACCAGTTTGGTCGAATTGCTCGCCGATGCGATGCACTGGTGCGACGCCACCGGCGACGATTTTCATCTTGCGTTGGCGCAGGCGTGCCGCCATTACATTCTCGAACTCAACGATCAACAACACGACGAAAGGAGACTCCTCCCATGATCCGCTTCATCGGAAACATCACCGTCATTCTCGCCGCCGCCACTCCGGCGGAGGCACAACAACGCCTTCACTTTCTGGCGCGGCATCTGCGCGACACCTGCCCCGACATCGAATTCGCTGATCACAACGGCGATGTTGACGACTATGGAGCGGCAGAGGCGGAATGCGAGGCTTTGCTTGACCGATGAACCGGATGACATCCTGGACGACCCATTCCATGGCGCGGCGCTGGCTGCGTACGTGGAACTGGCCGCCGCCTGCGGAGGCGTTCCGGATGTGGAAGCGACACGACGGCTGGCGTTTCGATACTTCGAGGAAGCCCTGGCCGAGAAACACGGACTGTCACCGTGCGGTTGAGTCCCGCTGTCGCAGACTGCCGATCAGCTTCTCGATCGCCTCGACCTGCATCCGGCCTTCGAAATCATTCCGCCGGACCCAGGCATTCGTCTGACCGGCATAATCGGGATGGTAATGGAAGCCCGCCCCTTTGAGGGCGGTCAGTACATCGGCCGACGGCTTCTGCGCGAACTTCACCACGAGCCGCTGTTCCTGCTCGTCGGTGAGTCGACTGTACCCGCGAGCCGTGTCCGTAACCCAACTCCGGAAGCGACCGCGTTCCGGTTGCGGTTCGGGCGCGCTCTCGTCCACTGAACTCGTCGGAGGCGCGGTGGTGACCGGCGACTCCTGTAGCGGCGCGTCAGTGGGGGTGCTGTTCGTAAAGACGACCAGTTCGTCGGCTGTCGCAACGGATGAAGCGACGGCGGGTGTGGCGTCATTGCTGGGTGGCTCGACTGGCGTGGTCGTCCGTTTCGGTTTTCTGGGCATGGCTCCTCCGTGTGACTAATGGGCTCTGGCAAGCACCGGTATCACGAGCCTACTCCCTGAATCTCAACAAACCGTTAACGCCCTCGGTCGATGCAGAAACCCACTCATCGAACATGGGGTCGCCTGAAAATCGTCCCAAAATGAACCATCAAAACATGACCGCTGCCGAGGCCCCGGATGAGTGCTGTCAAATTGAAATTTGCATCAGACATCTTCCCGTAGCGGTGCTATGGAGTGATTTCACGGTGAAATCACCGGAAATACGCTTTTGCAGAAAAGCGGAAATACGACGATTCCCATCGTCGTCGCTGTGCGTTGCCGGATGGTCGACGGCACGACGAATCGTAAGATCGGATCGTCGTAAAAGCGAGTTTCCGGTTCGTCGCGGAACTGACGGCCGGGGCAGAACGATGGCGACTCGGCGGCATGCTTTATTGCGGTGTGACTTTTCAGCCACACCCCGCACGATTTTACGATTCGTCGTAAATCAGGATTTGACCACCGCCGCGAAGCGTGCTATCCGGATCGTCGAAACAGAACTGCGACGAGGTATGCATGCGGGTGATTGGATTCTTGAATCAGAAGGGCGGCGTCGGGAAGACGACGCTTGCCGTCCATGTGGCCGACGCCCTCGCTCGGCAGGGACGCCGAGTGCTGCTCGTCGATGCCGACCCGCAGGGATCGGCCCTCGATTGGGCGGCGTGTCGCCAAGGAGAACCCCGGTTCGCTGTAGCGGGCTTGCCACGGGCCTCAATTCACAAAGAGTTGCCCGCCCTGGCTCAGGACTATGAATTCGTGCTGATCGATGGTCCGCCGCGGGTCTATGACGTCGCCAAATCGGCGATCGTCGCGAGTGATTTGGTCCTGATTCCGGTCCAGCCGTCGCCCTATGATGTCTGGGCCGCGAAAGAGATTGTCGACATGTTGCGGGACGTCGCGATTTACAAACCGAGTCTCCAATCAGCGTTCGTGATCAACCGGAAGATCGCCAACACGGCTCTTGGCCGGGATGTCACTGAGGCCCTTGCGGAGTATCCCATTCCAGTGATGGCGTCGGCGATCTGTCAGCGGGTGGCGCTGGCGGAATCGGCCGCCCAGGGACAGACAGTCTTGGAGACGTTGCCGATGCAAGTCGCAGCTCAGGAGATCGAAGCCCTTGTCGACGAACTGCTGCGGTACTTCCCATGAAGAAGATTGCGTTTGGCACCAAACCCACTTCACGGTCCGGTCACGCTACGTTGGATGACTGGGTGGATGACCGCCCCGCGCGGACGACCGAACCGACCAAGCGGCTCACGATCGACGTGCCGGTGTCCCTCCATCAACGGATCAAAGTGCAATGCACGCTCCAGGGCCAGAACATGGCCGATGTTCTGCGGGCAATCTTACAAAGCCAATTCGGTTTGGACCCAGCGGTCAATGCGGGGGAGGGACGACATGATCTCCCACGAACCTGAAATCCGATTTTACGACTCTACGGAAGTACGACAATCCGACGCGACAAAAGTACGATGACCCGGCGTTATCCCCCGAGAGGCGACAATCAGCCCGATCTGTTCGCCGCGAACTTCGCCGACATCCCGATTCGTGACCAACGGGACACAATGGAGCGGCCGTTCTTCAGTTTGGCCAAACGGCCGCGATTCACGCCGATCGAATATCACGTCGGCGATGTCTGGGTTGAAGTGAGCGCCAATCCCAAGTTCGGCCTGGCCACGATCTGGGACGCCGACATCCTGATCTGGGCATCGACCCAATTGACCGAAGCAATCGATCGGGGTCTCACCCCCAGCCGGACAATCCACTTCCATCCGCATCACTTGCTGAAGTCGATCCGCCGACAAACCGGCGGCGAACATTATCGCCGGTTACGGGCGGCACTGGACCGACTGACGCATTCGGCGGTCCGCACGAATATCCGAGCCGAAGGGCACAAGAAGGCCGCCTCGTTCCATTGGCTCGAAAGTTGGACAGAGGTTACTGACTCCGCGACCGGCGAGCCAACCGGCATGACACTGACGCTCCCGGACTGGCTCTTCCAAGGTGTCGTCATGAAAGGGGGAGTCCTTACGATCCACGAAGATTATTTCTTGCTCACCGGCGGGATCGAACGGTGGCTCTATCGCGTGGCGCGGAAACATGCCGGACATCAAGAAGTCGGATGGCAATTCACGATGAGGCAACTTTATGAGAAATCGGGGGCGAGTTCCCGGTTCTCGGACTTCGCCCTCGATGTACGGCAGGTGATTGAAGAGGATGCACTTCCGGAATACACCCTCTCGTTACGGAAGAACGCCGAGGGGGACGAGATCATCAACTTCCTGCGTCGCGACAAATTGGCGGTGACTGATCCTCGGTTTGAAACGCCACGCCATCCCCGACGTCGACAAGCCCAGGGACTCACGTCCAAGTCGTTGAAATTCATCAATCCGGTCACCTGAATACACGGTCGATTGAGCGCAGATTGAACCGATGTGGAAAAATGTCGTGCCTTCGGACGAACCAACAGCGAGCAAATTGCACGCAAAACCCGCGCTTCAAGCCAGAAAACCGCGTCAGCAGAGGATGAATGACACGGCAGGGTTACGGATGTGCGGGCACGGTCGATTAAGCGCATGCAACCTGTTACGGTTCGACGACGGGAACGATGCCAGGATGTGAATTGACACGGTCGATTCAGCGCATATTACACGGTCGATTAGGCGCAACCGGCACGGTCATTTAAGCGCAATGGTTCGGCCTATTAGGCGCACGAATCAACGATTTCCGTAGCGACTTCAAGGGCTTGCGAGCGGCTTAACTGTTTAACTTCAAGAGTATTTTAACTTGCTTAACGAGCAACGAGCTGTGGATAAGTCGAACGGCGTGACTGCGTCTATCGATGGCACGTCATGATCGAAGAAGTCATTCAAGAACCAATCACTCGGGACTGCCCAAGAATTCACCGCCGCGAGGCAAAGGGTGACCGAACCAGCAGTTCGCCCTTCCCCGCGCTGCAAGGGCATCACCCGACTATGCGGTTCTCGTATGGGTTCTTTGATCTCATCTTTATACTTCGACTACTGGACATTCATGGTGAACATTCCTATCTTGCATTGGTCAATTGCCTCTCACCACTCATCCTCATGACGGGTGCACGACATGAAACCGTTTGAAGTCCGCAAGGCCAAATCCGGATTTTCGCTCAAGCTGTTCCGGGGGGAGCGCATGGCTCTGCTCGGGTTTGATGTCGAGGAACCCGAGGACGATCTCGTCGGCTTCGCTGTGGAGTGCAAGGCTCCTGGGCAGAGCAGTTTTGCTCCGCTGAACAACCGCCTCAAGTTCGATTCGCCCAATGACGTCGACGGATCTCGCAAGTTCTCGTCGCTGAAAGCCCCCTTTCAGAAATTTCGCTGGGTCCATTTTCCGTTCGACCCGCAGAACGGTACCTATCAATACCGCGTCACCAAGATGCACATGCCCAGCGACAACACGCTGAAGAAGGGGACCTCACTCCAACTGGACGTGTCGCTGGCCCCGATCACCTATGATGGTTTTCTGGATGTCGGATTCACCCGCGGCTTCGCGTCCTCGCAGGCGTTTGCCGACAAATTCAAGGGAACTGGGTCGATCAATGCTTTCGGCAAAACGATCATTCCAGCCGATGGAGAGAAAGGACTCGAATTCACCAAGGTCGGCGGTGACGTCTATCGCTGGCTGGGCTTCGAGGCCCATGATCTCCTCTTCGGACTGTTGGACGAAGCTGTGAACGATCCGCAGATCACTGTCGATGCATTTGCTTACGACTTTAATGAACCGGATATTCTCGACCGGCTGAAGAAGCTCAAAAAGCGGCTCCGGATCATCATCGACAACTCGCCCGGCGACGGAACGAAGCACGATTCGCCGGACAGCCCCGAGAGCAAGGCGGCGAAGGTTCTCAGCACTTCGGCTGGAGCGGCTCGTGTGCATCGGACGCACTTTCGCACCTTGCAACACAACAAGGTCTTCATTCTAAAGAAGCAGGGGCAACCTTACAAAGTCCTGCTCGGATCGACCAACTTCACGTTCCGCGGGCTGTATATCCAGTCCAACAACGCCCTGGTCTTTCAGCATCCCGAGATCGTCGGCCTGATGTCGCAAGTCTTCGAGGAGGGTTTCAATGATCCTCAGAATTTCGCGAGCAAGGACCTAGCCAAGAAATGGCATGTGGTCACGTCGCCGCAGGGTTCGTCGTTCCACTTCTGCTTCTCGCCGCATGACAACACCGATCTATCTCTCAACCCGATCGGGGCGGCAATTGACCAAGCATCCTCTTCCGTGCTGTTTGCCGTCGCGTTCCTGAATCAGGCGAAATCAGGGGCCGCCCGGAAATCGATTGACCGGTTGATGGCGAGGCCGGTCTTCAGCTATGGCATTTCCGACAAGAGCGGGGGCCTCGAAGTCAAGAAACCGGACGGTTCCATCGGACTTGTCCGCTTTGCGGCATTGTCCGAATTCGCACCCCAGCCCTTCAAGCGAGAATGGACCGGTGGCAAGGGGATCAACGTTCATCACAAATTCGTGGTCACCGACTTTTCCCTCCCAACGGCGAAGGTCTTTACTGGATCCAGCAATCATTCGGTAAGTGGTGAAAACAACAACGGAGACCACCTGCTGATGATCGAGGATCGCAAGATCGCTACCGCCTTTGCCATTGAAGCCTTGCGACTGTTTGACCATCTCCATTTTCGTGTTGCGATGGCCAATGGCGCCGAACGACCGAAACTGTTTCTCAAGAAACCCGTCGCCATCAGTGGCGAAGCTGCTCCGTGGTTCGCCTCATCCTATGTGCCGGACAGTCAGCGGGAGCGGGATCGGTTGCTCTTCACGGCCGAGACGGCATGAGCGAGGCGGATAGTGGTTCGGTTCAAGATTGCCGTTGCCGAATGGTATCCCCTTGTCGTCGGTGATGCACCCCGTGGATGCACGGGGTGCATCACGTGTTTGAGGAGAGGGTACGATGGGTCACAATTGCGTGCGGTTCCGTGCTGCAAGCATTTGACTCTTGAGGTCCGACGGGAATTTGAAGGTATCGACTTTCCTGAATTCAGAGTGTCTTCGTTCAGATATTTCCGCGCATAGGTGTTTATCCGTACTCGATGGCTTGTTGCAGCTATGGATGCAAAGTACAAATCGCTTCGCGAATGTAGCGTGCGCTCGATTGCCAATCTGGTTCTAATGGGACGGTGTTTCTAGATGCTGATCGACCCATACTGGGACGTCATGCTGAGCAAACGGCATTCGCCGAACATCTGGAGGGGCCTTCCGCGAATCGGTTTCGCGTGACAAATCATCGAAACAGCAATTCTTGTGAGGAGTTGAGGCATGGAATCGCGACGAGACTTTCTTCAGACGGTGGCTGCTACGACAGCTGCCGGATTGGTCGCCGCCGACAGTACCATCAACACGGGAACCGTCAAAGCTGCTCAACAAGGTGCGACCCCCGCTGCGGGCGCGCTCCACCCACCCGAACCGCAAGAGGGCCGTTTGAAGCACTTTTGGAATGGAACCGTCAAGGATCTCGTCTGCATCGCAGCACCCAAGCTAGCGCCTGCGGAAATCGAACGTCACCTGATCTATTGCGGATTGCTCTCTGGGTTGATGATCCACTACTGGAATGGCAATAAAAAGGGTAAAGATGGCAAATACAATTGGCGAGACAAACAACGCTTGCCTAATGGCCAATATCAGGGCGGCGACTACCTTGGCCACAACATCGCCTGCTTAGCAGTTGACGGTAAAGGTGAAGTAATCGATTTCGACTTCAACCATAACGACATCTTCAGTAGCTCCGTCGAGCACGCGGAATCTCGGCTAGTACGACGGATTTTCAGCTTGGCTCAACTCAACAATGGATGGGCGACCAAGGGCTTCATGGCACCCGCTGCAGCGACGCCTTACAGCAATATCCTCAGCGATGTTACGATCTATACATCTCTCGAGTCTTGTTCTCAATGCTCGGGGATCATGGCACTGGGATCTGTTAAAGAAGTCGTGTTCCTGCAACGCGATCCCGGCCAGAATAGCATTGGCAATATCTTGCGCCAGTTGAGTCCCGAGAAATCGAGCTTTAAAGCCCCGTTGCCAATCCCGGCGGATACGATCGACTTTGGTGGCTTCCAAAAGCTAAGCGACGCCTACGACGACTTCGCCAAAGAGGTGGGCAACAAGCCGTTCTTCACTCCTACCATCGGCAACCCAGACAAATCACCATCCATCACATCATTTCTCTGTACGGATGCGGCGCTCGGCGTCTTTTCTGAGGCGAAAAAAGACTTCGACGCCCTGAGAACGCTCAGCGCCCCCAACCATGTCCCGACTAATTCAAGTGGCAATCCGGTGGCGGAAGCGCTCACGAACCAAGACGTTCTCGCACACACACGTGCCTTCTTCGGGTATGCCTCAACTGAAGGCAAACGTGGAACACCGCACCAGCTTTAGAGATATGTGCCCGCGGCCATGCGATCACAACTTGCTCTGGGGAAATCAACTATGAACACCACAGTACTATCTGCCAAGTGCAACTCACATTCGCGGATCATACAGAACTGAATATGATGTCCCGGTTCTTCTCATAGTCCGGATCTCCGCCTATTTCCGCCGCGGTGACGGCGTGCATCAATGCTTCCGATTGCTGCCCATTGTTGAATAGCTCTATCGCTAGGTTGTTATGAGACATTGCGTGCCGGGGGTTCAGTTCAAGCGCAACCTTAAACTGCTCGATACTCTTTACTGTTTCCCCGCATTCGGACAGGGCCAACCCTAAATTGCAACGAAGATTGCATTCTCGGGGTTCAAGTGTTAACGCCATTTCAAAAAATCGCCGAGCGTCTTGCCATGCATCTTGAACAACGCAAATATTCCCCAATTGCAACAGTGCGCGCCACTCTGTGGGTTTTATTTCAAGCGCTCGCTTGCAATCCCCTTTCGCCTCTTCGAGACGGCCAATTCGGGCCTGGAGAGTACCACGATTCAGATAGGCTTCATAATATGGTGGACACAGATCGATAGCTCGCGCGTATGCCGCCAGAGCGTCTTCAGCTCGCTCTGGCAACTTCGCAAGGAGATTTCCTAGATCATTATGGTATTCGCCGTAATAGGGATCGCACGCGATCGCAAGCCGCAACTGCTGTTCTGCACGCGGGTAATCCTTGATGATCTCATACACTTGACTGGTGTTGTATATTAGAATCGACCGATGCAGCCTATATCTGCCGCCATATACGTTTACCATTCGCTGGCTTCCATCTTCACAAAGCCTCAAAGCCTCGGCATACTTTCCTTGCCGCGCTTTTATATAGGCATAAGCATTCTCTGCGAATACAGCAATATAATCGTATTTGTCCCAGCCTCGGAACTTCTCCTCGATCGTCGTAAGATTTGCCAACGCGTACTTCTCCGCCAATGGGAGATTCACTGGAACTTGGTAGCGCCCATAAGTCATTGACTGCGCATACAGCGCCGTCGGAACGTACTTGCTGTTAGGAAAAGCTGAGTGAAACTCGTCAAGAAATGGCGACGAGACGCTGCCGCACCCTAAAGAGTACAACACGAATGCAGCACTTATGAATGCCGCATTAGTTAAATCGTCGCCCGATCCGCACAGCCGTAAATCCGGGTCTGCAAAATGCTCAGAAAAATATGTGAACCAGGTGTCATATAACCCGATGCTTTTCAGGATTTCGCCCGGCTCGGCAAGAGCGTCAAGTCGCTTGAATTTGTCCTTGATTGCCAACGCGTGCAGAGTTTTCAACGGCCCAAGGCCTGATTTGTACTCGGCCAACTGATAAACGTGTCGCTCATAATGTTCCTGATCCGCAACGTCGGAATCAAACATTTCGTAGTTGCGAACTGCGATAAAGTCGTCAGACTCGCAGTCACACTGTATATAGTCACTAAGAAGCCGACGCCTAGCTGCGTAATCGAGTGTGGAGAGATATAGCGATACTATTGCCATACTGTCTAAGTAGCCAACACTAGTCACGCCCGCTTCCTCGCACGTTATAATTGCGCGAGCAATCATAGGGTTGCCCTTACTTGTCATAAAGATTTGACGGGCCTCTTCCCCAGGAAGCTCATCGACGAAGCCCAATGTGCAAACAAACTCTTCAAAAGAGTACGGTGGGCACCGGAGTGTCATGGCATTTGGGAGAAACAGCGCGCGCTCGTAGTCGATCAGAATGAACTTAATCCATCTTTGACTCGCGGGTTGTCGAGCGACAACCTGCACGAGGCTAAGCGCAGTCGGAGACATGCTGGATGCATTATCGATCTTAAGCAGTATCGGCGTGCCTGTTAGCTGAATGTATTCAATCAGGAACTCCGAAATGCCGACGAGAAGCTTGTTTTGGTACTCATGATGGTAGAACCTTGTACGCTCGTCCCTGCAAGACGTGTTCGTAAGGTCCTTTGGTAATGAGAAGTAGGGAGATTCGCAAAGAGGGAAAAGCCGCTTGAGTGATTGCTGGGCCTTTGAAATAGCCTCAGGATAGTTGGTCCCGCACCATTCCAGCGCACAATCTATGACTTCCTGAAAGCCTGCGAGATATCCGCCGCGTTGCCAATTGCCGTCGACCGTACGACAGTCCCAGTGGCCCGGCCCTGGAACAACTGCAGTAGCGATGCGCTTTTGATCAAGCCCTTTTGAGCCATCAATAACCACGACCTGGTGCAGCTGAAGGGCTTGCTCAACCTGATGGATTAAGTCCGCTCGCATGGGCAGGTACTCGACACTGAGGCTATGGGCCAGAGGATCCCGTCGCCTCGAATTCAGGTGCCAGAGTGGCAGAGCGTCCTTGCGAGGCCGAGAGGCTGCCGTCAAACTGCTTCAAGACCTCGCTTTTGGAGCTACGTTAACGACCCATCTGTGCCTGCCGTTAGTACTAGAGAGTACCCGTATAGGGTGTAGTTGTGCGAATTGTCGTCTGGATCACCGACAGCTTCTTTACTAGCACCTTCCCCTTTGGGGCACCTGTCTTATAAAGCAGATCCTGTTCCTCAGTGGTCTCTACGCGCTCGTTGGACTCAGTTACAGTGATGATTTCGGGATACTTGAGATTGTGCGGATTTGTCGTGGCTTCCATTTTGAGACCCTGTTAATGATGGACGTTACGGGACAACGGTGCGCATTACACGGTCGGCCAGTAGTGGCATGGTAGCGTGGGCCTGTGCAGCAATCAAGGCTCTGCTGGCTGATTTGATTTTTGAAAGTTGACAGAATTGATCGAGCGCAGACATGATTGGCACATCCGGGAATCCGCAACCTGCCCAGGCCTCGCAGCCCGCTTAGTTGCCGGTCCTCGACGGTTTTTTGGGCTTGGGGTCTGCATAGAGTGCAACAATTGAGTCCTCTTGAGTAGAAATGTCCGAGCAATAGGTAGTTATCCCCACGCGTGCACTTGTCGGCATGCTGTTGGATTGTGCATAATCAGAAGCGACTTGCATTTCGCAGTTTCTATCTTTTTCTGAATTCAACAGTTCAATCCAACGGGTGAGGTGCTATCCCTTGGCGATAGCTACTGCGCTGGTATCAAGAGTCGTTAGGCATGAGGCAGCGCAAACTGCGCCTTTGGATATCCCGATGGTGAGCTCGATGACGGAGAGTCATTTACATCCGTCGGATTCACACGGCATTCATTTGGTGCATTTGGCGCTGCCATGAAAGCGTTCATAGGAGTGACTTCTCTGACTTTTACTGCCTTTGCCCTGAATATGTCGTCGATGGCGTTTAGATGAGGTATGACAATCCAGAAGGGTCTCAAGCTCACTAGAATTTGCTTTGACGAACCGCGAGTGAGGGCGTTCGCTGGAATGCCCATCATCAATGGGTAAGTGCAATCTATCTAAGTGTGCGGTTCGATATCGGTATCTTACTTTTCAATTGATGAACTGCCACTGTACTCTGAAGGCGATCCCATGGCAGGACCAGTTCGAATCGATGGATTACCCAAAGTGTTGGGTGCTAAACTGTATGCGCGTGATTTGCGGGCATCGGATATGGCCGGGTGGCCTACATCGACCCTTCACGCATGGCTGCTGCGAGCTGAGGTGGGTGATCGTCCCGTTAAACTCGATCTGCAGGCAGTTCAGAAGCTGCCAATTCAACCCGTTGCGGTTGTGACGGCGGCCGATATTGTCGCGAATCATATCAAACCTACGAATGGGCTCTCGTCGTTCGCGAAATGCTGGCTCGTTCCTGATGGTGAGCTTCCGGACCACGCTTGGCAGCCGGTGGCGATTCTCATTTTTGAGCGATTCTCGGAAATGAACGACGTTCGCCAATGGGTGTTATTGGACGGCAACTCTTTATTGCGCTATGGACCAGTCGCCACGCCGTCGCCAGAACAGGACGTGAGGCGGCTGCTCGATCCACTGTTGGCAGTCCGTCAGAAGGACGCCCAAGGTATGGGTGATGCGGTGCACTTCATTCGTATCGCGGGCGAAAACGACGACGTCTTTTCATTTGTAAAAAATGGTCGGCATGATCCCACGGCATTCGGCCCAGCCGTGACAGTAGAACAACGTCCCAAGAATTTGTTGGCAATGCAATCTCGGGATGCCGTCGAGGGCACGATTGCGCAGTCCGACTGGACGACACTTGATCGCACGTTTTCTACTCAAACGACCGATCCGATGTTCATGGAGCCAGAAGCGGGGTTGGCCTGGCACGACGTTGACGCCAAGCAACTTCATTTGGTTGTCGGAACTCAGTCACCTGCCGATGATCGAGACGAGATTCAAGCTCTATTGGCAGACAACGCTTGTCCGTTTAGGGAGTCGCGGGTTCGACTCAAGAGTTGTTATCCCGGTGGTGGGTTCGGGGGACGAGACAAGTCCAGTTTTCCCTATTACCTTGCTCTCGCAGCTCTTTTCTCTGGGCGACCGGTCCGACTGGCGTTTGATCGCTTCGAACAGTTTGTCGCAGGTATCAAGCGCCATGCCAGCGCCGTTCAGTGCAAACTGTCGTTCGATTCGAGTGGGACCGTTCAAGCATTACAGGCAGCCCTTTTGTTGGATGGTGGCGGAGAACTGAATCTATCAAATGCGGTCGTGAGCCTCACGGCACTGCATGCGGCCGGTCCCTACCGAATTCCTCGGACTGTGGTGAGTGCGCGCGGCTTTCATTCGCGAGGAGCGCCTGCGGGCTCGATGCGCGGATTCGGAATTCCGCAAGCGACGTTCGCCATCGAATCCGTGATGGACGAAGCAGCCGAGAGGCTGAAAGTAGATCCGATTGAGTTTCGATTGAAGCACTCTTTGCGTCGCGGCGAACGCGATATTACTGGCATGACGCTGGACCACCACCTCGGGAATTCGCAAATCTGCGAACTGGCGCTCGCGGAACCGCTTTGGAAGTATCGCGCCACCGAAAAGTTAAACCGGGATCGAGAGGGGCTGCTTGCATATGGCGTCGGTTTCGCAGGCTGTATGGAAGCCTATGGGACGTCAAGTGATGCCATCTACACTGCTGTCGAACTGCGATCCGATGGTTCAATCTTCGTCCGCTCTTCGGGTGTGGACATGGGCCAAGGCAGTGCGACTTCAGTGTGCATCGCAACGGCGCCCATCTTGGGGCGCAGTGCGGCTGACATCGCTATGGGTGAAACGGAGTTTTTTGATGTCCTCAAAATGAAAAGAGGTGAACCGACATCTGACGCCGCCAATCCGCGGCTAACTCCCAAGCTAGTGAACTCGGCAAGTGCTTCCGTGACAGCCTTCCACCTATTGCATGCCACCGAGGAGGCATGTCGTGTCATTTTCGATCATGGATTGGTTCCCGCAGCGCAGCAGCTCTGGGGAGGGGCACCGATCGCGGGGATTCATTGGGACCAGCAAAATCTGGTTGCAGACGGATTTCCAGCACTCTCCATAGAGACGCTTGCGCATCACATCCATACGAACAGGCTGGTGAACGGCGCTATCGTTCATACATTTTATCAACATGACTTCGCACAAGCGACATTCTTGGTCGACGGCGCTAGCGTGAAGCGAGCAGTGGACGGGCTGGCAGTCGTACGCGGAAGCAATGCGGAATTGTTGGACCGTACCAACCCTGAGTTTCCGGGAGCATCGGTGAAGACATTCCGCCGCACCCTTTATGCCTCGGCCGGGCATTTGGTGGCTGTCCAAGTGCACTTGCCAACAGGACGAGTCCGAATCCTCGACGCCATCACCTTTCTAGATGCCGGAGATGTTCATCATCCGGCCCTACTGGAAGGGCAAGTTGAGGGAGGCCTCGCGATGGGACTGGGGTATGCCCTACTCGAGGAGTTGCCGTCTAATCCTGCTGGAACAGATGGCAGCTGGAATCTTCACCGCTATCAAGTCGCCCGAGCAAAGCACATCCCATTGGACCATCTAAGTCTGCGGCTCGTGCCACTCGACGGTGAGAACATTGTGACGGGCAGACCAGGTCAAAGGAAGAAGGGAATTGCAGAAGCGACCATGACGACCGTACCTCCGGCGGTGGCGAATGCCATTGCGCATGCAATTGGCGTGCGGATCAATTCCCTACCAATCACACCAAGCAAAATCCTTGAGGCACTTGCATCCCCATGAGCATGGCGCACGAACTACTTCCGACCTTCACGCTGATCCTCAATGGGAAACGTATCGAGCGAGCAAAAGTTCGAGCGGATGATATCCTGGTCGATTTCCTACACGAGGAACTCGGGCTCACTGGAACCAAATTTAGCTGTGGCATAGGTGCCTGCGGCGCCTGCAAGGTGGCGCTCCAGGAGACATCAGACGGTCCCATGATCCCCGTCTTGGCGTGCTATGCGCGCCTGAAAGCGATCAACGGCATGCACATTACAACCGTTGAAGGACTCGGTACTTCCGAGAAGTTGCATCCGTTGCAAGCCGCGTTTCTCGAAGAGCATTCATTTCAATGCGGGTTTTCGACTCCCGGCTTTCTCATGGCTGGCAGAATCTTATTGGAAGATCTTCAACGGACTCCAGTCCACGCGGACCGTCTAGACGAGGTGATTCTGGAGGCCATCGGTGGCCACATTTGTCGGTGCACAGGTTATGTTCGCTATTTCAAGGCTATCCGCCGCGTGATTCTGGAAACTCCTGGACTTGTCTTGGGGGGGGCTACACCCGCTATTATTGAGACGCCTTCCCTCGTCTCATTCCAGATTGTAAAGAAATCGACGAACGACTTGGCTCCCGAGACACTTGTCGGCCGATTCGACAATCCCAAAGGCGAGATCGAATTTGTAGACGCGCTGGACTGGGCGGCTTGCCGTGGCGCTTGGATTTCTGTCAACCCCACCGATGTCCATACCGGCGTGCGAGTACGTGACCTGAACCTGCAACAATTCTTTTTCATTCATCCCGAGGTCGACGGAGGTGCGGATAGTTCTCTGCGGTTTGTACTGTCTAGCGCCCATGAAATAGACACTCGTCAACCCTTATCGGCGGCGGCATGGGGCGTTCCGGTGCCGGTCCACTTTCGAGGTGTTCTGTCATTCGGTGGTGCCAAGGTTCCAGTCGCGGTGGACATTCTTGCCCGCCTGTTATCGCAGAGCAGAATGCGACTGACTTCACAGCGTCCCTTAGAACTTGATATGCATTTGTTGGGGGTCCCGCTACAAGAGTTTTCAAGCGAATTCGGACTCATCATCGGACCAATTGTGAGCATTGGCATCGATGTCACTATGGACTATAAGGTCGTCTAAGATTCTCGAAGAGCACCTGTCAGGGCCAGCTGACGTCAGCCTAAATGCTCAAACTGAGGGTTTTTCACATGGCAAGGAATGCTTGTCTGGATCGACACACGCGTCGAAGTTTGTGGGGAGGAAACTGGGGAGGATGTTGGCAATCCGAATGCTATGTGACTAGAATTGCGATCGCATTGATCTTTGCTGCAAGGTGCAGTCGATGTTGGAGTAGCAACATAAGTTCAATGTTATTGCCCTTCGGATGAAACGCTCAGACACAGGTTCAAGTCCTACCGGGGGCACTCCCTTTCAGGACTGGTTTCTGTCCTGAACACTCAGCTTGGCAAGGACTTACGGCAACTGCCGTGAGTCCTTTTTCTTGGCCCCAATGCGAACTGGGGGCAAAGTGGGGGCAGAGGTTGGTTTTGCGTTGTCTTCGGATCGCTTGCCGTTTTGGTGAGACTTTTCCGGGAGGCGACGATTATGGCTTGGCTTGAAGAACGGAGCGGATCATTTCACATCGGAGTCCGGGTCGGGACGCGGAAGCTCAAGCGGTCGCTCAAAACCGCTGACCCCAAAGTTGCGGACAGTTACAAAACTCGGGCGGAGCGGCGGCTGACTCTGATCGAACAGGGTGACTTGGTCGTTCCTGAGGATGTAGACATCCTCGATTTCCTGTTGGAAGCGAAACCGAAGGTCGTGGTGAAGACGGCGGCTACGAACGCCACGCTGACCGAGATCGCGGAACGATATCTGGCTGCCACACCCGTGGGGACCTTAGAGGCCGGGACGCTCCGAATCATTCGTCTGCACCTGCGCCATCACCAGCGAGTGTTCGGGTCGACATTTCGTCTCGACCGACTTCGCTTCGCTGACCTGCAAAACTATGTGGACGTCCGCTCGCAAGCGGTCGGTCGCGGGGGCCGACTGTTGAGCTGCGTCACGATTCGCAAGGAGATCGCCACGTTGAGCGCCATTTGGAACTGGGCGATGAAAATGGGGTTGGTGACTGGCGTCTTCCCCAACCGGGGATTGCGGTACCGGAAGTCGACCGAGAAGCCGCCGTTCCAAACGATGGCGGAAATCGAACGACGAATTGCCCAGGGAGGACTGACAACCGCCGAGCAGGATGAGTTGTGGCGCGGGGTCTATCTCACCACGACCGATCTGGAAGACGTATTGCGTGTCATCCAGCAGTGCGCCACCGCCGAGTTTCTCTATCCGATGGCGGTGATGGCGGCCCATACCGGGGCGCGACGCAGCGAACTGGTCCGTTCGGAAGTGTCGGACATCGATTTGACCGGGAACACGCTGCTCCTGCGGGAGAAGAAGCGGTCGCGCGGCAAGCACACGACCTGTCGTGTGCCGTTGACGGCGACGTTACGCGGATTACTCGAACCGCTGGTGAAACAAGCAACCAGTCGCATGACATTTCACCACTTGGGGCGGGAACTGGTTCCCGACGATGCGTCCTATTATCTGAACCAGACTTTGCGGGGAAGCCGGTGGTCGAACCTGCCCGGCTGGCACGTTTTCCGGCACTCGTTCATTTCGATTTGTGCCAGTCGCGGAGTCGATCAGCGGATGATTGATGCCTGGTCAGGCCATCAGACGGAAGAAATGCGAAAGCGGTATCGCCATTTGTTTCCGGATGCCCAACAGGCCGCCCTGCAAACGGTTTTCGGCGGCTGACGATCGTTGAATGCGAAAGCCCTGTTCCATCGGATTGTCCGATGGAACGGGGCGTGTTTTCCTGCGGCGAAGTGCAAATTCTTGATTGCGCTCAAACGCGGCGTGGTTCCGGCAGGAGTCCTTCACTGCGAATGCGTTGCAGTTCGGTATTGGAAATCATCCATTCCTGGGCATTCCCTCGGCCGCACGACCGCTTCTCGGCGCGGACGCGGCCGAGACGGCACCATTCCCGAACCGTGAATTCCGCCTTTCCCAATTGGCGGGCGACGTCCCCGGTGGAATAGTAGTCCTGCGATGCCTGTTGGTGCAGCAGGCGTTGCAAGGCTTCTTCGATCCGGTTCAAGCGGGCGGCCAATTCAATTTCGGACATAATCCGCTTTCATTTTGAATCGGGACGGAAGACGGACTCAAACGAGTCAATCTAGAAAACGTGGTCTGATGAAGTTGATCACGCGCTCGACCACTCAAGTTTGCGAAGATGGAAATCCGTGACGTCCCTCGCCCGCCACCGCAGTGAACCACCGATTTTCACTGGCGGCGGGAAGTACCCATTCCGTCGCCAACGGCGGATGGTGCGGACCGTCACTTGAAACTGGTCGGCCACCTGTTTCGCAGTCAGCCAGGGCGCCAAAGTTTCGGTGGACATCGCGGGTTCCTTCGTGCCGCAGGCACGGTCTGGCTGCCGATTTTTCCAGTTGTCACTTCGGTTGCCTTGGACGCTTCTCGTCGGCCTGATCGCCGACATCGACCGCGGGCACGGATCACGGTATCAACGCCGTAGTCAGCCGATTGGCACTGTCCCCTGCTACCGTTCGAGACCGTGCTCGTGCTGTTGCACATTCTCTTGTGTGAGTTCCTGTGTCGGTGTCGGGGTGTACTGTCCGGGTCCATACGGCACAAAGGCGTGTCCGTTGAAAAGCGCGGAAGCGAGTTCCATCGTGCCTTGAGTGCCGAGTCGCGACCCTTCGGCGGCCATTTGCCCGAGTCCATCCTGGGCGACCTCCGCCACTCCCGCCGCGGCAGCCCGCAATCCGTCGAACAGTTGCTTCGCCAATTCCGACATCATGCGTTCCTTACGAATTGCGTGAAATGGGAACCCAAGACGGCATCACACCCAGAGCGAGCCGCTTCAAAAGCCAGGCAGCCGACTGACGACCACGGTTAAGGCAGCGGCAATTCCCAGACACACCATCAAGAGCAGCAAGGCCGTGATCAGTGTCCGGCAGGACTGTCGCACCTGAGTCCACGGCGTTGGCGTACGGCCGAGTGTCGGCTCTTCGTAATACCTCAGCAACCGAGTGCGGATCGGGGGAAGTCCCGGCACAAATGTAATGGCGACGTTTGACGGAAGCCCCGTCACCTCTTCGGGCTTCAACAGCTTGCGGGCCTGTTGTTGCCAGTTGTGAGACGTCGAGACCGAATGCGAGGAACTCTGAGAGACTTGCCCGCCGAAGGTGTGTTGCGAGGATGAGCCATCATTCGTGCCGCCCGATGCCACGACGATGGTTTGCTCACCGAGGCGGGCGCTCACCATTTCCGCCGTCGTGGTGTCATTCACGCCGAAATAGATTTGCGTCGTATTGCTGAGGAGCGTCACGTCCTGTCCGTTGGGAAAACATTTCTTCAACTGGCCAAGGCTTTGAAAGTAGAACTGCAGACGGACGCCATAGCCACGATATTTATCGACGGCGTCTTCAATCACATCGAGCGAACCCAGTGAGGCCGCTTCATCGCAGACGAAGTGAACGGGGCTATGGTTCCGCAGGCCCCCGCGGACGACTGACCGGAACAAGCTGCTGATTAACATCCGCAGCCAGCCCGCCTGCGCCCGCATGTGTTCCGCGGGCAGGATCAGATAAATCGTCGTCTTGCCCTTGAGCAGTTCCGCCGGGTCAAAGCTGCTCTGTCGGGTGACCGCGGCGATCGCAGGGGTATCCAGGAATCGCAGATGGCGGGCAACGGTCGATAAGGTTGAGGACTTCTCTCGATCGACGACATGCGCTAATTGGCCCCCCATCCGCGCGAGCATCCCATCCCACGCCGGGGATTCGCGCATCAGCCGCAGTGCCATTTCGAGACGTTCCGGTGTGCTCAAGAGATCCCGCACGGTTTGAAGTGATCGGGCTTCACCCGCTTCGCCATAAAAGGCTACAGTGGCGATCAAAGCCGCGATCCAGGCTTCGGCCACATCGTTGAAGTGTGGTTCTTTTTCCTCTGCGGTCCGCACGACGAGAGCCTTAGCCAGGTCATTGCATTCATCAATGGCATGGGGATTCTCCGTTCGAATCTCATCCAGCGGGTTAAAACTGTCGGACTTCGCAGTCACGATCCCGTACGGATCGAGCAAGACGACGCGATGTCCGAACGCCTTCCGTCGATGTTCTGCCGTCAGCTTCGCATTCTCCCCTTTGAAGTCGATCACGACGCAGGATTCGCGACAGTCCCGCAAAAACGGGACGACACACGACACGCCTTTGCCGACGCCGCTGGGGGCGAAGACGGCTGTGTGTACGGCCTGCGGCAGCCGGACTAGTTCCGATCGATCGCGCTGGAAAAGCTTCAGAAAATCTTCGCACGCCTGTGCAGACGAGGTCCGCATCGTCAATACGGAATTGACCGCCGCACCGAGGTTCGGTTGGGAGGGAATCCGCCCCAGAATCAACCCCGACTGGGCGTTGAGCATTCCCGCAGCCCGGAGATCCCGCGCCTCGGCCCAGCGGGCACTACCCAGCGTGGTGAGCGCCGCCCGCTGCCGTTGCACTGACGCGAGTACCAATGCGGGAACTACGAAGCCCGACCAGGGCCACCCGATCAGGGAGATCAGCAACACCGAGTAGGTGCTGACGAAGATCACCAAAGACAGAACGTAGCGCGCCAGGAAATAGATCCCCGTCGCCAGCCGGGACAGTGGCTCTGACATGGTGGCTCCTTAGCTCAACATCGTGTGAAATTGCGGCCAATCCGGCTCATGCTTCCCGCAGCCAGCGGGTTTAACGGTGAGATCCCGCAGAAGCCATCAGCTCGCGCGGGACTGATCGGCGGCCATTTGAGCAAACGTGGCGAGCGAGACCCGCAGACTGCGGGCTTTTCGGGCGAGACCCAAGGCGTACTCCAGGGCATCAATGAAGCCGTCGAGATCGCGGCTCGCGCCGGAGACGGTCACCGTGCGATGTGCATCGAGCGGCACAGACACGCGGCATTTGGCCCCCTTGGCAGGGGATGGCGGCGGATTTCCTGGCGGTGTGGTGCCGGATCGCTCGGTGATCGGAGCGGAAAGTAAATCGTCAATCATCATGGTCTTTCCTAATAGCAAGAGACGATGGTGGCGTTTCGCAAAGGGACGGCGGGAGGCGACGAGATCGTCGCCTCCCGCTCTTTCACCAACTCACGACCGGCGGCGGAACTCCCACCAGGTCTTGACCGCTTGAACGGCAGTCATCAGCCCCGGAACTTTCCCGGTCTGCTGGACATACACCACAGCGGCGGCTCCCGCACTGATGATCAGCAACAGGCTGCTGATCAAGGTCCAGTTCATACTCCGAGCCGCTTCGACCGCGACCGCCTTGGGTAATTCCGCCAGCGGCGCGACGACATCGGACACTACCGGCGCGATGACCCGTTCGGCCATGACTTCGGTCAAATGGGCCGTCCCGTCCAGGTAGGGCTCCGGGTTCGCCACGAACGTGGCGAGCGTGGCCCCAACAAGCAGCGATCCTTTGTTGGCCCAGATAAATTGGCAGGCCCGGTCGCCGTACTTCGCCACCACGTCCAGAAGCGGTGGCGATAACATCCCCTCCTGGGCCAGCATCGCCAGTCGACGGCCATTCTGCGGCCCGAGTTGCGCCATCGCTTTGGCCCCCTGTTCGGCAAACTGGCCGATCACGTTTTCGCCCACGGAACCGTGCCGCACCAAAGCCGTGGCGGCGTCATCTCCATATTGACCCACCAGCTTGCGGGCCGAAGCCTTGGTCGCCACGGCGACGGCGTCGTCACCGTGCCGGGCCAGCAGTCGCAGGGCGACATCGGCCTGCTCACCGGCTTCCGTCGCGATCTTGCCCGCCCGCGGGCCGACTTTACGGAACGCCTGACTAACGAGATCGTCGCCGTGCTTCGCCGCCAACCGCGTGACGCGCGTGCTTAGCCGTTCGACCCCTTCCTCGGCGACTTCCTTGCCGAATTTGCGGGACATCCATTCGACGGCTTCTTTCACCACCTTGCTGCTGACGCCGGCTTGCACCGGCGTCGCCGCCAGACCGACGGCCAGAATGATCATCCACTTCATGAGTTTCTCCTCTTGTTCGAGACAAAAGAATGGTTGCGTTAGAACATCGCGGGAGACACCACGGCACGGTAGATTGCCTGCCGACGGACCGCATTGCGGCGGGCCGAGTAGTCATCGAGCCGCGCCCGTAATCCCGCCGAATCCGGCGTCCCTCGCAGGATCAGCGATTCCATCTGCTTAAGGCTCGCGTCGAGTTTGCTGCTCAGTTCCCCTACAGGATTGAATTGCTCGTTGTAAATTTCGGATACCGCCGCATCGACTGCCAAGCCGACGAGGAGACCGGTTCCGAATGTCGCCCAGCCCGTGGCCGCCCCGGTCCCGAGGATGCCTGCCGAGGTTGCGAGTTGGGCGGCGGTGACCGTGACGATTTCCGACACGATGAAGCTGACAATTTCCCGGCCGACATCGCCGCGAAGTTCCCCCTGAACCGAGAGCGTCGCTGCCTGTAAGGCGGCTTGCAGTGTCGCAGCAAGGGCCGCTTGATCGACGGCTGCGGGCAACGAGGTGGGAGACAGGTCTTCAAGGTCGGCTCGCAGATGAACGAGCATTTCGGATTCCACATCGTCCACGTGACGCAGATAGGTCCGCACCGCTTGTTCGACGACGGTTTGCAGGTCGCCTTCCGTGAACAAGATGGCTTCAAACCGCTCCTTCATGAATTGCTCATGGGACCGGTTGCCGGTCACGTAGTCCTTGGCCAGCGCGAGCTTGCTGTCCCAGCCCAGCACTTCCTCGGCATAAGCCCGCGTCCGGGACCGGGCGGCATCGAAGAAATCGCGGACCAAAGCCATTTGTGGGTCCAGTCCTCCAACGGCTTGCTCCTCGGCCCACGCGAGGTGGCGATCGACGACCGCCGTCGCCGCCGCTGGTACTGCCTCCAGGGCTACCGGATGCGGACGCGTGGCATGCGTGGCGACCCGTGTCGCCAGACTCAAGCCGAGTGCGAACATGATCCCCAATGTGGCGAGCACGACCACCACCAAGTCGTGCGGCTGGACTTTCTTGATCAGGTCCTTCAACTTCTGTTTGAGATCGAAGTGCGACATGGAACTTGTCCTTAAGGGAGAGAAGTGGGCGATGATGCTTGATCGTCGCCCGAACGGGTTGCATGACCAAACATGAGAAGTGAAGAGTGGGGACGGCGGGGTGCCGTCCCCACTCGGGCACCGGAATACAGATGCTTAACCACCACCCGCCAGCGCGAGCATCAGACTCACGAAGAAGTACACAAACGCCGACGTTACCGGATCGACGAGCGCCAGAATTCCCATGCTTCACTTCCTTTGGTTCGCCACGGCATCGACCGGAACCCACCAGCACGACGTGTGCTGGTCGCTGCGATTCCGTCTCCAGTAAATGACCGCAGGCGGTCTTTTGTTGGTGGTGGCCTGGCGATTTTTCAAAGACGGTGCGGATTACGGTGCTTCGCGGCGAGTGCCGATTACGTTCTGGACGGCCGCGTTTTGCAGGCTGCCATGAGTCGAAAACACAAACGCTTCCGGCTTGGCAGCCGGAAGCGTTTCCATCGGGGACGGAAGCGGCCCACCGAGGGGATTACACCAGCCCCGGCGGAGGGCCATCACCATCGTCCGAATCCAGGTACGCCTGCATGCGCCGTCGCGCGTTCAGCAGATGGCCGCGGACAGTCGTCGGGGTCTTGCCCACCTGTTCCGCAATTTCACGGCTGGTGAACCCTCGACCCTGCAAGTCGAGTATGACCACCTGGAAGGACGAGCAGCGTTGCCGGACTTCTTCGATCAAGAGTTTCTGAAGCGGCGTCAGCTCGGTCGCTGCCGGGACGTGATCGTCGATGTCTTGGTCGAACGTAATGATGAAGTCCCGGCGATTCCGCCGTGCGAATTCCTGCACCACCCGCAGCGTCGTCCCGAAGAACCATGCCAGCAATCGCAGAAGCTGGTCCCGTTCCGTCCAATTCGCCAACGTGACATCGGCGAAACCACCTCGCACCAGCAGTTGGTGGAACCGCAGAAAGACGATCTGGGTGATGTCTTCCGCTTGCGACCTTAGTCCGCTGTGTCCCGCCAGCGATCCCGCGATGGCGAGCACATAGGCCCGTTTCGCCTCATAGATCGCCGTGAAGAGCGTGTCGCGGTCGCCGCGGAAGCATCGAGGGGTAGCTGTCATCGTCTGCGTCCTAAAAGGAAGGATGTGTACCAAGCCGGGTTGCGTTTATCCCGCTCTATATGGATACGCAGAACAATTCGTAAAGCGAGTCACCGGAATGGTTTATTGCGCGCAAACGTTTCGATTGCGCGCTATCGCTGCGTCTGCGCGCAAACCGGCAGCGGGACAGCCCAAAAAGCTATCTGGGGCCGTCTCAACACCGACTGATCAATTTCGTTTGCTCCACCCGGCGCCTTGTGATAGAGAGAAATACCTACTCACGAGTCGAATCCAACCATGTCTACGGAACCCACAGACCAGCCGCCTTCCACCGGCACCCCTCAGCAAGATGCCGCCAAGTTCGCTTTGGCCCTCGACGAACTGGATGCGGCAGTCCATGAAGATGACTGCCGACTAAAAGGGACCGAGCCCGATCGACGGGCGGTTCACGAATATGTCGCGGCCTTGATTTGCGACGCCGCGTCCCTTGCGCAAGGAATCAGCAACGGAACCATCCGAATGAGTCAGCCACGGATTGCCACGAACCTCATCGCGGTGTTTCAGAAGCTGAACGAATTCGGGCACGGTGAGAGTGCCCTCCGTGTGCTGTTACTGATTCGAGAGATTTCGGCCAGTGGATTGGCCGCTGAGGGCTGTCTGATTGGCCGAAACCGACCGGGCTTGGCAAGATAGAAGCGCAATTCGTCGCTGTTTTTCTTCGTGAGTCTTCGCCGAGCGGGAAGGACCGTCCGTGTCCGTCAAGGTCACTTTAGCACTGGAAGTCACTTACAAACCGGGAACGGAGCTTTGGGAAGACCTGAAATTGGTTCTTAGCGATTCACAGGCAGAGTGGAAGATTCGCCCGCCACATGCGAACGACCATAAACATGATCAACACCCCTATACTAAAACACACAAGGAATCCAATCTCCAAGTCGTTACCGCACTCCTTGCTCACAAACTCGGGCAGGGGAATCAATGTGATTTCCTCGCGAGTGTCCGGTACAAACTGAATCTTGGCCGCGCCTTCAATCGCAACCTCGTCAGACTCTTCGGGTACAATGGCTTCTGTGCAATTTTCCGGCAAAAGACATTTAAAAAGGCCGAGATCGACCCCGAGGTCCTTCCGAGCGAAAACGTCACCGTCAAGATTCGCAGCATCGCGGAAGAGAAATATCAGGACCTGAGCGACGATGCCCTGGAGATCATCTGGCAGAAAATTGATCCCATAGAAGGCGTTTTCAACTCGCTGACATTGGTTGGTCCGGCCGATGCCCCCTGCGTGGTTGATCCCGCACGGGCACCTTCGCCAATTATTAATACGACTGTTGATAATGCAGTTGTGGCGTATGATGCGACGCCGCTGGTGGCCGACGCAGAGCCGCTGCGTTGCACGAGTTCCGCTGAAAATAGCCAAGACGCCTTGCAAACAAACGCAAAAATGTCCTTCGGCTTAAACCCGTCCGTCGCTTTAGATAGAGCCACCTCCCTCGCCGGTACACCGTCTCAGGATTCAGTGGCGTCAGTAAGTTCCCACCCTCTGCGAAACAGTTTCTGGACAAACCGGATCACGGCGACCACAACCGGCATCGGAACGCTTGTCATACTATTGTTGGCGAGCATTTCCCTTCCGTCGCCTTGGTCGTTGCTCCGCAGTCAGACGACAAATGATCCATCTCCAGAACCCGTCGCCGCCGTTCCACGGAAGCAACTGCCTCCAACGGAAAGTGTGGCGATGGAACAGATGGATTTCTACGATTCAACAATGCTTCTTTCTGATCGCGCTTTTGAAGGCTTTCGCGCGGCGGAAGACGTCTTGAACACGCCATTGGCGGCGCAGGCTCCGTGGCTGAAGGGGTTGCCCGCGAAACATCGAATCGAGCTTGCCCACCGATATGCGGCAGCGGTTCGCATCGCCGGTGCGAAACCTCGACTCCTGCCGGAAAGCATGCGACCGCGCGCAATTCGGTGTGAATACAAGTACGACGCGTTAATCGCCGTCATCGTCTCCGGCTCATTCACCGAAGGAGCGGGACACTCGCCTTCGCATTACTTTCACGCGATCATCGACACGCGCCGCCCTCCCAGCGATGTCCCCTTGATCCTGCGCGAGCCCAAGGACGAGATCGAAGGGACTCATTTCAATATTGCGGCCATCGTTTTCCATTTCGATCTGCTCACTCCTGCCGACGCGTTTCTTGCCATAGAGCTACTGCCATGAATTCTTTGCCACAAATTCTTCTGCTTGTTACCGCGGCAATGATTTCGACCGCCGCCGGTGCAGAACCAACCAAACAGGCTGATGCAATTCCGCTCAAAGTGCTGGCCGTTCATGTCAAACATGGCAAGAAAGCAGCGGAGTTTGTCCGGGCAAACACACCGGCGTACTTGATCGGGCCCCTCGACCAATCGATGCCCCAAGCAGCCCTTTACCATGTCGATCGCGATGGCGTCATTGATCCCCTAAAAGTCGAACCGGGCAAAGAGTACCGACTCATCGTTGATACAAGCGACACATTTGAGTCCAGCGATGGCGAGGTGTTTCTTCCGGCCGCCACATCGCTTCGGGCCTTCAAAACGTCACGACCCAACCAATCCACCATCGGAACTCATTTGGTAGCCGAGGCAATCTCACTGAAGGATTACAGAACCGCTCGCCGAGTCGGTGAGCACCTGGATTTTGTGCTGAACACCCTCGCAATCTCGAATGATCGGGACTGTGCCGCCGCCATGGCGGCGACCCGGCAACGACTCACCGATTTTGCACCCGTGTGCTCGGACGCGTTCAATAAGCAGACGCCAAATCGCGTCGACGAGTGGAAACACATACCCATCGCCAGCGTCAGGGACGTGTCGGAAAACATCGTAGAAGTCACAGGACTTGCCGAGTTTGGTCAGCTCCGCAAGCAGGGTGTGGAATGGAAACCCTATGTCCGAAGTCGAATCCTTGCATGCGCAGCCGATGGTTCGGACATCACCCATCGCTTCAACAATCAGTTTGTCACGACGAACCTTGATGGATCGTTCAAAATCAAGCTTCCAAAAGACGTCTGCGTCAAACTCATTGTCGATGCCGAATATGACAAGACTCAAAATGTGATTGTGAAGCCACCGGCGTATGTCGATCTCTGCCCAATTTCGAAATACGGAATCGTCTGGGAAAAGACCACTCCGGCCATCAGCAGCCATTCGCAATCGTTTGATGCCAAATATCGTTCGACATTGTTCACCAAGCTATTTAATGACGCGGAACGGGCAGGCAAAACTCAAGAAGAACGCGACCGAGTCAAGCCCGTCTTGATGGCGCATCGTGCGTCGCAGGCGGCCAAGTCAAAATGGAATCTGGTGGCGAGTCAGACGGGCCCCAAGCCGGGAGAAGATTGGGATCAAGTCCAATACGCTGCTGAAAAGTATCCATCCACCTGCTTTTGGATCATCGTAAAACCCGGCGGAGATCGGGTTCCTGATGGGTGGGCAAAAGCCTTCGAACCTTATCTCAAGTCGCAATTCAGAAGTTTGGACGGTGAAGTAATTCCGGAAAACGCCCCACGGACGAATTTCCGAATCGTCGGTTATGTGTCTGCCTGGCGAACGGACAAGACAATGGAGCATATCCGAACTGAAATCAGCACCTACACGATGGGCCGAAGCGACGCAAAAAACAGCCATATGCAGGTCACTGGTGTGTTCCTCGACAATTTGTGGCAACTTTCGAGCGAAGAGCGCGAAGGCCTTTGCACCGAAATTCGGAACACACATGGAAGTGATTTCATGATTTTCGGAGCGTGCGGGGAAAAGGTTGATGTTGAATCCACGGAGCCTTCCGCCGCCGGAATTCTCGATGTCTTGCTGATGCGAAAGTCGCATCAACTCGACATGAAAAGCATTATTGGACGTCGAGAGTTAATCGTGGCAACTGTGCCGAAGGCACGGTTCGGCGTCTTTCATCTTGGTGTTGACGCGAATGGGATGAAGGCTGCTGTTGAGCAGCAAATGAAGGCAGGGGTCCAATTCATCAACGTTTCCGACTTCAAACCGCAGTCTGAAAAGGCGGGATGGTACGACGCCAATGTGCCACTTCCATCCTACTTCCCGGATTTAGCCGCAGTCGTCAACGAGGCCAATGCGAAAGAAAACTGATCGCGTGGCACGTTTCTATACGGCAATTTTTTCGTACTGAATCTTCGCTCGGGCATCAGCCGTTTTAATGGCAGCTTCCCCTATCGTCGCGCCGCCGATCCTGAATTTCTAAACTGCGACAAAACCTCGGCTGGAAGCCACGCATCGAGAACGGCCTTCTCGGTGGCGCACAGCCGTGTCAGTGCATATTGACACCCAATCCGTCGGGGAGCCGACAGTCGTCGTCGCAGGGATTTGCGGATCAGTGATCGCAAAAACGCCGGATCGGCACTACCGTATCGGACTTCCTGTCCACCGCGGCCGGTCCGTCCATAACGGAAGATCACGGTCCATTCCCCGAATAGGTCCTTGCCCACGCAGACCGCGTAGCGCCGATGATGATTCGCAATCGGATTGTGAGCTTCCAGGCAGAGTTCGAGCAGGTTTTCCATCACGCCTCCGTCGGATCAGGTTTCATAACCGGACGGAGGTACTGATATAACGTCTCCCGTCTGATGCCGAACTCGCGGGCGACTTGGGCCTTCTTCGCGCCGACTGCGACCCGGCAACGAATTTCCTCAGCCTGTTCGTCGGAGAGCGACTTCGCCCGGCCGCGATAGACACCGCGCTGTTTCGCGAGGGCAATACCCTCACGCTGTCTCTCGCGGATAAGATCCCGTTCGAATTGGGCGACCGCGCCAAGGACCGACAGCAATAAATTGGCCATTGAGCTATCTTGGCCAGTGAAGGTCAGGCTCTCTTTGACGAACTGAACCTGCACGCCGCGCTTCGTTTGCTCCTGGACGATTTTTCGCAGGTCATCAAGGTTTCGGGCCAGCCGGTCCATGCTATGCACAACGACGGTGTCGCCGTCACGGACATACGCCAGCAGTTCCCGGAGTGCGGGCCGGTCGATGTCTCTCCCGGATGCGTGATCAGTGAAGACACGGTCGACATCGAGCGATTCCAGTTGCCGACCGGCATTCTGATCGACACTGCTCACTCGAACATATCCGACTCTCTGACCCTTCCCTGACACTTTGCCTCCTTCTGTCAGGAAAGGTCTAAGACCTCGGTCGGCAACTGTCAAGAAAATTCGAAAGGGGCTTTTAACTGACGGAATGGGGGATCGTCGGCTGACGTCCAATTAGGGTGTACCTCAATCAGACGAGCGACTGGAAACTTGTCCCTGCGAAAAAAGCACTTGCCTCACACCGGTGCATGTGGTTTGACCTAAATACACATACTAAGTGTGAGTAAACATTTATAGAATGGATGCGCTTATGACAGCCGTAAACACAGATGGAGCCCCAGCTAGTAGGTTGACTGTTGATGTGCAGGACTCAATAAACAATCACGATATGGTTCAGGGCTTATCTGCTGTTGTGCTCGGCGGCGATCCAAATACATTATATATGTGTAGATCTCTGCTCGCGGAGGCGATCGGAAACCCTTTACTCATCGCCGCTCTGTGCAAACTCGGAGCAAACCCCAACCGCTACGAGCATCATGGCGGCACGCTTCCGCTTATCCTGGCCGTCGAAGATTTCGACATGGCAAGCGTCCGTGCGTTGATATCGAGCGGATGCGATGTCAACGCAAGAGACAGCCTCGGACAAACTGCTCTTCACAAGCTGGTGTGGCCAGAGCATGCAAGGTCGGGTCTGACAAACGAGAGACGTCGCGAGGTGCTCGAGTGTTTGATCGGCAACGGTGCGGATCCAGATGCACGGGATAAACACCAGCTATCTCCACTTCAGGAAGCGCGCCGACTCAAAGACTCGATTGCCTTATCAGCCTTCGCGAACCGTACATTGTCTTGTGGTTTACGTTGACATTTTACGACAGTGGATGCTTCAAGGTCTCCAACATCATATTAACATCCTTTAGCACCTCTTTGACGTACATTCTGACAGAGGTGCTGCAGATTATATAATCTTTGTTTACTTTGCTCCTCGGGTCTGCCGCAATACCTGGAAAACGCTTAATCGCAATATCTACATTATTTCGACGCGCCAACATAGCCGCTAATTCCTTGGCTGCCTTTTCCAACTTGTCTCGCATCTCAGTTTGGCGGCTTTTAATTCGCTCCGCTCGTGGATCGAGCAGCAGCCGGAAGTGGAGTGCCTTCATGCACGACGCATAGGACTCGACAATAGTCGCAAAACGATATGCGTCGACGCGGACGATTCGTTGCGTCGATTCCAGGATCTCATCAGCAATCGTGTTGAAACCTGCCGGAGCGGCTTCGTGCCCCAAATAGGGGATCGGCGTTTCTTCCTCGAACACAGTGGCCCACAGCAGCAGTGACACGGCTTGCAGCCGACGATGATAATACCATGTCGTCCAAAACACGTTCCGGCGCCGCTGAGACAGAATCACATCAGCCCGGTCGATGAAGCGGATCGCATCTCGTATCAAGGCTTTTACCTTTCTGAATGACGCACGGACTGTGCCATCCTTCCCATCCCAATTCTGCTGCCGCAGCCGAACGCCGCGCACTTGCCAAGCCTCCCTAACTTTAAGCTCATCGTCTGGACGAAACTTAAAGGCCTGATTCTTAATGAAATCTTGAAAGAACGGTCCGTCCTCTCCGGATTTGCCTTTCACGCTGACTCGTTCTTGAAGCGCCTCCTCGATACGCACTTCTGCGCGGTGAAGCTCGACAAGTGCCCGATCACTTCCATAACGCTTTGCGTCCACGAGACTCGCCGATGCTTCCGCATCGGTTAACAATTTCATCGCCTGAGTCCACTCGCGGCGCATGCGGATTGCACAGATGCTGGAGTGCAACAGTAGGCGGCTGTGGCACCACATCGCAGAGTGGACGTAAGACGATTCGGCAGAGTGTTCTTCGGACAGGATTGTTTCGCAAAGTCGTAGGCCACAGCGAATGATCGCATCCAGGCCCCGCCATTGAGCCTCCTCTATCTTTTTCTCCTGCTTTTTGGGATTAGTCTTCGATATGCGACGCGAAACCATCAATTCCCGCAACAAGCAGTCAACAACTTGTTCGGATGACCGGAGAAGTTCCAGTCGCAAGGGTTGGGCGTTAGTTATCGGGATGTCGAAGAACTTGCACCGATTCGTTGGAAGGAGCGCACCCGTTCCTATGAGTTCGCTTGCTTGTTGCATACCTTCGGCGAATCTAGTGATGGCGACATTCAGGTCCGAATTCATCCCCCGAGAAGCTTCCTTTATCGTGTGATATCCTGGGCGGGGCTGACATGCCGTTCGGGAACTTACCCCCAGGATGATCGAACTAATGACCGTAGCAAGTGAGGTGCGCGCCTTCTCGTAAGAACGAGCCCCGATTCCAAGCATCCCGCACCATCGCCAATAGCGCAGCCATTCAGAAGGCCGCTCGTTGACCGGAATCGATTTTGTGTCGGCGCTCTCGAAGAAGTGTGAAAACAAGCGAGCCGAATTCGCCTTTCCGGCCGTATCCTCCTCTTCCGAACACTCTTCCCCGGCGAGCAGATCTCGGATCCAGCGATGTCGAAGGTAGGCTTTCACTCCTTCCCCCACTTCCCGCGCAATGGCACGCATCAGTTCGGTAGATCGCAGTCGAAGGCGTAAGACTGCCGTATCAAGCAGCTCAATTGGCTCCTTAAAAGCCTCACCCTCAAGCAAATGCCTCAACTTATCCACCTGCCTCAGGATACTCCGCGATAGCCGCCCGCGAACGTTGTCGAGTCGTCGGCAACTACCACGCGAATAGCCTCGTGTCTGGACCATGAAACCGTGCGCCTGGAGCAGTGCCGTCGCCCAGTTCAGCCGATTAACGGCTTCAATCAACTCGCATACGGAGGCCGTCCTACGCGAATTACAATTAATGATCGTTGCGCGCACGGACATGCATGCGTGGTGAACAGCCTCGAACAACGCCCCAGGGGAGTCTGAGGCCGTCATAACTCGTCGATACCAGAGTGCCAATTGCCAATGAATATCAGGAAAATCCAGTTCTGGTTGCCAATCGTCGAGGTGCTCGGTGATTGAATGCGAGAGCGACTTCAGCAGCACTTTCAAAGATGCTTGGCTCTTAAGATGACTTCTCAATGTGTTCCTGGAGTCTGCCCTCAGCCAGATGAAACCGCCGAGCTTCCTTCGGATTAGTCCAATCTCCTCCAAGCCTCCGGTTCCTCCAATCCATTCGAGGGCGGTCTCCAACGTCACCTTATTGGGCATGTCGTCGCGTTGCAGGAGTTCTCTCGGCACCGCAAAAGCGTCAGAGACCAGAGATGAGACAAAGCGAGTTCTCTGCATTAGGATTAGAGCCAATAGAAAACGTCGCCGGTGAATCGGACTATTTTCAGGTTTCGGGCGATCGGCGACTTTGTCCTGGTCTCCCGCACTCGTTTGCTGTTCGCGGGATGAACCCGATTGGCGAGTGATTCCGCTGGCCGTCCACTCAATACATTTTTCGGGAATCGACCGAGTGTTGTAAGGCACACAATCCCGCGGCAGCGTCAGTATGCAATCTTGCAGCAGAGGGGTCCTCTGGATTTTATCGTTAATACCTTTCTGCTTGTGGTCTCTGGCAGCGTTCGTCATCAGAACAACCGTCACGGAAGACTCTTTAGCTCCTCTTTGGCATAAAGTATTGATGAACTCGACGAAGGCGTCTTGTTCGGCATCGGACGTATCGCTTCCACCATCCAGAAATCCATTGGGGCTAGCTTCATGTGCTGCTCCAACGTCAGATTTCCCAATGTCTTGCGTCACCGGTGCGGCTTCAATACCGGTACCCGGTGAACAGGGCGGCTGCACATCTCGGTCGTGAGCTTCTCCGAGTTCCTCCATCTCCTCAAGGTTGGAACCCGGACGCTCACGAGCATTAAGGAAAAAAACCCAGGGAGCATTCGTCGCCTTCACCAATCGGCGGATCTCGTCAGCACGTGAATCAGCGTCTCCCGCGACGAAAACTGGCATCCAGCTCTCCGACCCCTTCCGGTAGTTTGTTGCGTCTAGCAATTGTTCGAACAGGTCGTCAGTGCAGGTGATGTCGTTCATCTCCAGCCAAACGCAGTAATCGCCCTCGGCTTGGGCGCGATCGAAAACTTCTGAACAAACGGATGTAACTCCCATGACCTGCGGCTTGGATGTGACTACTAATAGTTGCGGGCCGTGAACATCGGATCGAAACTCCGCAAGCCGGTCGGCAATATCAGTTGCCAACCGACGTCGTATCTCATCGTGCGCTCGACGTTTGGTTGAGTTCTGCGAGAATATCGGCGGTATCGCGAGACGTGACGCGGTGGGAAAAAGAATACCGGTGGTCGGCACACTGCATCGAATGGTTTGAAACAACTGAAGAAAGAGCAATCCAAGATTCGTGTGCCGAAGGATGCGCGACCGCTTGGGTGCTGCTGTACGATGATTGAGACCCAAATGTTTGAAGACGTCCGTCGTAAAGGAAATCACACGTTCTACATCTTTGGGCGTATAACATATCCAGTATACAGTGAATGCGTCATCCAAATGCTTCCAAGCATGCTGAATCAGCGTTCGCGTTCGCTTCTCGCGCGCCGAGAACCCCATCATGAGCAGGTGGTTGCCCGAAGGAAGCCGCTCTTGCCCAGCATAAATGCTCTCGTTGCGTGTCGAGAATGCCTTGTGGCCGTCCGCTGAGAGTAGATACTCGACAAATCGTTCGCAGTCCGCATAGTCCGGTATTGCATCGAGCGTATAATCGGCTCGTAGCGAATGGCGGTCACCGTGGAGTTTGACGAGGGAGCGCTGCGGGGCCAATGCGGGATACGGGGGCAGTTCACTTTTCATCTGTAACCCGAAAACCGTGACCGGATTCTTTGCTGCCAGGAACGCCTGCTCCAAGAAATCGTCGAAATTTGTGGATACGAGGATATCAAGCCGCAATAATCCCCCCAGAGCCGCCAACATTCTGTGTCCGAGTGTTGGCCGTTTACCACGCATGATTTCGCGCAGCGCGGAGTCGATTACGTCTTGCCGCGGTGCGTCAAGTACATAAGTACTATGTTGACCATTGCCCCGTCCTCCCTCATAGACGATCCGCGACAAAAACTGCAATGCAGTGCGCCATTCCGCAGTCGCGCCCAAGGCCTCTTGGAAGACGCGGTTATCAGGATTCCAAGGGTCGTTCTTAATCCTTCGCTTTAATGCTACTTCAAGTGAGCCTTCCCACGTGCCTGCAATGTCTGATTCGCCACCGTCGAACGGCGGCCATTGGTGCGTCCGCGGGTTCCACGGCACATTGGCGTACTTCAAAACCCCCAAGGCCATAGCAATACACCGTTGGAGGTACGATTCCATCTCCCAAACAAGCGGAATGCCGGATGGGGCAGATAACCCGGCACCGGTAAATGGCACGAAACCGTAGCCAGATGCAATTTGTTTTTGAACATCGACAATGAATGCATGCGCCGCATCGTTTGTCGCCGGATAGTTGTCAAAAGAATTGTATACCTGGCAGAAATCGTGGACCGATTTACTCACGGCAGCAATCTCAGGATGTAAAGTGCTGGAATAACAGTCTCTCAGTGAGCCCGCAGGGTTAGCTTCGCTGATGATTTGTTGTCTTGGTCATGTTGGGGACGGTGCCAGGGCAATCGCATGTCGAAGCCTTGTCATTCCCGATGATTTTGTGATTCCATGTGGCTTACAGACATTTGTGGCGAGCGTGCGGGGTGGACCGTCTTGACCACGGACGTGTCCACATCGAAATCTC
>JAKFVC010000158.1 GCA_021732415.1 Planctomycetaceae bacterium
CGATAACGGTGGCAAACAGGCCGGTACCGTTGAAGGTACTGTCCAAATTGCCGTCCGAGGTGAATCGCGCCACGAGCACGTCCTGGTCACCACCAAACTGGAAGTTGCCGGTCCCGACAACCACAATGTTGGTTCCCTGAAGCGTGATGGCCGTGGGAACTTCATTGGTATCGTTGAAACCGGCAAAATCGGCGACCGCCAGGCCACGGACCGCGAAGTTTGTGTCGAGTAGTCCGACCGAAGTCAGCTTCAACACGCCGAACTGTTGACCACCGGCACCATCACTCACTTGACCCGTGGCCAGAATGCTGCCGTCAGCCAGGACAGTCAGATCGTTGAAACCTGACAGGAACAGGGCCGAGGCAACTTGCCCGCCCACTCCAAACTTGGGATCTAGCGTGCCATCGGGTTTATATTTGGCAATGACCCCTAACGTGACTCCAAATCCCTGGGCAACCGTGGTGCCAGCGACGAGTGTCGATCCGTCAGGAAGCTGCACGACGGCCTGAGCCTGGTCGTGAGAGACCCCGTTCCAGAACGAAAAATCGGTCAAGACCCGGCCTTGATTTCCGAGTGTCGTGTCAATCGATCCGGACGTCTGGTAGCGCGACAGTGCGAAGTTGTGCGTGAAGAAGTTCGCACCACCGCTGAAGCCCGCGAGCACGTAATTCCCGTTGGTATCGATTGCCATCGCATTGGCTTGCGACTGGGGATTGGCGAAGAAGTCGGTCTGGACTCGGCCACCGTTACCCGAAGCCTGATCGAGGGTGTTGTCGAGTATCCCCGTGGCGACCGCGTACCGGGCCAGGGCGAACGATTGCTGCGGTGCGATGCCCGCTGTTCCAAACGAGAAACCCGCCGCGATCACGTTGGTACCTTGCAGACGGATTTCCCGGATCTGATCGTTGCTGGGCTCATTGAGCGTGCCGAAGTCGGTTCTCACCAGTCCATTGGTTCCGAAACCACCCAGCAGTGATCCGCCGTTGTTCAAGCGAGCCAGGGCGAAATCATTCGATCCATTCGACGGATTGATCGTCGTTCCGGCGACGATGATGTTGTTCCCCGCTTCGACCACCACGCTGAAGGCCTGATCATTCAGGATATTTCCGAAGTCGATGGTCTTCTTGCCGTCGGTGTCGAACGTCGTGTCGAGCGTGCCGTTGTTCGTCAGACGGATCAGCAGGAAGTCCTGGTCGCCATTCACGTCCGAGGTGCCGGCGATGAGGATCTTGTTGTTATTGTCGATGACGACATCGTTCGCGGATTCATTCGCGGCGATAGTGCTGGCAAACCGGCCGGTGTTGTTGAAGGTCGTGTCCAGGTTGCCGTCCGCGGTGAATCGCGCCACGAGCAGTTCCTGGTCACCACCACCACCTGAGAAGTTGCCGGTCCCCGCAACCACAATGCTGGTCCCCTGAAGCACGATGGACGTGGGAACTTCATTGATTACGGCGGATCCAGCGAAATCGGCGACCGCCAGGCCACGGACCGCAAAGTTTGTGTCAATCTCTCCCGCCGACGTCAGTTTCACGACGCCGAACTGTTGACCACCGGCACCATCACTCACTTGACCGGTCGCCAGAATGCTGCCGTCGGCGGTCAAGACTAGATCATTGATCCCGCCGATAAAGACTGGTGTGCCGATTGTTCCACCCGCACCAAACGCGGCATCGAGTGAACCATCCACGTTGTAACGAGCAATGACACCCTGCCCGATGAAATTGTTTGAAGTCCCCCCCACCACCATCTTGCCGTCGCTTTGAATAACGATCGCCTGGGCCTCATCGGCGGCAATGTCCGAAACCGACGTTACATCAGTCACCACCCGTCCCAAATTCCCGAAATCGGCATCGAGCACGCCTGCCGACAACATGGAACGATCCTCAAGTAGCTCAATATGCGTCTGAGACGACTTCCTGATCTTCCGACGTTGACTGTGCTGATGACGTGTTTGGCGGTTGGAACCGAAGAACGGAAGCCAGTCGATAAGCATATTTGTCACTCTTTGAAAATTGTTGAAGGGGAAAGATTTGTTCTGCTTAGGTAAATAGCGTGGGAGATGCGAACTGATTAGAACCGAAATGGTTGGACGCCAACAGCAATCTCGATCCCTGCTCTTCCTACCTCCCGGATGATCCTGATTCAGGACACCAATTCCGAAAAATTTCGCTCAGGTTACTCTGTTTCTCGACATTCGCGCCGGTCTTTCGACGTCAGCCGTTATTGGGTTAGGCGACGACCAACATAAATGGACAACCATAAATAGAGAAACGATTAAAAATGAGTTAAGTCCACGGCGACGAAACCCACGGCCATTGGGAGTGGCACGCAACGAATGAAGTAATCAACGAAGGGCGACAACATCAGCGACGTCCTTAAAGGTGCAAATATGCAATATGAACAAACTGTAGCCGCGTCAGCACACGGTTTTCAACAGCGTACCTATCTTCCTACCGATCGCCACTGATTCGGACAACAAAACTTGTTCCATGATTGTCAAGCTAAATAGCAACACACGACCACTGTTCACGACATAATGCATGTACACATGCTAACACTTTGTCGCCTGTAGATTTACATGTTGGGGTATCTGGGAAGGGCTTGTCAATGCCGCGAATTGCAAGACAGAACAGTATTTGGCCGATGATCCGGAATCACCAGTGAAAGCACCTCAATCGCTGTCTGTATACGCCCGAGTAATGACAAACTGTCGTTGCCTCTCGCGTAAAATGAGTCGGAAGAGGAATCGCGAGGCCAAAGGACAAACTGCAAACACCACGGAAGGCTAGAGCTCATCCGTATCGTACTGTGATCCAGATTCGCGGTTTGTCGTTTTTATACATGTGCTCCGTTGTGGCCAGGCGGGGAACGCCAGCCGGAATATGTCGAAAGTCCATGTCCCCTTCGGGACGGAAACTCGTGTCACCGAAAATGGAGGATGGGATTCTCACGAAGAACGCCTGTCCTTTAGAATGTCCTTAGCCGTTTAACCTGCGGATTAGGCAAATGAAGACAAGGCCTGAATCCGTGGTGGTTGATCTCAAATATATTCCGATACCGTGCCCTTCGTGATATATTCCGTGCAGTATGTTGCGCGGACGTTATCGCTTGAGGTGTGATCACACGACCATGAAGTGTTACTATCATAGACATTCGGATGCGATCGGTTCCTGCAAGTCGTGCTCAAAAGGACTCTGCGCGTTGTGTGCGGTTGACGTCGGTAATGGACTCGCTTGTAAAGATGTGTGTGAAGACCAGGTGTGTCGGATCAATGCCATGATTGCCAGCAATCTGCGCATTTCGTCCGTATCCGCACAAATGATAAAAGGGCAATCGCTGACGTTGATCGCGTGCGGTACTTTCCTGGCGCTGACGGGGATTACGTTTATAGTCCTCGGACTCAATCTACGTGCTAATACTCCGAAGATCGGTATTGCCAGCATCGGAGTGTTCGTATTCGCGCTGGGCGCTTGGCAATTCGCAACCGCCCGGCGTCTCCAAAGAGCGCAACGCGAAGAAGAACGCGATGCCGAAGGGCATGGTGCCTGACAAGCGGTGCTACACAAGTTGTGCCGGTTTGAGCATAATTGCCAGTGCCCGGTCATGATCGCGGCTTTCCGTTCGATCCGTGGATCTACATTGCTCTCGCCAGACTCGAGTACTGGCTGCGCGGCGAGAGCTCTCAGATTCTGATCGAAGACGGCCGAATTCGTGGTGGTCATCAAAGTTACAGTAATGGTCCGTTTAAATAGTGAGTATTATGACACTTACACAAGATGAAGCCGTCCTGGTGACGGATACGTTTGTCGCATCGGATCCGGTATCCGGGTTGCGCCAACGTGCCCGCAGCCTGATCGCCGGCCGTCGCTGGTCAACACAGAGCATCTCTTATGGCGATCAACAAGAGCCTATCATCGACGAGTACGGCGACGACTCGTTGCTGGAAGACGGTAGCTCACCTGCAGGAGAGCCGCGGTGGAGCTTCTGTTTCGTCTTGGGCTTGGACCACATCAAAGCGAAGCCCGGCGAATGGTTTGCTGACGTCGAAGCCATTCTGGATTTCTTGCAAACGCTATTCGTGGAAGAGAAATGCGAGTCGAGAATTGAGGTACGGTATCAGTCAAAACCGTGGCTGAGTGAGCACATCGTGACTGTCGATGAGCAGACGACCGATCGGATGTCGGTGCGGCGAATGATTGAGCTTGTTGTGTAACGTCAGTGCGATCTAAGTGAAAGAGTATAATAAAATGATTAGGTGAGCCGGGCGGCGTAAGCCCCCGGATTCTTCGTGATACTTCTAAAACACAGAGGCACAGAGAACACAGAGGAATTGTCCGATCTCTGTGTTCTCTGTGCCTCTGTGTTTCCAAATCTGTATCAAAAAAGGAATCCGGGGGCTTACGCCGCCCGGCTCACTTGCATAGTTAATTCTTCGCTCTTACTTAGCCTGCCTCAAACGGGATGCCATCGTCCGCTGCCGGTCGGCCATTTTTATGCCAGATTGTTTCTTGAAACTCGTGGTGCCCCCGCCGGGTGACTCCGCGTTCGATGGCGACCAGGATCATCCACCAGTCGCGGGCAGCCAGGGCCTTCACGGGGATCCAGAGACCCGGCAGGGCTTTGCTTTTGATGACGCCATGCGCGTCCGGGTGTGCGGTTTCGAAGTGGCTACCGTTGTGGCGGTTCCAGTGGAGGATTGGACATTCCGCGGTTTCCACCGCGACATATTCGACAACGCCGAAACGCTCGAAAATGGCCCGCCGCGATTCGTACTCCGGCAGTTCATCTGAGTCGAAGACATCGAGGATGAAATTCGGCGGGCCTTCGAAACCGTGTTCGACCGGCTCGCATTGTTTCAGTCTGCCGTGATTCACCATCGCGATCAGGCCAGGGACAACTCGTGTCTGGTCGTCGAGTACGACTGGAACATGCAGGCACACGTAGATGCCGGGCGTATAGAGACGATAGCGGTTGATGCACAGGGCCAGGTCCGTCAGGAGCACCGATTTCTGCGTGGTGAGTTCGGGCATGGTGGGTACCTCTTAGATTACGGTCCAGGGAGTGATCGACCTGCGAGTCCGTGACGTCTGTCGCGATTATGGAGTCTCGCCCTCCCGAATAATGGCTTTTCAAACGCGCTCTGAGTTCCGACGCGTGTCTCCGCACAAATTGAAGTGCGCGATCGTAGCTGCGTGCAGTAACCTCATGATTCTGCTGTAGGATGATCCCAGAGGCAACCCGGAAATTACTGGTGCTTCCAATCGTCGACGACACATCGCTCATTGAGACGTGAATCTCGGACAGCACTAGTATAGTATTCCAGATTGTCATCTCATTCGAAGAGAGATTACTGGGTCATTGAGAGATATTTGCCGATACAATGCAGCCGGTTTAGTGGTGATGTATGTCGACAATTTCGTCGCGGACACCCGAAGGGGATTCGCAGCGTTGTCCAGTCTGTGGCGGCGCTGTGCGTATTGACCCTTCCCAGCCACTGGGTGATGCGCCCTGCCCGGCGTGCGGCACGCTGCTGTGGTATATCGTCGGCGATCAGCGAGTTCGTTTATTTGACCCCCAGGATGTGAGATTGATTGATCTGATTGCCAATCGGCTGGGAATCAGCCCGGAATCGGTGCGGGCTGGCCGCCTGGATGAGTTCGGATTGGACTCGCTGGATGTGGTGGAATTGGTGATGTCACTGGAAGAAGATGCCGGGTAGACTAAGTTATCCCGAGAGTCGTGCGTATGACCTTTGAAGTTCCATTCAGCGCTGTAGATCTACCAGTTCTTTATGACGACTCCCGAACATACGATGGTCGGAATTCACTCGGCGTTTGCGCTGGGGTTGCATCGTCGTTATGGCTGGCAAAGCGTGGCGCTGGCTGGGATTGCCAGTAATGTCCCGGACTGGGATGGCATCCCCATGTTCGTCGATATGGCCCGCTTTGAGTCGATCCATCGTGTGTGGGGGCACAATTTCGTATCGATCCTGCTCACGTCGCTATTGCTCGCGGCGACTCAAGTTCGCTGGGACTGGCTCGGCAGAATCGGCGGCTGGTTTGCGGGGCGGTTTTCGATTCCGAAGCAGGACTCGCCCGACTGCCAGACCGGGACCGATTCGGGCTGTGGTTTGCTGTTGTTTTTCGGGATCGCATTCGCTGCTCAGACCCTGCATTTGCCTTGTGACATGGTGGTCTCGGGAGGGAGCGGTCTGAATGACTGGTCGGTCGAGCCCTGGTGGCCTTTTTCGCACGCGGCGTACGTCTATCCGATGATTCCGTGGGGCGATCCTGGTCCAACGCTGATTCTGATGGCCGGGGCCGTCATTGCGGCCAAATGGCCCCCTCAGACAGCGAATATTTCCCGTTTAAGCATTGGGACGCTGCTGGTATACTTACTGGTGCGTCGTTTTGCTAACTCAACATAGAGCGGCTTAAAAGGCGGGCATCGGCACCGTGGCAGACGCTGCTAGCGTCTGCATTCCGACGCTGGCAGCGTCGGCCACGGGGCGCTGACCTTAAGTTATACCGCCATCGTGATCCAGATTAGGGAGAACGGATGATGCGCAAGGTGATGATCGTCGCGTTCGTGTTGCTGGCGTCTCAAGGGATTGCAGCGCCGCCCCTTCAGGAATCGGTCGTACCTGTATTGGGCCCCAAGGTGTATCGCGATGGTGACGTCGTAGAGATTCTCGACGTTACGGCGACATCCCCGCACTTCGAACAAGGCGACTCGGTGACAGTGAAGGGGCGGGCTCGACTGCAGAGCCAGGAATCAGCGAAGCTGTGTTTGTTGCTCACGCAGACGAAAGGCGATGGGCGGGAAGAAACGGATCGATTGCAAACAGTCACGATTTCCAAAGGGCAGCAAGAGTTCGAACTAAAAATCACGATTAAGCATCAGGGTATGCTGCACCTCACTTACTATCATTCCGGTACGGGCAAGCCGTTCGGTGGCACCTATTTTGGAACTGCGAAACAGATGAAAGAGATTTCCAAAATGGATTTGAGTTACTATTTGAATTGATCTGTTTACTAGATCGGCTCTGCCATGCAACCCGCGTCACGAACCCCGGAAGGCGAACCGTGTCGTTGTCCCGTTTGTGGAAAAAGTGCGTCAATTGAGCCTTCGGATCCTCCGGGCGATGCGCCGTGTCCAAGCTGTGGCCACCTGCTGTGGGTCGATGAAATGGGTGACATTGAACCCGTCTATACTGCAGGAGAGGCGGCGAAAATCTGTCGAGTCAGCATGCAAACCATCGTCCGTTCTTTCGACAGTGGTGACCTGGCCGGATTCCTGGCACCGCAGTCGAGGCGGCGACGTATCCCGCGGCACAGCCTGCTGGATTTCATGGACCGCCATGACATTCCACATTGAGAACGCTCGCGACAGTTTTCGCTTCGAACTCTCCCAATTAGTCGGATGACTTTGTGGCTTTGAGATTGTTAATGATGGACTAAGCTAGCTGCGGTCTGATGTTCCTAAAATAAAGTACTGTACTCAAGACTGACATCGGAGATGCGACATGGACATGAATCTCGAGGCCAACGTTGCCAAGTTCGTCAAATCGATCTGGAATCGCAACGTCCGCGAAAGCGTCGCGTGTTTCATCCTGATCGCCTGGATTGGTTTTGACTTGTACTTTACCGCGGCACCGGATCTCATGACCTGCGGCAAGTTGCTGATGTTGTTCGGTATCGGGGTGGTTCTCGCGGTCCTCTGGGGCAAGTTGCATATTCCCCAAGCCGAATTGAGGCTCGCACCGCCTGTTGATCATGGCGACCGGTGGAGGCACCACATGACGCAGCAGTCGCGGTTTTTGCGATTTGCCTGGTTGTGGTATGTCCTGCCGCTGTTCGTTCCGGGGACACTCATTGCCCTGAGCCGGGTGGGGGAAGTTCCCGCGGCCCGACTGCTGGGTGTCGGTGGTGTCGCGCTCTTGATTGGTGCGGCGGTGGTCTGGCTGAATATCATAGTGGCCCAAGGCATCGAGAGAGATCGTGATCTCTGGCTTGATGAGCGGCGCGCGGCCTGACTCTGTTAAGTGTCGAGTCGTCGAGGAGATTACTTCCAAGATCAGAGGTCGCACAACTCTGGTGTCATGCCGCATTGCGGTGGGGTATGGGATGATCTGGCCACGCATGCTGATAGTTCTGTGGTTGCTGTCTCCGGCTCTCGGCTGGTGCGCGGAGCCTGACGCCCAAAGTGTTCAGAAACTCATTGCGAAACTCAAACATCCGGACGCGGTGGTTCGCGGGATGAGCGTTCGAGAGCTGGCGAAAATCGGCCCTGAAGCGCGTGCCGCAATTCCGGCGTTGATTGAGGCGTTGACTGATCGCGAGTGGTTCGATGATCGAGAGGAGCGGATCTCTACCGTGGCCGGCCAGGCGTTGTACCACATCGGCCTCGAAGCAATTCCCGCACTCACCGCGGCGATCGCCAGTGAAGAATCGCTGGCCTCCAGTGAGGCGCTCGATTGTCTCGCCAGATTTGGTCCGCGGGCGAGATTGTCTTTAGACGCGATTGCAAAAGCGCTGGCTGTGCCCGATCGATATTATCATTTCGATGCGGCCAAGGCGCTGAGTGAAATCGATCCGCAAGGTTTGGTCGCGGTTCCTATCTTGGAGCGGTTTGCCAGCACCAGGGGCCGCAAAGGGGATGATCTTGGTCACGGTGGTGTGATCGTGTTTTTGTGGCGTTACCCCAATCATCCTCGGACATTGCCTCTGTTGTTCGCGGGTTTGAAGAGTCCGGATGCCAGGATACGCGGTAGTGCGGCGGAGGCTCTTAAACGCATTCCCGGGCATTCTGACCAGATCGTCCCTGCGCTGCTGCCGCTCCTGAACGATCGTGGAAAGAGGGCCTTCTTCCCGCAGTGGTCGTACTGTGCAAACACTCCGCTGCATTATGAATCTGTCAGATATACTGCGACCACCGCACTGGCCGCACACAAAGCTTCGGGCGACAAGGTCGTGCCCGAATTGCTGAAGGAATTGCGTATTCCCGATCCGGATGGGTTTGACGATTCGGAAGGCAAAGCTGCTCTCTGGCGCATTCCCGAGTTCTCGCCGACTCCGCCGGGTACTGCGGCACGTGTTCTGCGCTTTTATGAAGAGACGGTCGCCAAGCGTCTGGTGCCTGATAAGTTCGAGAAATTTCCTGAATACGCTTTTGATCACGAGCTAATTGCCATCTCGTGTCTGGCCCGGATGCCGCTGCAGACTGCTGAGTTCACCGCGAAATTCAAGACATGGCTGAAGTCTGCTGATCAATATCAACGCTTTGCTGGGGCAACCGTGCTGGCCTCGATCGATCCCGATCGTCATCCGGAAGCGGTGGAACAAGTGCTGGCGGTGATTGAGTCGGCCAGCGACCATTTAGACTATTTGGAAGAGGATGAATTTACCGATGTGGATTTGATGCCGCTGGTTGCTGTCCGATCGCTGCTATCGAATCCTCGACTGCTCGAGCGATTTCTTCCACTTCTGGATGAATGGTCCCGCAAACGGTTAATTGCTTGGGACGATCCCTTAGTGCTGCAGAACTTGCAGCGTCTGCGTCCGAAGGCGGCGTTTCTGGCTGAATCGCTCTTGGACAGGTTGGATTCGGAAAAATGCGTTGCGGTCATTCGGACGCTGGGACCGGATATTGTTCCGTTTCTGATCGCGAATGCTCGCGAGGGACTTCGACGGTCTCAAGCGAAGCCTGAAGGGGACTATTGGACATCCGCGCCCGCTCTCGAGCTCTTGCCGAATTGGCCAACCCCCGCAGTCACCGCGTGGAAGGTGCTGCTGGACTATTCGAACTCGCCCAATCCCCATTATCGCGCGGTGGCGTATGAGGTTTTAGGCAAGATCAGGGTCTTGCATGGAAAGGCTCTGCCTGAACTGCTGAAGGGACTGCGGGACCCGCGTTGCATTGTGCGAGTTGCCGCGGCCCACGGGCTGGGATTGATTTCCGGCCGGGATTCTGTGGTCTGCCCGGCGCTGATTGGCGTGCTTTCGGATGACTTCGCCGACGTGCGGGTCGCGGCACTGGAATCTCTGGTGAAATTGGGAGTCGACGAACCCGGTGTGCGCGATGCTATCCAGAAGCTCACACAAGATCCGCATCCGTATGTGCGTTTGGTGGCCTTGGAAGTGTTGTCGCCTAAGAAGCCGTGACGGGTCGGGGCGATTCGTCTATGATTTAGATTCTCGACTTTGTCCGATTTTCTTGTGATGAGCAGATCTTGTAATGGAAACGCAGACCCCTGCGCCTAATCCGGATGCCGGTGCCACGCGGTTGCTGGTGGGCCTGATGCTGATTGCCGTGGTCGCGCTGGGCGGCGTGGTCTGGTTGTCGCGCGGATCATGGGGTGCGGCGAGGCCAGACCCCGCGTTGCCCGGTGCGGCGAAGATTCCGAAACTCGCCTATCGACCGCGCGAGCCGATTGATACCGCCGGATTTCTGCTGGTCGGCGCGCTGCTGCCCAAGTGGGAGCCTAAGGCCAGTCTGGCCACCATCAGCGAAGCGTTTCAGCGCGTCGGTTACCGCAACATTGAACGGCTCGATGCTGATCTGGCTGATCCGAATATCGATGATCAGAAGCGGGCCTCGCTGTTGATGAATAAAGCGGCAATGCTAAATTATGAGGGCGATCCCAAGCAAGCCTATCAGGTTTTGGAGCAGGGGCGAGCGTTGGTGCAGAAGACGGAACTGTTCGCTCAGCGCGGCTTGTTCACCTTCATTTATTATCAGGGCGTGACGGGACTGCGCCGGGGTGAGAATGAAAACTGCATCCTCTGCCGTGGCGAAAGTTCGTGCATCATTCCCATATCGCCCTCCGCCCGGCATACCAATCCCGAGGGCTCGCGGATCGCCATCCGGCACTTTACGGAGTATCTCGAGCAGTTCCCCGACGATCTGGAAGTCCGCTGGTTGCTCAACGTGGCCCACATGACGCTGGGTGAGCATCCTCAAAAAGTGGATCCCCGCTTTCTGGTTTCGCTGGAGCATTTTCAGAAGTCGGAGCACGGGATCGGGAAGTTTCGGGACATCGGTGATAAGGTCGGGGTGAATAACATCGATCAGGCGGGGGGAGCCATCATGGACGATTTTGATAATGATGGCCTGCTGGACATCATCACGACGACCTACGATCCGACTGCTCCGATGACGTTTAAAAAGAATGACGGCAAGGGACACTTCAAGAATGTCGCCAGTTCCGCCGGATTGAGTGAAATGCTCGGCGGGCTGAACTGCATGCAGACGGATTACAACAACGATGGCTATCTGGATATTTTCGTAGTCCGCGGAGCCTGGTTGTCGGCTCCCATGCGACCGTCGCTTTTGAAAAATAATCAGAACGGGACATTTACGGATGTTACCGAAGCGGCCAATCTGCTGTATCCGGCCAATGCCATCACGGCGTCGTGGGCGGACTATGACAATGATGGCTGGCTGGATCTGTTCGTCTGCGGCGAACGGCAGCCCAGCCGCCTGCATCGCAACCTGGGGAACGGCACTTTCCAAGAAGTGGCTCGTGTGGCCGGCATCGATCCGGACACGCCGTGGGCCAAGGGTGCCGCCTGGATCGACTACGACAATGACGGTGATCCCGATCTGTTCGTCAATCATCTGTCGACGGAAGTCGGAGCCCAGTTGTATCGCAATCACGGTGACGGAACATTTGACGAAATCACCCAGTCGATGGGGATCGACGGTCCGTTGCTGGGTTTCTCGTGCTGGGCCTGGGACTACGACAACGACGGCTGGCTGGACATCTTCGCCACCTGTTATGACCGAGATTCGGGAGAAGTCGTGAAGGGACTGCAGGGACAACCCCACAGGCTGAATTCCAACCGGCTGTACCGCAATCAACAAGGCGAGGGTTTTCAGGATGTGACAAAAGAGGTCGGTCTCGACATGGTCTTCGAGACGATGGGGAGCAATTTCGGCGACTTCGATAACGACGGTTTTCTCGACATGTATCTGGGCACCGGCCAACCGAGCCTGGCGACACTCGTTCCCAATCGCATGTTGAGAAACCTCGGGGGAAAACGCTTCGCCGAGATCACGGCCTCATCCGGCACCGGCAATCTGCAAAAGGGGCATGCTGTCGCGTGCGGAGACTGGGACCGGGATGGGAATGTCGACATCTTCATTGAAATGGGGGGCGCCATCCCGGGAGACAAGTACCACAACATCCTCTTCCAGAACCCGGGCCACGACAACAACTGGCTGACGGTGAAACTGATCGGCCAGAAGTCCAATCGGGCGGCCATTGGGGCCCGCATTAAGGTTGTCACAGACGGACCCAATCCGCGGACGTTCTACCGCCACGTTTCCTCAGGCAGCAGCTTCGGGGGCAATTCGCTGCAGCAGACGATCGGCTTGGGGAAAACGGATCGGATCTCCCAGCTGGAAATCCACTGGCCCACGAGCAAGACCACTCAGACCTTTAAGGATCTTGCGACGAATCAGGCGATTGAAATCGTGGAAAACTCTGAGGAATATCGCAAACTGGATTGGAAGCCGATTCCCGTTCCGAAATGAGTCTGGTCGATGGGAGGGCGAGGGACCCAGAGGGTACCCCGCCGAGCCTAAAACGAGCTTTGGCTCGGTGTCCAAGAAACCTCTTTTAGAGTAGAACGGGCCGAGTTTTGATTCGCGCCGTATTGGTGATTTCAAGAAGAATAATCTCACGCAAAGGCGCCAAGGCGCAAAGAACGAAGAGGTGCATTCTTGGCGCCTTTGCGTGAGACCTTGTTCCTCTTTCATCACACTTTGCGATAGGCAAATAAGAACGCTCGGAGGGAGCCTCGCCCTCTCATCTGGCAGCGAGAGTGCTGCACGGTTGCATCCGGCGTTAAGTTTGGCAACCATATTGCGATGAAACACCTCATCTCTAAGCTGCTCGCGTTTTCTTTCCTTTCCGCCCTCTTGTTCGGAGGTACCGCGTCCGCGGTATTGGCCGCTGATCAGGCTGCTGCGCCGACTCTGGAACTGCCGGCGACCGATGATGGTTTGCCGGGGGCGGGGCCGATTCGGCGGTATGATTGGTTTAAGGGGCTGTGGAATCAGAAGCGTGCCGGCTGGGCCAAGCGCGTCGAGCAGGATCAGAAGTCGCTCGTCTTTCTGGGAGATTCGATTACCCAGGGCTGGGGTGATGATTTTGGCGGGAGTTTCCCCGGCGTGAAGGTCGCCAATCGCGGCATCAGCGGAGATACGACTCGGGGGATGCTGATCCGATTGAAGGCTGATGTTCTGGCTTTGAATCCCACCGGCATTGTCCTACTGATGGGGACGAATGATCTCGAAGAGCAGGCTGAGCCCGAGACCATTGCCGGGAACCTGAAGCTGATCATTGCCGAGCTCAAGAAGAGCAATCCGCAGTTGCCGATCATTCTCTGCCAGGTCTTCCCCAGTTCGGAAACGAAGAAGCGGCCGGCGGATAAGATTAAGAAGATCAACGAACTGTATGCCGCCGCGGTCAAGGGGGACAAACAGGTCACGCTGATCGAAACATGGAAGCAGTTCGCCAATGAGCAGGGGGACGCGAAGGCTGCGGAATTCCCCGATTTGCTGCATCCCAATAAGGAAGGCTATGCGAAGTGGGCCGCTGCACTGCGTCCTGTACTGGCGACTTTGGACTATCTGGAGACTGACGACGACAAGTTCCAACCGGAAGCTGGCTTTGTCAGTTTGTTCAATGGGAAGGATCTCACCGGCTGGGGATTTCGCGACCAGAAGAGTCTATCGGCCCTGGAGAACTTTGACGGCAAGGTGGTCAGCAGCGACGGTCGCTATGTGGCCAAGCATGGCCGGTTGATTGTCACGACTCCGGCCGAGGGGCGTAAGATCGCTCAACTGTGGACGACGCGCGAGTTCCCGAAGAACTTTGTGCTCAAGCTGGAATTCCGGGCGACGCCCAATGCCGACAGCGGCGTCTTCATTCGCAAACCGCAACTGCAATGTCGCGACTATCCGGTCGCGGGGCCGTATAAGAATCTCAAAGAGTATAAGGCCCAGGACTGGAACGAGATGGTCGTGACGGTGAAGGACAACGTCGCCTACTGCACTTGCAACGGCGAAGTCCTGGAGGCGATGTTGAAGCTGCCCGAGACGGGGCCGATTGGACTCGAAGGGGACTGCGGGCAGATGGAATATCGCCGGATTCGGTTGATGGAAATGCCTTAAATCGCCGACAAAACCACAAATCATTTGGACCGTAAATTAAGATTGTCTCTTGCTAGGATTTATTCGTGTCATTGGTGTAAGTCGTGGTCCTTCTGCTCAGGAGATTCTTAACCACGAATCACACCAATGACACGAATAAGAACTAAGGATGTACTTTTTGCGGGATAATTGTTGATCAAGTTTCTTCTTGTGGTGCCGGATCATGACCGCTGCTGATGAACCACCGCATGCCGTGGCTGATGAGTTGTTCGAGGCGGAACTCGATGCGCGTGGATTTGACTACGAGGTCATTGAGGACGGCGTCTACGAGATTGTTGTCGGCGAGATTACGCTGACTGTCAGTCTCGAAAATATGCGTCGCGATTATGCCCGCGATAATGACGCTAGTGTGGTCTCGCGCTTCGCGGAACAACTGGATGCCGCTCTGGCAGGCGAGACTCCGGATTGGGAGTCGGTGCAACCTTTCATCCGGTACTCGCTGGAACCGTCCAATTACGAGACGGGCTTTGATGATGTTCTGCATGAGCCGGTCACCGACACGTTGCTCAAAGTTTATGTCTTCACCCCGCCCGATGGTTCCAGCATCGCCTGGATTGTCGACTCGATGCTCACCGATTGGGGGGTGACGCGCGATGACGTGATCGACCAGGCGAATCAGAACATGGATCAACTCGTCGCCGACACGAAGTTGGAAATCGATGAGATTGACGGGGTGAAACTTGGCATGCTGGCGACGGATGAGACACCGTTCAAGGCGTCGCTGATCATGTCGCCGGCGTTTCGTGAATTGGTTTCGCCGACGTTGGGCTGGCCTGTGTTTGTGGTCGCGCCGACTCGTGACTTTGTCTACGTGTTGTCGTGCGATGACCAGGATTTTCTAGGCCGCCTGGGACAAGTTGTGCTGGACGAATACAACGAGTCTGGACATCCCGTTACGGCCGAAGTCCTGGAGGTCTCGGGCGAAGGGATAGAGGCGATCGGGACGTTTGCGCCGCGGGAGTCTTGATCCCCCATGGGATAGGCATCCTGCCTGTCTATCGCGCAGCGACAAAACGATGGATCAAAAGTCTTTGGTTTTGAAGTTGCGCTAAATGCGTTCGCCCATCATTGAAGAATTCGGAATATCTCACGCAAAGGCGCCAAGACGCAAAGTTCCAACGCCCAACGGTAAAAAACATCCTCTTCTTTTCTTTGCGCCTTCGCGCCTTTGCGTGAGATTATTCTTCGTTGGCCGACGCGCAAACCAATTTCATATGGAGCGATCAAGAATCAGGTAATGGATTCTCGATCAGAGCGCAACTTCAAAAGTCTGTGGCGATCAACCTGGCGATCGTGGGATGAATGGGCTGCGGGTTTGTCGCTTGAGGTGACAAAAGACTGGCAGGATGCCTATCCTACGGCGAAGAATCCGCGGTCGCCGTTTACTTCAGCCTCAGGAGTTTACCGATGTCACAGCGTCAAAATCGTCGTCAGTTCCTGGAAAACACGGGCCGTGCTGCCGCGGCCGGGGCGATTTTGCCTGCTTTTCTGGGGGACTTGTGCTACGGCTATCAGGCTGAAAATAAGGCCAAGAATGATCGCCCGCGGTTGGGGTCCATTGGTGTCGGAGGGCAGGGGACCGGCATCATGAATCGGGCTCGCGAATTTGCCGATTTGATTGCTGTGGCGGATGTGGATTCTGCGCATGCTCAACGTGCGATTCAAAATACCAAGGCCGAGGCACTCGGGGATTACCGCACGTTGCTCGATCGGCAGGATATCGATGTGGTTACGATCGGCACCCCCGATCACTGGCACTCCAAAATCTGTATTGATGCTTTGCAGGCCGGCAAAGACGTGTACTGCGAAAAGCCGCTGACGCTGACGATTAAAGAGGGGCAGCAGATTGTCGCGGTCGTCAAAGAAACGGGGAAGGTTTTGCAAGTGGGGACTCAGCAGCGCAGCGAGAATTCGCTGGTGTTTCTGCGGGCTGTCGCGACTGTCCGCAGTGGGCAACTGGGCAAGATCCAGAAGGTGACCGTCAGCCTGCCGTTGTCGACCGGTGTCGGCGGCCCGTTCGAAAAGCAGGAGATTCCGAAGTCGCTGGACTGGAACACCTGGCTGGGACAGGCTCCGCTGGTCGACTACTGCCCGCAACGCTGCCACTTCAATTTCCGCTGGTGGTATGAGTACTCGGGCGGCATCGTGACCGACTGGGGTGCCCATCACATGGATATTGCTCAATGGGGTTTGGCGATGGATCAATCGGGGCCCTCGACGATCGATGGGACGAAGACCAAGCTGCCCAATGTTCCGAACGGATTTAATACTCCGAAGGAACCGATCATTGAATACACCTATCCGCGTGATATTCAATTGCAGATTGTGACCGGCGATGAGTTCGTCGTGTTCGAAGGGGACAAAGGCCGGATTAAGGTCAACCGCGGGCGGGTCACGGGTAAGCCGATTGAGGAGCAGGACGCCGACAAGGGATTGATGGACAAGGTCAACGCCCTGATGGTGGAACTCTACCCTAGCGGCAAGCCGGGGAACCACATGGCGAACTTCTTCGAATGCGTGAAGTCGCGGAAGTCGCCGATTTCGGATGCGGTCAGCCAGCACCGGTCGGTGAGTGCCTGTCACCTCGGCAATATTGCGGTGCGGTTGCAGCGGAAGCTGGAATGGGATCCGGTGAAGGAGGTGTTCGTTGGGGATGATGAGGCGAACAAGATGATTAGTCGTGCTCAGCGGGAGGGGTTTGAGATTAATACCTGACGTACCGCGCGGGTTGGGAGGGCGAGGGACCCAGAGGGTACCCCGCCGAGCCTAAAGCGACCGCAGGTCGGCGTCCGCCGGAGGCATGACAACAGCCTCCGGCGGACTCCGAGCTAAAGCTCGCCAGAGCGGGCTCGGCGGGAGCCTCGCCCTCCCAGCCCGCTCTGGCGAGCGTCCCCACATCAGACGAGATTTTGAAACCCAGAGCGGGCCGAGTACTTTCGGCCGCTCTGGGTTTCTCTTTAGCCGCGGATGCCATCCCAATCACACTGACAATGCTACCTCGTGCGGCATATAGACATACGTTTCGTCTTGCCAGTCAGTTGGCGGTCGGTCATAGTTGAATTGACGACGGTCACGCTGAGTTTGCCGTCATATTGGGCAATTTGAGGGGGATGCTGGGGCGGAAGCCACCTTGTGTCGCTTTTGGGTCGCCGATAGAATCCGCCGCGCTTTCCGAAACCGGGGCTCGGCCTGTCGGCTGTTTCTCGTTTCGCGAGAATGCGTTAGGTATTTCACCCACAGCGTCCTGCCAGGGTGGAACCTGATAACTTCTCACAACTTCCCGCCCTCATTTCCATGCCTGCCGTGTAAGAGACGATCTCCCTGATGGATCTTCATCTTGACGCCGTGTTTGCCAATCCTGACGCTGATCCAGCGACGGGTGAGTCGCACCGTGCGCCTACTGACCTTCCCGTTGAGACTCCCACGGAGCATCGCTCGGGGGTTGCCCGCGCACTGCGAGCGGTCACTCATCTGGCGGCAAATTTCCCGCTGTCAATCCTGTTGCTGACGGCCGTCGTCTGCGGTCTGTGCAGCGTCTACGCCACCAATCATTTAGGCTTCAAGACGAAGCGTGCCGACCTGATCAATCCGACCGCCGCCTATCATCAGCGGTGGATGGCCTTCACCAAAGACTTCGGCGATATGGCCGATATGGTGGTCGTGGTCGAAGGTCAGGACCGCGCGACAATCCAGAAGACGCTGGATGATCTCGGGTCGCAACTCGAACGTGAACCTGAGAATTTCTCGGAAGTCCTCTATAAAGTCGATACGACGCACCTCCAGCACAAGGGGCTGCAGTACCTGGCGCCGGTGCAATTGGAGATGTTGCTGACGCGGCTGGAAGAGTTCGGGCCCGTCCTGCGAGGCCGTTGGAATCTGCTCAATCTGAACCGCATCTACCAGGGTTTGCGGTACCAGTTGCAGCAATCGGAAAAGATGCCGAATGCTGAGCAAGTCGCCGCAATTCAGATGCAACTGGCGCAGACGTTTTCGAGCAGCCTGCTGGAATTCGTGAGCGGTGAGAAGTCGTATCATTCACCGTGGGAAGGCCTGTTTCAGCTCGACGCCAAACAGGCGAAAACGGGGCCGCAGATCACCTACAACCTGAATCAGCGTGGGACGCTGGGGTTCCTGCTGGTCAAGCCGACCACCGAAGACGCCGGGTTCGAAGGGGCCAAACGGTCCATTGAGCGGATCCGGGAGATCTTGAAGGATGCGGAAGAAACGCATCCCAAGGTCAAGCTGGGAGTCACGGGCATCCCCGTTTTGGAATACGACGAAATGCGATCGTCTCAGTCCGCGATGGTCTGGGAATCGATCATTTCATACGCCGGTGTCGGGATCCTGCTGGTGCTCGGCTTCCGTGGTATTCGCTTTCCGATCATGGCCATGTTGATGCTGGCCGTGGCGACTTCCTGGTCGTTCGGTTTCACGACGGCCACCGTTGGGCACTTGAATATTCTGTCGGTCTCGTTCGTCGCGATTGTCGTCGGACTGGGGATCGATTACGCGATTCTCTTCTTATCGAAGTACATGGAATTGCGCCAGTCAGGCCGGACCCTGCCCGATGCCTTGCTGGAGACCTCCGGCACCGTCGGCCCGGGTATTCTCACCGCGGCCGCGACGACCTCGCTGGCGTTCTTCTGTGCCGTCTTCACCGACTTCCTGGGAGTCGCGGAGCTCGGGTTGATTGCAGGTGGCGGAATCCTGCTGTGTGCGGTGGCCGCGTTCACGTTCCTCCCGGCGTTGATTGCCTTCATCGATCAGTTCTTCAAGCCTTCTCCGATCCCCTCGCCGTTCAATGGAAAGACATTGCGCGAGATGACGTCGCAGCATCCTGCTGTGGTGTCGGTCGTGGCGCTGGCGCTGGTGGTGTTGCTGGCGGGATACGGTTTGCGAGTCAAATACGACTACAACCTGATGAATATGCAGGCGGAAGGTCTCGAGTCGGTCAAGATTCAGAAACGCATCGTTCAAGAGTCTGACAACTGCCTGCTGTTTGCCGTGTCGCTGGCCGATTCGCCTCAGGCGGCGCTGGAGTTGAAACGCAAGTTTGAAGCGTTGCCGCAAGTGCAGCGGGTCGAGGAAGTCGCGTCGGTGATGCCCAAGTACGCGGCGGCCGAGACCGAGTTGCTCGTGCAGGGTGTGGAAGTTTTGCTCGCCAATCTTCCGGAAGGCATGCCGCCGCGTAACGTGGCGACTCCCGGTGCGTTGAATGGGACACTCGCCCAATTCATCGATCAGTTGCAGACGTCGAAACTGGTGGAAGCCCCCGAACTGTCCGACAAGCTGGTGCTGATCGAAGAACGCCTGGCCGCCATGCCCATCATGCAGCAAGTCGCGTTGTTGACCGAGTTCCAGGAACGGATGACGGGCGACTTGTTGATGCGGCTCAAAGGCCTGAAGTCGGTCGCGGATTCCGAATCTGTTGGTGTGAAGGATCTTCCTTCGGCACTGGTCTCACGTTTTGTCAGTAAGCAGGGCAAGTGGCTGTTGCAGATCTATCCCAAGGAAGAGATCTGGGACATCGAGCCCCTTAAAAAATTCATCGATGAAGTGCGGTCGGTTGATCCTGATGTCACCGGCATTCCGCTGCAGAATTACGAAGCCTCACGCCAGATTCGCAGCAGTTACGAGACGGTCGCGATGTATGCGTTGCTGGCCAGTTACCTCGTGTTGTTGATCGACTTCCTGAACTTGCGAAATACGTTGCTGGGATTGATCGCTCCGCTGGGTGGGGTGCTCGCATTGGCGGGTGGCCTGGTCTGGCTGGGGCGGCCGATTGACTATCAGGTCCTGGCGCTGGCTTATGTCTTGATGACGTTGACGCTGGTGGCGTTCCTGGATACTTCGGGCTTCTTCAATATTCTGTTGTCGTTGATGCCGCCGCTGGCTGGTGCGTTGATGACGCTCGGGACGTTGGGAGTTTTGCATGTGGACCTGAACCCGGCGAACCTGATCATCCTGCCGTTGATCCTGGGAATCGGCGTCGACAATGGCGTGCATGTGATGCATGACTTCCGGCTGCAGAAGCTGGGGGAATACCGGACGACTCCCAGTTTAATCAACGCGTTGTTCCTGACATCGATGTCGAACATGGCCGGTTTCGCCAGCATGATCCTGGCCGCTCATCGCGGGTTGCGAAGCATCGGCATGGTGCTGACGATTGGTGTCGGCAGTTGCCTGTTTGTTTCTGCCGTGTTGCTGCCGGCGTTGTTGACCCTGTGGTCGCGGCTCAGCCTGCATCTGCAGCAGAATGCTCAACCGAACCCGGTGGGGCAGGGCTCTGCGGTGGAGAAGCCGGGTGAAGCGGACGACATGAGCGGCCCGCACGTACCGCCGGAATTGTCGATCTACTATCCGCACGACGCGGCGTAGCCACCGTCTGTAGCCCGACTCTCTGAGTCGGGTCGAGTGCTTCCAATCAGCAGCGCTGCACCGTTAAACTTGGCGAGCCGGGCGGCGTAAGCCCCCGGATTTTTTTCGATCAGATTGGGAGACACAGAGGCACAGAGATCACAGAGATCACAGAGATCACAGAGAAATACCGCAACTCTGTGATCTCTGTGCCTCTGTGTTTTAGAAATGGCCCAAGAATCCGGGGGCTTACGCCGCCCGGCTCGCCCGGAATAAATCAATGGTGGCTTCAGAACATGCTTCCAAACTTGCCCGCTTACGACTTCTTCGCTCCGTCCAGAATCGTGTTTGGCTGGGGGCGTCGGAGCGAACTTGGCCAACACATCCGCGGTCTCGGTCGACGGGTCTTCTTGATCTCGGGATCGCGCACGCTGTCCCAGAACGGGACGCTCGATACGCTGTGCGAATCGCTCACTGTGGTGGGAATTGAGACGGTGCAATGTGGATCGATCTCACATGAGCCGGAAGTTCCCGATGTCGACCAGCTTGTCGCCAAGCTGCGTGCCTTGCAGGCTGGTGACGGTGACATCGTGCTGGGAATCGGCGGTGGATCGGCGATTGACTTAGCCAAGGCCACGGCAGCCATCGTCACCAACCATCATGGCGATACAGTCCGGGATTTCCTGGAAGGGGTCGGTAAGGGGCTCAAGATTGAGAAACCGCCGTTGCCGCTCGTGGTGATGCCCACGACCAGCGGTACCGGTTCCGAGGCCACCAAGAACGCGGTGATTTCCTCGTACGATCCGCCGTTTAAGAAGAGTCTTCGTTCCGACCTCATGGTGCCGAGACTGGTGCTCATCGATCCTGAGCTGTCGGTCACAGTGCCTCCGCATGTCACGGCAGCGACGGGTTTGGATGCGATCACGCAATTGATTGAAAGTGATATCTCGTGCCGGGCCAAACCGATCCCGCAAGCTTTGGCGTTACGCGGGCTGGAGGGTGTCGTACCGGCTTTGCGAAAAGCATTTCACTGCCCCGACGACCGACCCGCGCGTGAGTTGCTGGCTCAGTCGGCGTTGCTGTCCGGTATGGCACTTGCGAATTCGGGATTGGGGGTGGCGCACGGGATTGCGGCGGCTTTGGGCGTGCATTGTCGAATCACGCATGGCCTGGCTTGTGCGATGCTCTTGCCGACTGCGATTCGGATCAATTCCGAGGTTCAACAAGGCGAACTGGCCCGCGTGATGACCGCCTTAACGGGCCGCAATTGGGCGAGTCCCCGGGCGGCGATTGAAGCGGGGCTGGATCTGTTATCGCAATTGCTCGAGGAATTGAAGATCCCTCGTCATCTGGCCGAGTTGGGCGTTAAGACGGACCAATTCCCGGCGATTGTTCGCAGTTCGCACGGGAACAGCCTGGATGGGAATCCGCGGCAGGTTTCGGATGGCGAGTTGCTGGAGATCTTGCATTCGCTGTATTAGAGGGCATCTTCTTTCATTTGGTGCCTACCGATAGGTAACTGTCGGTGGTTTAGTAAGAAGAATTATCTCACGCAAAGGCGCCAAGGCGCAAAGAATTCATTTCTTCGTTCTTTGCGCCTTGGCGCCTTTGCGTGAGATCTTGTATTTCGCATTCTTTGATTGCACTGGAATCTACGACCGTTTTGCGTGGATATCTGAAAGGTTTGATTTCATCTTGTAGGCTCTCGAAATTCGCCGACAACCTTTCGGCTTACGGCGTGCCGCTTGCATCTCAATTGCGTATAATCCCCGATCGAAATGATCTTCATTGGATCCTGCGGATACGACATGCGAATTGCTTTAGCTCAACTCAATCCCATTGTGGGTGACTTGGAAGGAAACCGGCAACTGGTCCTCGCGGCGGCTCGCAAGGCCCATGAGGCTCAGGCGCAACTGTTGGTCACTTCCGAATTGGTGATCAGCGGTTATCCGCCGAAGGACTTGCTCTTGCGCGAGGGTTTCGCGAAGGCCTGTGATCGAGCTGTCGAATCGCTTGCCCGAGACCTGCCGCACGGATTGGCCACGCTGGTAGGGCACCCCACGACGCACGATGTGCCCGCGGGACGTGTGGCGAATGCCGCGAGCCTGCTGCTCAACGGGGAGCGAGTCCAGACGATCCGCAAATGTCTGCTGCCGAATTACGACGTGTTCGATGAGCGTCGCTATTTTCTCCCGGCCGAATTTGCGGCGCCACTGGAATTCTTGGGGCGTCGCTGGGGCGTTCACATCTGCGAGGATGCCTGGCACGGAGAGGCCGGCACGTCCTATCATCTGGCACCCGAGAATCGTCGCGATCCGATTGCCGAACTGGCCGCGGCGGGGGTCGATTGCTTCATTAATCTGTCGGCCAGCCCGTTTGAAATCGACAAGCCGAACCGCCGTGAAGAAATTGTCCGGCGACATGTGGCGAGTCACAAGCGTCCGTTCGTGTTTGTGAATCAGGTGGGCGGCAATGACGACCTGGTTTTCGACGGCAATAGCCTGGTCGTGAACGCGGCCGGACAGACCGTGCGGCGGTTGCAATCGTTTGACAGCGACCTGGCGATTGTGGATCTCGATGACTTGCCGGTGCCCGCGCCGCGAGCGGAACGGACTCGTCCAGCGGACTTGCTTGACGCGCTGATTCTGGGGCTGAAGGATTACGCTCTCAAGAGTGGATTCCGCGATTGTGTGCTGGGGTTGTCGGGGGGGATCGACAGTGCTTTGGCCTGTTATATTGCAGCCCAGGCGTTCGGTCCCGGGCGAGTGCATGGTCTCGCCATGCCCAGCCGATATAGCAGCCAGCACAGTGTGGACGATGCGATCGCCCTGGCCCGGAATCTGGGGGTCGACTGCCAGATTGTGGGCATTGATGATATCCATTCGGCCTACGAAGCCCAGGCGGTGCTGGCCGAGGACCTGCTGAGCCAACCGGCGGGTTTGGCCGATCAAAATCTGCAGGCTCGGATTCGAGGTGCCAGTGTCATGATCCGCAGCAATCGGCATGGCTGGCTGGCTTTGGCGACGGGGAATAAAAGCGAATTGGCCGTGGGCTACTGCACTCTCTACGGCGATATGGCCGGCGGCTTCGCCGTGCTGTGTGACGTCTTCAAGAAGGACGTCTATGCCATGTCGCACTACATCAACGAGGTGCGCGAAGGCCGGGAAGTCATTCCGGCCGGATCGTTGTCCAAGCCGCCCAGTGCGGAGCTCGCGCCCAATCAAGTCGATCAGGACACGCTGCCGCCGTACCCGGTGCTCGACGCCATCCTGGAAGGGTTGATCGAACAGGAGCTGTCGATCGCGACGTTGTCCCGGCAATTCTCGGAAGAGGTCGTCCGGTGGGTCGCCACGCGTCTCGATCGGAACGAGTTCAAACGCCGCCAAATGCCGCCGGGGATCAAGTTGTCTCAACGAGCCTTCGGCAGCGGCCGGCGGATGCCGATGGCGGCGCGGTTTGCCTGGGAATAAATTGCCCGTGGCATCTCGCCCGCGGTTTCGATAATGTGGGATCACACCCGGCGCTGGTCCGGAATGGGTCTCATTTCTGCAGGAGTTCCTCATGCGCTACGTTGGAATTGCCTTGGGTCTGTGTGTGCTGCTGAATAGTCTTCCGGCTGCTGCGGCCGAACCCGGCAAACAGCAGGCCGAATCGGCTGAGATCAAGATCCAGATGCACTACCTCGTGCATCTTCCCAAGGCCTACGGAGCCGACAAAGCCAAGAAATGGCCGGTGCTTGTCTTCCTGCATGGATCTGGCGAACGGGGCAGCGATCTCAATCTGGTGAAGGTGCATGGACCTCCCAAGCTGGTCGAATCAGACCCCGAGTTCCCGTTCATTGTCGTGTCGCCACAATGCCCGGAAAAACAGCGCTGGACGCCATTCTTGTTGTCGGGCATGCTGGACAATTTCATTGCGAAATACTCGGTCGATCAGGATCGCATCTGTCTGACCGGCCTGAGTATGGGGGGCTTCGGGACGTGGGATTGGGCGATCGCCGAGCCGAATCGCTTTGCGGCGCTGGTCCCCATTTGTGGTAAGGGCGAACCGGGCGCGGCCGACAAAATCAAACACATTCCAGCCTGGGTTTTTCACGGGGCTCGTGACACGGGGGTTCCGTTGAGCGGTTCGTTGGATATGGTGGTGGCGCTGGAAAAAGCCGGGGCCAAGCCGAAGTTCACCGTTTATCCTGACGCGGGGCATGATTCCTGGACTGAGACTTACAACAATCCGGCGCTCTACAAATGGTTGCTGGAGCAGAAGCGAACTCCGGCGGAACCGAAGAAATAATTGGTGGGATTCGTTTGGCGGTGTGGTGTTTGTGTGACGTAATGTCGATGGCATGATGTCACGACACGCAACAGCGGAAGAAACGAAGAGTTTTGAGCCACAGAATGACACAGAAGAAACACAGAAGTTAGAGAAAATCTTGCTTGCCAGTTCTGTGTTTCTTCTGTGTCATTCTGTGGCAAAAAGAAGAATCCGGAGGCTTACGCCGCCCGGTTCGCCTAGTCGTTCAATAATGCAAATTCACTGAGATTTCCGGGGCGTCGCGGGACGGACGGGCCTGGAGACCCGTCCCACGATACTCAACGAGACCAAGAGCAATTATGTGCGGCATCGCGGGAGTGGCCTGGACCTCTGATTCGGCTCCCTTCGATCAGGCCGTGTTGCGTCGGATGATCGATGCGATTGCGCATCGCGGTCCCGATGATGCCGGCACTTACGAGTCTCCCGGTGGTCCGGGACCGGGAGGCTGCCTGGGGCATCGCCGGCTGTCGATTATCGACCTGGGAGGCGGACATCAGCCTCTGTCGAATGAAGACGGGACGATCTGGATCGCGTTCAATGGTGAGATCTACAACTACCAGGAACTACAGGCGTCGCTGATCAAACGCGGTCATACGTTCCGGACCTCCAGCGATACCGAGACCATCGTTCATCTCTACGAGCAATACGGCCCGGACTGTGTCGGACAGTTGCGGGGCATGTTTGCGTTTGCCATCTGGGATCAGAAGCAGCGGACGTTATTCCTAGCTCGTGATCGACTGGGGAAGAAGCCGCTTGTTTACCGGCAGGAAGCCCAGCGGCTGATGTTTGCCAGTGAATTGAAGGCGTTGCTGCAGGTTCCCGGAGTTCCGCGTGAGCTCGATCGGCAAGCCGTGGATGACTACTTGACCTACCAGTATGTGCCGCACCCCAAGTCGATCTTGAAAGGGTTCAAAAAACTTCCGCCCGCTCACTGGGCTCTGTATCAAGACGGCAAGCTACGGGTCGAACGGTATTGGCAGCCGGCCTACAGCCCTCCCCCGGCTGTGAAAGAATTTTCGTCCATTGAGGATGCTCGCCGACAGTTGCGGGAGATACTTACTACGGCGGTTAAACTGCGGATGCGCAGTGATGTCCCGCTGGGGGCGTTTTTATCGGGGGGAGTTGACTCGACGATTATCGCTGGCTTGATGCAAAGCCTGTCGTCCCGGCCGGTGAAGACGTTTTCAATCGGCTTCCCCGTGGCGGCGTTCGACGAGCGAGATTACGCGCGCGAAGCGGCGAAACACATTGGGACCGAACATCACGAACAGGTCGTCGAGCCGTCCGCTCTGGAAATCTTGCCGAAGCTGATCTGGCATTACGACGAACCGTTCGCTGACAGTTCGGCCATCCCGACGATGTATCTGTCGGAGATGACTCGCCGCGAGGTCACCGTGTCGTTGTCCGGTGATGGCGGGGACGAACTGTTCGGGGGCTATCAGCGTTATCAGGCGGTCAAACTGGGGCAATGGGCCGATCGGCTGCCTCAATTTCTGCGGAACTGGATGGGTTCGTCCGTCTGGCAGAATCTGCCGGCGTCGGTGCGTCAGAATTCAAAACGCCGGCGGCTCAAGCGGTTGTTGTCGGCGATTGCGCTGGAGCCGCGCCGGCGGTACCTCAAATGGGTCAGTATCTTCGACGACGAACGGCGAGCCGACCTGTATACCCCCGAATTCCGGTCGAGTCTGAACGGTCATGATCCGGCGGAGTTTCTCTTCCAGGCCTACGAGGAATGTCCCGATCGCGATTTCGTCACCCGGACGACGTGTGCCGATGTCCTCACGTATTTGCCGTGTGACATTTTGACGAAGGTCGACATCGCCAGCATGGCCTTCGCATTGGAGGCTCGTTCGCCGTTTCTGGATCATGAAGTCGTCGACTTCGCGGCTCGGTTGCCCATCGAATGGAAGATTCACGGCCGACACGGTAAACAGATTCTCATCGACACATTCGCAGATCTCCTGCCGAAACGGATTCAGTCACGCAAGAAAATGGGCTTCGGCGTGCCGCTCGATCACTGGTTTCGCGACGAGTTAAGACCGCTGGTCGAAGATGTGTTGCTGGCCCCGAGTAGTCTGGACCGGGGATTCTTTCAGCCGGCACAAGTGCGGCGACTGGTGGACGAGCATGTCCGCGGGTTGTGGGATCACAGCTATCGCCTGTGGAGTCTGCTGGTATTCGAGCTGTGGCAACGCACTTTTCTAGACGGAACGGTTCCCACCTCCCGTCAAGATATTCTTCACTAGGCCATGTCAGACGAGTGCATTTAACCCAGTTTGCCGGCTGCGGAGCGACCGCGAATACTAGCCCGAAGCGCGAGCGAGTGAATTTCCCGACGATGACAATGTGGGAATGCACTCGCTTGCGCTTCGGGCTAGTATTCATCAAACACGGATTAGCCATATCTGGCTGAATTCATTGATCTTACGGATAGACTGCAGGGCGATTGTTAAGTGCCTCTGCATCGTCTTTTGGCCGCGAAGACTTCAAGTCTAATTCTTTCGTTTGCCCCGTCATTTTTCTGATTATGCGGGAATATGTAGAGATTGCGGGGAATTAACCGCATTCACTACCGTCTAATGGGTCGTCTCTTTAACATCTATCATGTATAGTTATGCAGATTCGATTGTGTATTGGGTGTTCTGTCTTTTTAGGAAAGAGGTTGTTTCGTGCGCGCTCGACGTCAAGGTTTTACGCTCATTGAATTGTTGGTGGTTATTGCGATTATCGCCGTATTGATTGCTCTGTTGTTGCCCGCCGTCCAACAGGCGCGCGAAGCGGCTCGCCGGTCGCAATGTAAGAATAATATGAAGCAGCTCGGGTTGGCGCTGCACAACTATCACGACACGGCTCTGACTTTCCCGATGGCGTCCATCAATGTCATCAACTCGTCGGGAGCCGCTGACTACAACGGGCACACTTTCAACTCGTTCATCTTCCCGTATGTGGACCAGGCGAATGCCTACAACTCGCTGAATTTCTCTGCGCCTTCGGCGTCGGCCCCCAATAACGCGATCTACGCCGGGCGAACCTGGGCGTTCCAAGCCTGTCCGAGCAATCCGTTTGCCTCGACCCTCGGCAGCTACGACGGCTTCGGAAACACCCAGGGTGCCTCGTACATGGTGTGTGCGGGTCCCATGTCCTATGGCGACTATTCGACCACCGACTGTGGCGTGGCGGGTATGCCCGCTTATTGCGCGCGAAGCGCCGCGGGATCGAACGTCACCGCAAGGTCAGGAATCTTTTCGATGGGTAACGCGGCCTGGTACTACGCCAGCCGGATCCGCGACGTCACCGACGGTACCAGCAATACGATTGCCCTGGGGGAAGTCCGCCCTGAAGGCAACAGCTATTTTGGCATGTTCGCGATTCAAGCCTATGGGTTTGCCACCGCCTACAAGATTAACAGCACCTTGCGGCAGCCTCCGACCGCCACGGTCCCCCAATATGGCTATCCGACCGGGTTGCAATACAACGCCGGTATGGGCAGTGCCCACGTCGGCGGAGCACACGCCTGTCTGGCCGATGGCAGCGTGCGTTTCATCAGCGACAACGTCGACTTCGCCACCCTCAACTACCTCAGTCACAAGTCTGACGGTAAGACGATTGGCGAATTTTAGTACCGAAATCACTCGCAGATCATAATCACATTCAGCCCCCGTGGAGCTTTCGCCCCGGGGGCTGCGTTTATTGAAGGAATTGCACAAATGAAACTCTGGACGACATCCATTTGTCTGACGTTGGTCGCATTGAGTCTCGTCGGCTGCGCAGAATCGGGCGGCATTTCAGGCTCGGTTCCCGTGACCGGAACGGTCCAATTCGATGGAGCACCGCTGGAAGAGGGGACCGTGGGGTTTGCCCCCAAGGATCCTGCGATCGGTCAGCCCGCGACGGGGCTGATTAAGAACGGAAAATTCACGATGATGACGAGCGCATCGTCGCCGGGCGTCATCGCCGGTGAATATCTGGTGCGCATCACCAGCCTGGATCTGGGCACCGCGCAAGCACTGCCGCCGGGCGTCCCGCCGAATCCGAATGCTCCCCCGCCCGAAGTGCTCAGCCTGATTCCCAAGAAATATGGCGATATCAAGACGTCTGGCCTGACCGCGAGCGTGAAGCCTGGTATGGAGCCGTTGAACTTCGAATTAGATGCGAAGGAATAGAGATGTTGTATGAGAGTTTGAGTGTGTGAGAGTAACGGAGTGACAGTGCCGTCAAAACGAGGTCGTAAGCTCTCGTTACCCTCTATCACTCATACTCTCATACTCTCATACCGCGTAAACATTCGACGAATACTCGCGAATTCCCGGCCGCAACGAGCCTACTTGTTGCCAAACAGTCCGAGCCAGTTCTTCCCCTTCTGGGGATCGGTTGCGGGTGTTTCAGGAGCTCCGCCGGAACGTTGCTTCGTCATGCCGATGCGGCGGGTCTCCGTTTCGAGATGATGTTCCATCTGGCTGACTCGCATCTGCTCACGCGAGATCTGGGCGCGCTCAATCCATAATTGAATCTGCGTCTGCCGGATCTCTTTGCGAATCGACGCTTCCCAGTTTTCCATCGCCTGTTTCTGGTCAGCCGTGAGGACTCCCAAGTCCGGCGGCGGTGACGGCAACTGGTTCGCCGCATCGATGGCGATCAAGTAATCCTTGAGCCGGGCAATGTACTCCTCACGCTCCCGCAGGCCTTCACGCAGTTCTTGCGTCGAGCCGTTTTCCACGTCGACGTGTGGCGGGGGATCGGGCAGTTGCAGGGAATCCGTGGAGGGAGCAATGTCCGTGTCCGCGGAACCTTCTGGGGAATGCTTCTCTTCGACCGCGGCGTTCGCATCGTAGCCATGCTTGGCAAGAATGTCGGCGACCGATTTCGGGCGCTCTTCTTCCGGCGGACGACTGCTGCGGGCGGGCTCAAATCGAAGCTGCGAGACCATCCCCTGGATGCCATCCAGGCGTTCTTCCAGTGCTCCAAAATAGCCGCGGCCTCGCAGGTCCTGCCAGTCGGTGAGCATCTGGCGCAAATCATCGGTGAGGGCGGGGTCCTCGAACGGCGTCGCTGGAAGTGCTTTGGCCGATTCCAATGGGCCACCCTGACGCCGGACTCGATCGAGTTGCTCGGCGGCGAGCTCTAACCTCTCAGTGAGAACCTCCAGCAACTCGTTCTTTTCATGAACGAGCTCCTCGAGTTCCTCTATCCGTGGATCGGGGGCCAAAGTAGTTTGATCCGTTTCCAAACTGCGTTCGAGATCTTTTTTCTCTGCCGGTTCCGGAGGCGGTTTTGGTGTGCGATCCGGACTGGATTTTCGAGACGGTTGAGATTTTGGACTGAGCACGTTTCGGGATTTCAACCTGATCTCGCGGTCGAATGCCAGGCAGCGACGATGAGGTCACTGATGACAACAACCTTATTCACAAACGATTTCTGTCTGCACAGACAGGCGTCGAAAACTTTTCTGGTATCGTCACACGTTGTGAAATCAGGACTGTGGCCTGACGTCACACAACGTGTTGCAACTCTGATTCATAGCTTAGAAAACGTATGAGTCAAATGCGACGACCTGTCGAGTTTCGCAAAGTATTGATGTGTCGAGGTTTACGAAACGCCACCAGTTTCAGATTTGCGGTGCATTTTCGAGCAAAAACCGCGATCGGCAACAGGCGTTATTGATCAGTTTATATAACATAATCAACACATCAAATTGCGAGCATGGGATTGCGCGACAAAATGAGATGTACAGATTGTGAACGAAATTCACTTGCTTTGGAACGCCTGTTCCGTCGGTGAAGGCGGCTGCAAGGCTTGCCAGCGATCCACCGTCATTGCCAGCGCGCCGGTGATCAGGATCGCGCACATCTCGCCAATAATGAGCTGCATGCCATTCTGGTCCAGCCATTTGGAAATGGGAGCGGCTGGATCGCCGAACAGAATGGCGATCAGTGCGAAAATCGTCACCACGAACAACAGCACCAGGCCGGCGGCGATGCGGAAGAAGAGATTCACACCAAATGGTGGGCGCAGCGGCGTTCCGGGTAGCATTTCCGCATCAGGAGGTGCGGGCTCGGAGTTCACGCGAATTTCCTTCTAATTGTCTCTGACCAGCCTGATGTTCAATATGACTCTGCTCCCCTTGCCCTGGTACCCCGGGGAGAGGGGAGCGAAGTCGTTCTTATTTTTTCTAGCAAATTGCTCAGCGCAGGCTGCATCAGTCACGATACGTCGCGAAGGACTTCGGCGTTTCCCAGAGGCAGACTTCAACGACGGGGAAACCTCGCGTTTTGGTCTCTTCGAAAATCAAACGGGCGATATTCTCCGCGGTCGGATTGTGCGGAATCAGGAACAGCGGCTCGAGATGTTCCTTCAAAACCGACACCATCGGGTCGGCTTCGTTGAGAATCATGCGGTGATCGAGTTCGTTGTCGACCCACGTCCTGATGGAGTGCTTGATGTCGCTGAAATCGACCAGCATGCCCCGCGAGTCGAGTTCCTGCGCTTCGAGCGTGATCAAGACGCGACCATTGTGCCCGTGGAGATGCCGGCATTTTCCAGCATAATTGAGCAACCGATGCCCGTAACAGAAATCAATTTCCTGGGTAACGCGAAACATAATGACCTCGGGCAGAGCGAAGGAACGTCAGATTTGGGATTCTAGGGGGCTAGTCAGCCCGCGGCAACCGGCCTGGTCGGAATGCCTGATCCCATAAGTCCCATTGGTCCCATAAGTCCCATTCGTCCCATGAAAACGATGGGACTTATGGGACGGATAGGACTTATGGGACTTATGAAAGCATTCGGCGACTGTCAGATTGACTTCGCTAGTCGGGTCCGAGCCCGTGACGGCGACCGCTGGCATCTGTTAAACTGTGCCGTCAGCGCAATTTAGTGGGCAGTCTAGATCGGTCAGCGGACGACTCATCGACGCTCAGGCAACATAGACAATTGGAACTCGAGCATGCAGCGAAAGACTCCATCTCCCCGACGGCGGCTTGTGTTAGGCACGCTCATTTGTACGAGCGTCGTCGCAGCCCTGAGCTGGGCGTTGTTGGGAGGCAAACCCTCCCAGGCGGCTGAGCCCACGACGGAACTCGCCGAGTACTTTGGTTTCAAGCCCTTGGAGATCTTCAAGCTGCAGGCCCGGTCCAGCAATATGCTGACCGGCGACCTGAATCACGATGGATTGAACGATCTGGCGGTCATCGATAACAGCAACAGTCGGATCGATATGCTGTTGCAGCGGAAGAAGATTCCCGACCAGAAAGATCGCTCGACCACGACCGACGTCAACAGTTTCAAGAATGATTGGCGGTTCGAGCACAAGAAGTTCTCGGTTGATAAGGCTCTGGCGGCGTTGTCATTAGGTGACTTCAACGGCGACGGTCGGACCGATATGGCCTACATTGGTATCCCGGATCGCCTCGTGATCCGCCTGCAGCCCGAAGCGGGCGAATGGAAGACGGGCCCCACCTTCCGTCTGCCTGATTTGCAACTGGCTCAGTGGATGATGGCATCCGGCGACCTCAACGGCGACGGGAAGTTCGATGTGGCGATCCTCGGCAAGAATGACACGTTCATTCTGTATCAGAAGGATGGAGAACTGCAGCGTCCCGAACGCTTGATGAATACCTCGGACAAGCTAGGGCTCGTGCATATCGGCGACGTCGACGGCGACGGACGGGGCGACCTCTGCTATCTGGCGAATGACGACAGCGGCCGCGCTTTGTGTGCCCGCTTTCAGACGGCCAACGGCAAGCTGGGCCCTGAACTGCGTTTCGATCTGGATAAGCCCCGTTCGACAACATTGAAGGACATCGACGGCCAGGCCGGACTGGAAATTCTCTCCATTCATGGGCAGACCGGTCGCGTGCGAGTCTCGCAGATTCGGCGGCCTGAAGCCAAGGCCGGGGAATTGGCGGGGCAACTGGTCCAGTACGGTTTCGGCCAACAAGCCGGCAGCCGCGAACGTGATCTGGCTGTGGGAGACATCAATGGCGACAAGCTCATCGATATCGTGGTGACCGATCCGGAAGCGTCTCAAGTCCTGCTCTTCCAGCAGAGCAAGGGACTGGGGCTTGATCAAGGGACATCGTACCCCTGTCTCACCGGTGCGACCGAAGTGCGGATCGGCGATGTTCTCAATGATAAAGTGACCGACGTTCTCTTCTTGAGTCCCAAGGAAAAATCAATGGGCATCAGCCGGATGGAAGCCGGCCGGTTGACGTTCCCGCAAGCGATTCCAATTGAAAAGGAACCGGTCGTTTTCGCACTGGCTGACCAGAATGGCGACCAGTCTCCGGAACTGATCTATATCGCTCGCGATCGCGTTTCGACCAAGACCACTTACGTTCTGAAAAGCCTGCAGGCCGTGGCCAAAGAGGGACAGATCGAATGGAAGCCGTTCGGTGCTGCGGCGGGGATGCCACTCAGCTTGAAGGGTGATCCCGAGCAGATTGTCCCCTACGACGCCAACGCGGACGGCAAGCTGGACTTCCTGATTTTCCAGGGTTCAGAGAAGCCGGCCATCCTGTTGAAATCCGACGACAAGGGAGCCCTGACCGAGGTCTCCGGTGAAGGGGGCTTCGGGCTGGGGAACGTCTCCGCGTCGAACGTCTTCTTCGGACAACTCGCCGATGTCGGCGGGAAGGACGAGCCAGCCTTGCTGGTCGCTCACAACAATTTCGTGCGACACGTACGACTCAACGAGCAGAACCAGTGGCGGGTTGTGGATCAATTCAGCGCTCTCGAATCGGCTGCGAAAATCGTGGGTGCAGCAACGTTGAATCTGGATGGTCAACCGGGCAACGAGATCGTCCTGATCGACCAGGGTGTCAAACGCTTGCGAGTGCTCCGCAAAGAAGAGAATTCCTTCCGCCCGTGGCGCGAAGTCGATATCGGGCCGTTTCCGTATCGCGGCAGCTATGTGGCCGATCTCAATGAGGATGGCCTGCAGGACCTGTTGCTGTTTGGTGGCGGCAAGTTCGGCGTGCTGTATGCCAATCAGACCGACCCCAAGTTGAACGAACTCGCCACGTTTGAAACCAATATTGAAGATTCATTCCTCGCCGATGTGGTGGCGGGAGATCTCAATCATGACGGACGTACCGACCTCGCCCTGATGGAGACCGAGTCGCATCATGTGGAGATTCTGGATTACTCGAAGGAGCTGGGTTTGCGGCACGCGTTGACCTTCAAGCTCTTCGAATCGAAGGGCGTGTCGGAACGCGAACAATCGCAAACCGAACCACGAGAATCGTTGATCATCGATGTGACCGGGGATGGCCTGGATGATCTGGTACTGCTGTCTCATGATCGCGTATTGGTCTATCCCCAGGATGATGGCAAGTAGGATAATTAGAGGAATAGCCCCGCCGATCCGGAAGAAAGTACGTTGTAATTCGATGACTGTTGGACGACCCGAGCCGCTACGTCTGCAGTTGGCCGCGATGCTTGATCGCTGGCTGGCTCCGACGTCGATCACACCCCAGCAAAAAGACGAGTTTCTGGCCGAGCTCGAACGCGTGTTGGAAACCAGCAAGCTCGAAGCGCTGGGAGAATTTGCCGCGGGTGCCGGTCACGAAATCAACAATCCGGTGGCGACGATCGCCGGGCGAGCTCAACTGCTGCTGAGTGGCGAAACGGATCCGGAACGGCGGCATGCCCTCGAGATCATCGGCGGACAGGCACTCCGCATTCGCGACATGATTGGCGATGTGATGCTCTTCGCCCGCCCGCCAGAACCGCGGATCGAGCGTGTGGAGCTATGGACCGTTGTGAACCGCGCGGTGGAATCTCAGGCCGAGCTGCGAGTCAAACAGGCCTCGCAAATCAACGTCGATATTCCACCAGAACTCACGGTCTCGGGTGATCGCACGCAGTTGCTGGTCCTCTTCAGTAGCCTCGTCCGCAACAGTCTGGAAGCGAGTGATCGTCCCGGGATTGAGATCACACTGGACGCTCGCCAGGACGAACGCGACGGCCGGCCGTGGACGGTCATCACGCAGACTGACGACGGGCCAGGTATCCCGGCCGATGTTCGCGAGCATCTGTTCGACCCGTTTTATTCCGGTCGCCCAGCAGGCCGCGGCTTGGGATTTGGATTATCCAAGAGCTGGAGAATCGCCCAAATGCACGGCGGCGAAATCCGCGTCGTGCCAACCGAGGGACGCGGAGCCACCATCGAAGTCTGGTGGCCAGAGAGTCGTTGATCGAGATGGGAGGGCGAGGCTCCCGCCGAGCCTAAAGCGACCGTCAGGTCGGAGTCCGCCGGAGGCCGTGTTTGATGCCTCCGGCGGTCGTCGAGCTAAAGCTCGTATTAGGCTCGGCGGGAGCCTCGCCCTCCCAATCCGTCTGACTTGAACTATGCCCCTGCGACCACAATCGCGGTCGCCTGGCCGGCCTTCGTGACGCTCGTCTTGAGGAAGACTTTGTTCGAAATCTTCAACGGCTCACCATGCACGACGTTCAACTGGCACTTCGGGTCGGGAGTCTCATAGTTCAGCGTCGGGGGGACCACACCGTGATCTACCGCGAGTAACGAGCCGACCAGTTCCAACGTTCCGCAGCTCGCTCCGGGATTGCCCCAGTAGCTCTTGAGTGCGGTGACGGGAACCTTCGAACCCAGGTCGCCGAAGACATCATGAATTGCCAGAGCTTCTTCGACGTCGTCTTTGGGATCACCTTCCGCATGGGCGTTGATGTGCCCAATATCCGCGGGCTGCAAACCGGCGTCGCGCAACGCGTTTTGCATCGCCAGTTTCAAAGCGACACGCAAATTGCCAATGCCCTGACTCTTTGTGACGCATGCCGATCCGGCTCCCAAAATGCGTCCGAAGATCTTGGCGTTGCGTGCCTTCGCATGCTCGAGATCTTCGAGGATGATGGTCGCGGCACCTTCCGACACGACTTGCCCGGTCCGATTCAAGTCAAACGGGCGAATGGCCTTCGCCGGGTCACCACCAATCGCGGGAGCCAATTCATTCCACATCACAGCGTGCATGCTTTGAATCGCGTGCAGCGTCGTCCCTGTCGTGCCGCAGATCATCACATCAGCGCTATCGCGCTCCAGAATGCGGATCGCTTCGGAGATCGCCAGACCACCGGACGCTTCGGCCATGGTCAACGAATTGCTCGGGCCACGAGCATCCGCAGAGATACCGATGTGACAGGCAGGCATGTTGGGCAGGAACAGGAGCAACCAAAGCGGTTCCATGTTCTTGAGGCCAATCTCGCCCCATTTCTCATGGTGAAACTCGAACGCGCCTTCTTCACAGCACGACAGAGCACCCCGAGCCAGCACTTCCGGAGGGCTGAGCATCAGATTGGCGCCGAAGTCGATTCCCAGGCGTTCCGGAGCGACGGCCGTTTGTCCTTCACCGAGACCGGCGTTTTCCAGAGCCACCATGGCGCTCGCGACACCCATCTGGATTTCGCGGCACATCGCCTTGATGCTTTTCTTCGGACGGACCAGTTCGCGGGCTTTCTTGTCGTTGAAGCCGCGGGCCTGACCGCCGATATGATCGGGCAAGGCCGAATCATTGATCAGATCGACCTTGGTGATTCCGCTGCGTCCGGCTGACAGATTTCCCCAGAACTCATCGATGCCGATCCCCAGCGGACTGACGACACCGACCCCAGTAATTGCAATTTGGCGTTTAGACGTGCCCAGCATACTCTTCACTCTTCTATCTACACCGCCCGTTTGCCTAGCGTCCCCGAAAGGCATTCGAGCTGTCGTTCGACTTGCAAGTTTTCCGCAGGGAAGGATAGCTTCCGTGCCAGAATCCGTATAGCCTGATGTCTGGCAGGCTGAACCGATCGGGCGGACTTTTTAGTCCACTCTTTCGAGACTTGCGGTTGGTACCAAACCACCATTCTACACAAAACTCAGGTATTTTCGGCCTATTAGGCTCGCCGCGATAGGATTGTTCTCGCTTCGAGGCGGATCACATTGGCAAACAGGGCTTGGGTGTTTATTACAAACAATTATGCTGCATGGGTTTAAAGAGAAAACCCCAAGCCGATTGCCTGGGGGATCTTTTGCAAATCGCTGGCTAAAAACTGGTTGCAGAGATGCGCGACATTCAATTCAGCGAGTCTTGTTGTGCCGCTGCATCGCCATGATCACCGTTTCGCTGACGCCATCTTTTTTCAGGCCAATGATTCCGGTGGGAGACGTGTCAAACGCACCTCCACGATCTTGCATCGTGCTGATAATCAAAGCTTCTGACATCTGCGCGTGGGACATTTCGATCACGTCGAAATTGGTCATGGCTCGGGCACTGGCCTCACGCTGTTCTTCCATATGAGCGACATTGCGAGCAGTCGACTCCTGCTCGTCTTTGACGTCGTCTTTATGTCCGAGAACGGATCCGGTGACGCCACCGATGGCCGCCCCGATCAACGCGCCCTCTTTTCCCTTGCCGATTTGATGTCCAATAATGGCCCCAACACCTGCCCCGGCGCCTGTTCCGACCAGGGCACCCGTCCGCGTCTTGTTGGCACAACCGACGTTGAGCGACAGGCAAACCAAGAGCGCAATGGAAAGAGTGGGCTTCATCCTGAATTCCAATCAATATAGGCAGGTTGGGCAGTCTCGGTCGCGGCGAATGCCCGGCGCGGCAGTCGGATTATTCCGACGTGCGCGAATTTGCCGCATCTTCTTTATATTCGGCTGAGAGGAGCCAAGACTTGATGGGTTCCGCAGTGGGACGGGTCTCCAGGCCCGTCCGTCCAGCAGCGAGTTCGCGAATTGCTGGCAATCTTACGGATCCGTTTGGCGGATGGGTTTGGAGTATCGTCATTAGCCCCGGTAGGGGCGACCGCATAAAGCCTGGGGCGGAAGCCCCAGGTGGCGTTGCTCAATAGAAATTGAAGCCCCGGAGGGGCGGCCCCTGTGCATTGCTTAAGGGGTCGCCCCTCCGGGGCTAAGGTGTTTCTCATTACCGACTCCCGGGGCTTCCGCCCCAGGCTTTATGCGGTCGCCCCTCCCGGGGCTAAAAGAAACGCACCGGACGGACGGGCCTGGAGACCCGTCCCACGATACCGCCGCGTAATCGACTGGTAACGTTAGATCTTCCCGATAATCAAGCACGCATTATGCCCGCCGAAGCCGAAGCTGTTGGACAGCACGCGTTCCAGACGGACAGATCGAGCCTGATGCGGGATGTAATCCAGGTCGCAATCTTCATCGGGGTTGTCGAGATTGATCGTTGGCGGGGCGACTTGATTCAGCAACGCCATGACCGAGATCACGAATTCGACGCCGCCTGAAGCACCCAACAGGTGGCCCAATTGGCTCTTCGTGCTGGAGACCATGATTGACTTGGCGGTCTCGCGGAACACGGTCTTGATGGCGGCCGTTTCGGCTTTATCACCCAACGGAGTACTCGTCCCGTGGGCATTGATATAGTCGATCTGGCTGCTATTCAGCTTCGCATCTCGCAAGGCACCGGCCATCGCGTATGCGGCCCCGGCACCATTGGGATCCGGTTGCGTAATGTGACTTCCATCGGCCGACATGCCATAACCCAGGACTTCGGCCAGGATGTTCGCACCGCGCCGTCGGGCATACTCGTATTCTTCGAGCACCACGATTCCGGCACCTTCCGCCAGGACAAAACCATCGCGATCACGGTCAAACGGCCGACTGGCGGTTTGTGGATCGTCGTTCCGTGTGGACAGGGCGGACATCCGAGCAAACCCGGACAAACCCATCGGCGTAATCGCAGCCTCACTGCCGCCGGTGATCATCACGTCGGCCATGTCGTGCTGGATCAGCTTGTAGGCATCACCGATGGCATTGGATGCCGAGGCACACGCCGTGGCGACAGCACTATTGGGACCTCGAAGTCCAAACCGGACCGAGATATTGCCGCTGGCCGCGTTGACCATCAGCTTGGGAATCATGAACGGCGAGACGCGATTCGGGCCGCGATCGAACAGATTCGAATGCTGTTCTTCGATCTCGTTCAGGCCACCGATACCGCTGCCGATCAGTACGCCGTGGCGCCATTGGTCCCCCGCAGCGAAGTCGATTCCGGCTTGTTTGACTGCTTTGTGCGCTCCATAGAGAGCAAATTGCACGAAGCGATCCTGTCGTCGTAGATCACGTTCCGGGATGAACTCAGTCGGGTCAAAGTCCTTGATTTCTCCGCCAAATCTGACTTTGAAATCGGACACGTCAAACCGTTCTAACGGTCCGACGCCACTCTTGCCCGCGCAGAGTTTCTCCCAGAACTCGTCGATATCCAATCCCAGGGCGGTGACGACCGACATCCCTGTGACGACCACGCGCCTTGTCATCGATTACTTCCGCTCTTCGATGTAGGTGACTGCATCTCCGACCGTCTTGATCTTCTCGTAGTCTTCGTCCGGGATGCTGATCTCGAACTCTTCTTCGATGTCCATGATGAGTTCGACAATGTCGAGTGAATCTGCCTTGAGATCTTCCACGAACCGGCTGGAACGATTGATCTCTTCCTTGGGCACCTTCAGGTGATCGACAACGAGCCCGATTACTTTTTCTTCGACCGACACGCGACTCTCCTTCCGCTTGGCTGGATCCGCTTTGCAGGGGTTTCTCAAGAGCGACGAACAGATTGTCTGAAACTCGCCCGCTTCGTGATTTGGAAACCATTAGACCGTATGCGAAGCACGAGGACAACACCCTGAGACGGTCTCGGGCAACTTCCTGCGAACATGCTGTTTGGTTGATTAATGGTTGGGGTTGGCCCGTCTGTGATTTTTCAGTCAAAAACAGACCAAACCGCGCACAGTATATATCGCTTTTGTCACACGCTGTAAACGCCAAACGGGGCGGTTGAATCGACTTCCGGAGAATCCCGCCGGACGGCATAAGTCCAGCGAGGTTTGAGAGGCTGACCGTGTGGTTCAGTTTTGGACGGTTCGATCGGTATGAGAGTGACAGAGTGTGAGAGTAACGGGGTACGAGGCCGGTAACTCTTTATTGGAATGGCGGAAGTGAGCATTCATCTCATCCCATCTTCGTATTTCTTCGCGTCCTTTGTGACCTTCTGTTCCAATCTCATTCTTTGAACAGAAGGTCACGAAGGACACGAAGAATTGGGAAGGCCAGTCAAGCGGAAATTGCTTTTACTTCATTTCGCTAAGTTGCTACACCTGCCGAAGTTTGGCTGATGACGATTCTGTCTCCCACACCCTCACACCCTCACACCCTCATACTCTCACACCCTCGTTGTCAGGACTCACATACTGTCCGGCTTTCAAACTCAATCTTTCAACCCCTTGTGGCTGATTTGCTTGTAATAGTCCGCGAATTTGAATTTCGGGCTGTTATCGCCGTCGTGGCACTTGTAACACCCCGTTTCCTTCTGGACCATCGCCTCGTCCAAGTGGACCCTTTGCCGGGCTTTGATCAACAGCGGATCATTCCCTCGGCGAGTCTTCTTGAAAATCTCTTCCTGCTTCACGTGGTCGCTACCGGGGCCGTGGCAGTTTTCGCACTGTTGCCCCTTCAAATGGGGCGTCTTCGCGAGCGAGACGAAGCCCGTTTCGAACGGAATCACTTCTTTGGGATCCCAGCCGGTGACGTGGCAGGTCAGGCATTCCATGTCATGGTTTCGCTCGACCCACTTGCCCTCGTAGTCCGGACGGCCCTTGATCAGGCTCTCGTAGGCCTGGGCGTGCTTGGTCGTCTTCCATTTGGCGAAGGCCTTCTTGTGGCAGGTGCCGCACTTCTCGGCACCGACGAATTCAAAGCCACTCTCATGAGCCACCCGCTTTTCGTTTTCGGCGAGGTTTTCATCGATCAACCGGTCCTGGAACTCCTTCATCAACAGTTCCATCCGCGGCAGATTCTTGAAGCGGAAGCGATCGAGATTGATCAGCTCATACTTAAGTTTTTGCTTGGGATCGTCGGGATAATAGCCAATGACGGCGACATGTTTGCCTTTACCGCCGACCTGCACCAGCATGGTTTTTCCGAGGTATTCCGTCGTTTCCAGTGGCTCTTCGGGTCCGCCAGCGGTGATGATGACGTCAAACCCAGGAATCTTTTTCGCGAGGGCTTTCGTCTCCTCCACTTTGCAATAGCTGAGCAGCACCGTGATATCCGGGGCCTTTTCCTTCATTTGCGCCAGAGCCGCTTCGGTCGCCGCGATCGGTTCGCTGACCGTAATGGGCTGATTGGGGTCAGCAATGCCACGCGGAATGACTTGATCTCGATAGAAATTACCCAGAACCGACGTGACGCCAACTTTCACACCGTTCATGTCGACAATCTTGTACGGCAGTGGAGTTCCCAGCGTCACATCACCAAAGAAGACGACATTTGCACTGACGAATCCCAATCCCTTTTCCGGCTGATGCAAGGCGAGAAGCTGTTCGGCACCCAACCGCAGCTCGGCGGGACCCAGGCCCAGTGCCTCGTAGTGCATGATGTTGAAGCCTTCGACGATCTTCTCGAACTTCAAATAATCCTGGCGCCGGCTTCGTTTGAGCGTCCCGCCCAGATCAAAAGCAGCGACCGGCCACTTCTTGGCTTTCAACTGGTTGAACAAGTCACCACGACGAGCGAACCCACCCGATTGCATGGCAGAACACCCGCACGGTTCGAGATATCCGTTTTGCTCACCGGACAGGACGAGAGCGAGTTTCGGCTGGGCCCAGCCCTTGAGCATCGGCTCGGGAGCCCGCAGTTCCCCGGCTTCTTTTTCTTTGGTGGCCGGCTTCGTCACTTCCGCGGCAGCTAAGGCAATTTCTTCATCCACTGCAGAGCCTATGACAGCCGACTCAAACTGCGCGGCAGCGTCGATCAAAGCGGGCGATTCGGCCTGCGATGTCGTATTAACGGGCTCAGCTAGCGTGCTGGAGGCGGGGGTCGTCGCCTCAACCTTGAGGGGCACTTCGTCGGTCTGAGCCAAGCAGCCCGCCAACACCAGGGTCGCGACCAGAAACCCAGTCAGGCCCAGATCTTTCAGTGATTCGGTTGAACGCTTCATTACGGCTCCGTCCTCAAATCTCAGCAGCAAAACAAATCCGCGATCCCGATCATCTCACGCCGCCACGGGCCATTCGCAACGAGAAGTATTCAATACTTACTCAGCCGCAAGGTTTGCTCGCTAATAGAAATCGCCCGATATTTCTGAGGCCGGCGAAACTTCGCCTCATCGGAAACTCACCCCAGACAACCACGACGGTCAATTAACAGGGTAGTTTCGCGAGAGATGGCAATTTTGAAAAGACTGGATTTTGCCCCGAGCCGGTCAATTCACAGGAGGGAAGCACCTCCTGACCCGTTCTCGCAGATTTTGCAAAGCAGAAGGCACGAAGGACATCAAGCGATGTGCTCCGTGCCTCACGTTGCGTGGAATTTCGCTGGAAGGGCCGAACGTGTGACGCGGAACTGATTTTGATCCCGCTCCCCTCGCCCTGGTACTCCGGGGAGAGGGGCTGGGGGT
>JAKFVC010000082.1 GCA_021732415.1 Planctomycetaceae bacterium
CCCCCAACCCCTCTCCCCGGAGTACCAGGGCGAGGGGAGCCACTGTCGCTGCGCTTCCTTTGAAGGGGATTGGCGATAGACAATGCATACGAGGTTGAACACCTCACCCGCTGCGGCAGTTTACCGGCGGCTCAATCAAGGATTGGTTAAGTGATGGACACACTGACGGCGATCGACTTCGACCGCATCGCAAAGGAATTGAACCTCAACCGCAGCCAGGTGGAAAGCGCCACCACGCTCCTGGACGAGGGCAACACGATTCCCTTCGTGACTCGCTACCGCAAAGAGCGCACCGGGCACCTTGACGAAGAGCAACTGCGCCTGATCGAACAACGGGTCACCGCGCTGCGACAGCTCAAAGAGCGCGCCCTGACCATCACCCGGCTGATCGAGTCTCAGGGCAAGCTGACCCCCGAACTGCGGCGAGAGATCGAGAACGCTGATTCGACGAAGCGCCTGGAAGATCTGTATCTCCCCTTCCGTCCCAAGAAGCGTTCGCGAGCCAGCATGGCGCGCGACCGAGGTCTGGAACCGTTGGCCGACCGCGTCTGGCAGGGCGACCCGAGTCTCACCAATCTCGAAGCCACCGCGGCCGGCATGGTTGCTCCCGATAAGGAGCTGCCGACCTCTGCGGACGTCCTCCAGGGCGTCGCCGATCTGATTGCCGAACGCATCGGGGATGATGCCGAACTCCGGTCGGCCTGTCGAGAACTAAGCTGGCAGACCGGTAAGCTGACCGTCACGGGTTCCGATGCCGAGAGCGAAAAGGCTCAACCCTATCGCGATTATTTCAACTATCAGGAAGCCATTTCCCGGATGCCTCCGCACCGGATCCTAGCCCTGAATCGTGGCGAGAAGGAGAGCATCCTCCGCGTCAAATTCGTGTGGGACGACGAACGGGCCAGCGGCATCACCGCAGACTTGTTGCGAATCAATCAGCGTCCGCATGGTCCATTCATTCGGGAGTGTGCACAGGATGCGCTGTCACGTCTCATTCATCCCAGCCTCGACCGAGAAGTCCGCCGCGAGTTGACCGAACGGGCCGAAACGCACGCCGTGCAAGTCTTCGCGAAGAATCTCCGCAATCTCCTCTTACAACCCCCGCTGCGTGGCAAGCGGGTGCTCGCGATCGATCCCGGCTTCCGCACGGGCTGCAAGGTCGCGGTCCTGGATGAGATTGGAACCTGCCTGGTGACAGACGTCGTCTACCTGACAGGCTCGGCCGATAAACGGGTCGCGACGAAACAGAAACTGGTCGAACTGCTGCAACAGCACAACACGCGGTTGATCGTCCTCGGCAACGGAACGGCGTGCCGCGAATCGGAGGAGCTGGTCTCCGAAATCATCAGCGAAACCCTCCCCGATCTCCAATACACGATCGTCAACGAGGCCGGCGCCAGCATTTATTCCACCAGCACAGTCGCACGGGAAGAATTCCCTAATTTCGACGCGACGATCCGCGGCACAATCTCGATTGGCCGCCGTCTGCAGGATCCGCTGAGCGAATTGGTAAAGATCGAACCGCAGCATATCGGAGTGGGCATGTATCAGCATGATCTCACTCCCAAACTGCTCAAGGAATCGCTCGAATCGGTCGTCGAGTCCTGCGTCAACTACGTCGGCGTGGACCTCAACACGGCCAGCCCCGCCCTGCTCAGTCGTGTCTCTGGCTTGAATCAGCTCACCGCCCGGCGAGTGGTCGAATGGCGCGAACGTCACGGACGATTTCAAACTCGCCAGCAAATTAAAGACGTCGCTGGAATCGGCGATGCCACGTTCACCCAGGCTGCGGGATTCCTCAAGATTACTGGCGGTGACGAGCCGCTAGATCAAACATGGATCCACCCGGAAAGTTATCCGGCAGCCAAACAGATTCTCACCAAACTTCAACTGCGAATCGCGGACGACGGCTTGCAAATCGATGGGGGGGCAGAGAACACGGCTCGCGAACGTCTCGCCGCATTGAACGTCGACACTCTGGCCACCGAGATCGGCGTCGGAGTCATCACGCTCCAAGACATTGTCGATGCCCTGGCCCGTCCGGGTCGAGACCCGCGAACCGATCTGCAAGGCCACGTCTTCAAGCAGGGAATTCTCAAACTCGAAGACCTGGCCCCCGGTATGGAGGTCCGCGGCACCGTGCTGAATGTCGTCGATTTTGGGGTCTTCGTCGACATCGGTCTGAAGGACAGCGGCCTGGTGCACATCAGCCAGATGTCGCGCAATTACGTGCGCTCACCGCACGACGTCGCGGCCGTGGGCGACGTGGTCACCGCCTGGGTCTTACAGATCGATTCCGAACGCCGCCGCGTCTCCTTGACGATGATCAACCCGGCAATCCCTCAAGAGAAACCTGCTCCCCGCCAGTCGCCTGCCCCGAAGTCCGCGCAATCGGTCGCCTCACCCGCCAAGCCCACCAGTTCCGAACGCCCCAAAGCGGTGGCCGCGGCTGCTCCGGCCAGCACTCGCCCAGCCCCCGAACGCCAGCGACCCACACAACCAGCGGTCCCGCTGTCCGACGACAAGAACGCTGGCCGGGAACCACTTCGTGGTTTCGACGAATTGAAACAAATGTGGCAGCATAAAAAAGGATGAACGCTGCCGTTCGGTCGAGAATGATGGTGACCTGTCCCAGATCTCTCGTCGCCTCCGACTTTTCAACCAGGAATCACGGAAGGTTACCGGCGAGGACATCGACAGGAGAGTGAGCGGTAAGACCAGGAAAACGCTGAAAGTCGCTCACATTGAATGTTAGAAGCTGCGAAAGCCCATGACGCTGCATCGCTGCAACAAGGCGGGCATCATGAGACGTTTTGCCACTGACGGAGTGATCGACGACCAGCGATTGCCAGATAGGATAGATTCCTCGCTCGTCTTTCAGCAGCACAAAGTCCTGAAGCAAATCCTGGACAGACCGCATTGCTTGAGCCACACTCATCCCAAGGCCATTGACGTTTACCGGACGCGTTGCGACTGACCAGAACTCATAGATGACTTGAGGCACCACGCAAAGTGTGTTTCCAGCGCGCACCAATTCGATCAGGGCATCCAAAGCCAGCTGATGATGGGGACTCACCGGCTGTGCGCGACGCAACAAGATATTGGTATCGACGAGAATCTTCATTCACGTCCCGCATAAATGGACTCTCGACTATCGTCGATGGCATGATCGAGCCGGGGATGCAGATCCACCCAAGCTTTCTGGCGCCGGATAAAATCATCCACGCTCGTTGCTGAATCGATATCCAATTCAACTTCCTTCGCGTTGTCAACGACAACTTGCCTGACGAAGCTTGCAAGGTCGGTCCCGGCGGCAGCCGCCCGTTTTTGCATGACGTTCCCGATTTCGTCGGGTATTTCGATAGACAGGTTCATTCATTCCCTCCGGCACTCCATCTTATCAATGCGAGCAGTATTGGTCATCAATTATTTCGATTCTGTCCACGTCTACAAAGATGTAATCGAAGCCCACGCCTTAAAACGGCACAAAAATATTGTTATTATGCCTTGGTAAGTTGCGGCAGAAATTGACGAACTGCTGGACACCCATATTTTTCCTATTTCGTAACACTGCCGATTTCGTTCCCCTCGCTCCGCATGAAACTCTTGCACGGCTTTGACGACCCCGCAGCCTATCAAGGAGGCTACGTTTCCATCGGTAATTTCGATGGCGTGCATCGCGGACATCGCACGATGATCGCCCGGCTGATCGAGCTGGCTCGACGAGACGGCGTGCCGGCCGTCGTCATGACCTTTTCTCCGCATCCGATTGAAATCCTACGGCCTCAACATGCACCCCCTCCGCTGACGACAATCGAACGCAAAGCCGAATTGCTGGCGGAATGTGGCGTCGATTGTGTCATCGCCTATCCCACCGATCACGCTCTGCTGCAACTGACCCCCGGCGAATTCTTTCAATCCATCCTCCTGACCAAGCTGCGAGCCCGTGGCATGGTCGAGGGTGAAAACTTCTTCTATGGTCATTACCGCGCCGGAAACGTCCATACGCTGCTGGCCGCCTGTGAAGCCGCCGGCATGACGTTGGATGTGATCATTCCTGTGCAATTGGGATCGCGCGTGGTGTCATCGTCCGTCATTCGCCGGCTGGTCGCTGAAGGGGACGTAGCCGAGGCTGCCGAACTGCTGGGATCTCCGTATCAGTTGCGGGGGTTAGTCACCAACGGTGCGGCCCGCGGACGCACCATTGGATTTCCGACCGCCAATCTCATGGATGTCGCGACCGAATTCCCGAAGGACGGCGTCTATGCCGGCCGAGTCACATGGCGGGGGCGGCAAGTTGCTGCCGCCATCAACATCGGCAGCAATCCTACGTTCTCTGAGCATCAGCGGAAATTCGAAGTCCACCTGCTCGATTTTCAGGAGGATTTGTACGGTCAAATCTTGAGTGTCGATTTCATCGCCCGCCTGCGTGATACCCGGCCTTTTGCTTCGATCGAAGAACTGATCGCCCAGTTGCACAAAGATGTTGCCCAGGTTCGCAGTCTGACGACCCCATCAGCCGCAGGGCGTTAGCCCCCGGTTCAGACAACAATCGACTCGAATTTCGATCCGAACCGGACGCTAACGCGTTCCGGCTGATGAAAGTCTACAACCGCACCACGCGTCACAACCGTCAGCGGCCACCGCCTATATCCCGCGAGACGCAACTCTTCGACAAGGTCGTTAGCCGCGTCAGAGTCCCTGTCAGCCGCGAAGACTGCAGAAGATTTTCTGTCTTCTCAGGCCGGATCAAGGCGACCTCGCTTACGTTGCCGCCTGCACTACGCTACTCTATAGCGTCCGAGCGCAAATCAATCCGGTTCTGCTAGACGTCGCGACATCCATTCGGTGAAGCATTGAGAGCGGTCTTGTCGGTGTTTTTGGAGTCTCGTGGTTCGTACATCGAAAAATCACACATAGAAATTCGGACACCAGCACGATGAGTCCCGACTGGAACGTATTCTCAGAATTGATCGCTCCCTGTCAGCGCATCGTCATCACCAGCCACGTCCGCCCCGATGCCGACGCCATCGGCTCCGAAATTGGCCTGTGCGGTTTTCTCGAGCAGATCGGTAAGACGGTCCGCATCGTCAACCCTTCGGCGACTCCCAAAAAGCTCGCCTTTCTCGATCCCACGAATCGGATCCAGCACTACTCGGCCAGCAGCGACGAGGCCATGATTCTGGACACCGACGCCCACATCATTGTGGACACCAGCGCCTGGGGACAACTCGCGGATGTCGGCAAGACTTTCAAGAAGTCGCACGCCGTCAAGATTGTCATCGATCATCATGTCAGCTCCGATGACCTGGGAGCGACCGTCTTCAAAGACGTGAAGGCCGAAGCCAGCGGCACGCTGATCTATCGCCTGGGCCAGGTCTTGGGATCCAAGCTGGATGCGGACATCGCCACGGCCCTGTTCGCCGCCATCGCTACCGACACCGGCTGGTTCCGCTTCTCATCAACGACCAGCGAGACCTATCAGATCGCCAGTGCCTTAATGGCCGCCGGTGTTCGCCCGGCGTTGCTCCACGAACAGCTCTATCAAAACTACAGCCTGGGTCGGTTGAAGTTGATCTCACGGCTTCTCAACCGGGTTGAGATTGAATGTGACGGACACTTGGCACATACCTACGTGCTGGTCAGCGACTACGGCGAAACCGTATCAGAACCGGCGGACACCGAAGACCTGGTCAACGAGTGCCTGGGGATCAAGGGGGTCCAAGGCGCGGTGATCTTCGTCGAACAAGCCAATCACACCATCAAAGCCAGCTTCCGCAGCCGTTCGGCTCTGGATGTGGCCGCAGTCGCCGAGCAATTCAAAGGGGGCGGCCACAAGCAAGCCGCCGGAGCCGTGCTACCAGGCCCGATCGCCGATGCTCGCGCGATCGTCATCCAAGCGCTAACCAAAGCGATCCGCGACCTAGAGCCGGCGCAGCCGACTCCGTAGCCCGACTCTCCGAGTCGGGTGCATTCGACGTCGCAAACACCCGACTCAGAGAGTCGGGCGACGACACTACGCCGTCGGAAACGGATTCCGTTCCTTGAACCCGGCCTGATGCCAGTACGGATAGACCTTCGTCGTTGTACTGGCGGCATCGAGCTTCGCAACTTGTTCAACGGTCAGGTTCCAGCCCACCGCACCCAGATTCTGCCGCAACTGCTCCTCATTGCGAGCACCCACGATGACCGTCGCCACCGTCGGCCGCTGCAGCAACCAGTTCAAGGCAATCTGCGGTATCGTTTTCCCCGTCTCCTTGGCGACTTCGTCCAGAGCATCCACGATTTGATAGAGGCGCTCATCTTCGATCGGCGGCCCGGCGTCAGTGACGACCTTACTCTGCAATCGGCTGTCTGCGGGCAGCGGTTGACCACGCCGAATCTTGCCCGTCAATCGTCCCCAGCCCAGTGGACTCCAAACCACGGCCCCCACCTTCTGGTCGAGACCCAGCGGCATCAGTTCCCATTCATAGTCGCGACCGGCCAGCGAGTAATAAACCTGATGTGCCACATAGCGACTGAAACCATAACGTTCCGAAACCGACAGCGCCTTCATCAGATGCCAACCCGAAAAGTTCGAGCAACCGATGTAGCGAATCTTCCCCGCGCGGATCAGATTCTCAAGCGTACTCAGGACCTCTTCCGCCGGCGTCACGGCATCAAAACCATGCAACTGATAGAGATCGATATAGTCAGTCCCCAGTCGGCGCAGGCTCGACTCAACCGACTTGATGAGATGATAGCGGGACGATCCCACATCGTTCGCCGCCGGACCAAATCGGAACGTCCCCTTGGTCGAGATCAACACGGCATCGCGCCGTCCCTTGATGGCCTGCCCGAGGATTTCCTCAGCCATCCCCTTGGAATAGATATCCGCCGAGTCAAACATCGTCAGCCCGGCTTCGAGGCAGATATCCACCAGCCGCGAAGCCTCCGCAACATCGGTCGCTCCCCAGGCCTTAAAAAACTCGCCACCACCGCCGAACGTCCCAGTTCCCAAGCTCAGTACCGGAACCTTGAAACCGGAACCGCCAAGTTGTCGATATTCCATCGAGTCATGCTCCGCAATCAAATCATTGAACGACCCGGCCCGCAGTGACGCGATTATATCGGTCCCGAGTCTCAGATTTGAAGGAGCAGCGTATCGTGGGACGGGTCTCCAGGCCCGTCCGACCAACCTGTAGCCCGACTCTCCGAGTCGGGGGCTTCGTCGTTGAAATACTCCCGACCCGGAGAGTCAGGCGACAGGTCAAGCATTCAACCACTGCGATGCCTGCACACCGAAGTCCTCCTTAGCCGCCTGTTCCGCCGCCTCGATCGATTGGTGCCAAGTATCACCCGAGAACGTGCCATCCTGAGACGAGTAACAAAGCAGATACCCGCCACCATCGTGTTGAATGTCGATGTCCAGCAGGACATCTCGGACTGGTGTTGGTAAAGGAATAGCGGCGCCAGGCGGCAGCCAGCCCGAGTGCGGTTCGCCACCCAAGCGGAATGGGAAACCCACGATCCACTTCACCCGGTCCATTTTTCCTGCCTGACGCGTTTTCAGACGGCCGGACGGGCCTGGAGACCCGTCCCACGGGATGCTACTTGCGAGCACTCGCTGTCCTGACCGACGGTGTCACTGCCCCGGGTGTCGAATTGGATTTGGGCGCGACAGCCGGTGGTTCCTGGGCCTGCTTCTTCGCCTGCTCAATCAACTTCTGAGCCATTTCCAATTCGGATATCGAGAAGATCGGGACCTGCGAAGTATAGACTCCCGGCAGCGTGTACTTCTTGATGTTGGCCAGATCATTCCAGCTCTGTTTGTCGGTCAAATGCCAGGCGGCAGCCTGAGCCGCCGAGCGATCAACGCCGCCGCGGCCAAAGTTCTTCAGCGTCTCCTGCAAGACTTTGTCCGTCGAATAATTCTCCAGCGGAACGACCTTGTAAGTCATCCGTGGCGAGGGATCCGGTTTCCCATAATTCAGGCACACCGATCGAAACGGAACCTGAGCCACGCGTTCAGGCGGGATAGAGAAAAAGTTGTTTCCGATGCCGTTCGGGACATTGTTTCCGTTGTTGTTGCCGGCATTCCCATTATTGTTCTGTTGCCCGAATCCGCTCCCCAGGCTTTGTGCTCCGCCGCCACCCGATTGGTTGCCGCCGAACAAACTGGAAACCCCATTGCCGCTTCCATTCGCGCCGTTGCCATTCCCGTTTCCATTGGGCTGCTGGAAAAATCCTTGCTTCAAGACTTGCACCATGGCCACCGCTTCCGGCAGATTCACGGTGAGAGGCTTCCCCGACAGATTCTCGACGTAGACATTGCCACCCTCGGAGTCGTGTGCCACGACGCGTACCGAGATGGCCCCCGCATCGAGCGCCGCGAACAGATCCATCTTTTCAGCGGCGGGATCGTACTTCAGAATTCGCATCGGCGATTTACCCGCACCCACCAGTTGGGTACCGCAAACCACTGCCAGACATGCGACCAATAGACCGGCACGACGTGCCACTGCCCTTCTCACAAATTGCGAGATCATCTGTCCGCTCTCTTTCTGCCTATTCAAGCCCAGTGGAATATCCGCTGGCAGTCAGACCACGGGACGATCAGGTTGGATGGGAACACGAGTCTCGCGTGGTGAACGAGACGAAATGGCAGTCCGTACCCCAACTATCCAGTGTCGGAGAGACCGCTTATCCCCAGAAACGCAATTTCGTAACGGTTCGAGACAGAAAAATCCAAAAAAGTGGCATTCCGGGAAAAGTTTCTTCCCGTGGCGGACGCTGCCAGCGTCCGCATCCGTCACGCCGTCCGGTTGAAATCGCGTTCCTGACCCCCATGTTACGAGCACGGACGGGCCTGGAGACCCGTCCCACGAACTACCGACGCTTTCCCGGTCATTCCTCACCAGCTATCCTCTATTCTCCGGGTGATTTTGTGAGCGACCAATAAGGATCGAAGTAATGCGATTGTCAGGCCAGTTGTGGTGCGTGCTTGTAGCCGTCATGTGGCTGGGATGCGGAGTCACTCCCGCGTGGGCTCAGCGTGATTTGAAGGACATTCCCAACCCCGATCCCGAGCTGGAACGCAAGACGTTCATCATGGCCGACGGGTTCGAGGTCAACCTGTTCGCCGCCGATCCGCTGATCGCCAAGCCGATCCAGATGAATTTCGACTCGCGCGGCCGGCTGTGGATTGCCAGCAGTTCGATCTATCCTCAGATTCAACCCGGCCAGGCCGCCAACGACCGCATTCTGGTCATCGAAGACAAAGACGGAGACGGCGTCGCCGACAAGACCGAGGTCTTCGCCGACGGGTTGCTCATCCCGACCGGAGTCGAACCCGGGGACGGCGGCGCGTACGTCGCTAACAGCACAGAACTAGTCCACTTCAAGGATACCGACGGCGACGGCAAGGCCGATGATCGCCGCGTGATGCTGTCGGGCTTCGGTACCGAAGACACGCACCACATTTTGCACACTCTCCGCTGGGGTATGGACGGGCAACTCTATTTTAATCAGTCGATCTACATCCACAGCCACCTCGAAACCCCGCACGGCGTGCGACGCTTGAACGGCGGCGGCATCTGGCAGTTTCGTCCCGAGACGATGGAACTCTCCATCCTGATGCGTGGCCTGGTGAATTCCTGGGGCCATCAACAGGATGCCTGGGGCCAATCGTTCGCGACGGATGGTGCTGGTGGCGAAGGGATCAACTACGTCTTTCCGGGTGCCTCATTTGTGACGGCAGTCGGCGTGCCACGCGTCATGAAAGGCTTGAATCCCGGCAGCCCCAAATATTGCGGGATGGAAGTCATCGGCGGACGACATCTGCCTGATGAGTGGCAGGGAAACATCATCACCAACGACTTCCGCGGCCACCGCGTCTGCCGCTTTGTGCTGAGTGACGATGGTTCGGGATATGCGGCTCGCGAACAAACCGAGTTGATCAAAAGCAACCACGTCGCCTTCCGTCCGATCGACGTCAAGATGGGCCCCGACGGAGCCATCTACATCGCCGACTGGTACAACCCCATCATCCAGCATGGCGAAGTCGATTTCCGCGATCCCCGCCGCGACCTCACGCGTGGCCGCATCTGGCGCATCACGGCCAAGGATCGCCCGCTGGCTCCGAAGCCGAAACTGGTCGACGTCCCCACCAAGGACATCCTGGCGGCCCTGGCGGCCCCCGAACAATTCACACGGCACAATGCCAAACGCCAGCTCAAGGAACGGGGCGACATCGTCCTGCCCGAGCTGGCTGCCTGGGTGAAGCAACTCGATCCCAAAGACCCGCAGTTCGAACATCTGCGACTGGAAGGCCTGTGGTCGTATCAGTCATTGGATGTCGTCGAACCCGATCTCTTGAACGCCGTCTTGAGCTCCCCCGATCCGCGAGCCCGTGCCGCTGCGGTCCGCATCGTCCCGCAGTGGGGCGCCCGCCTGCACAACCCGGTCGAACTACTCGCGACGCGCGTCGTGGACGAACATCCCCGCGTGCGACTCGAAGCCGTCCGAGCCCTGGCCGCGTTCCCGTCGCTCCAGTCGATCGAACTGGCCATGCTGGCGTTGGATCGCCCGGTCGACAAGAACATCGATTACGCCTTGTGGCTGACGGCCCGCGATCTGCAAGCGGTTTGGTTGCCGAAGCTGCAGGCGGGTGAACTCGACTTTGGCGGCAACGTCCGCCACCTGACCTTCGTGCTCCAAGCCGCCGGATCGCCCGCGGTTGTGAAGCCGTTATTGGCCTCGCTGGAAAAAGGACAAATCCCGGCCGACCGCGAAGCCGGCATCCTGAAACTGGTGTCTGCTTTGGGCGATGCCAGCGATCTCGAGAAACTGTTTGCGATGGCAATCGCCAAGAAATCGGCAGCCCATCTGGCGTTGCTGGAATCTGCCGCTCGACTGCGAAATCTCAAACCCGCCGGTGATCTGGCACCGATTGTTGAACTCCTCGATTTACCCGAAGAACACGTCCGGGCGAGCGCCGCGCGTCTCGCCGGATTGTGGAAGGTCGAAGCCGCGCGGGAGAAACTATTAAGCCTGTTGACGAGCACCGACGACGCCCTGCCGAAAGCTGTTCGTCTCGCCGCTGTGGATGGACTGGTCGCCCTGGGAGGCGATGCCAGCAAGCAGACCTTTACGCAGTTCACGACGAAAGAACATCCCCTCGATCTGCGAATTCAAGCGGTCGCTGCATTGGCCGTATTAGATACGCCTGCCGCGGCCAAACTGGCTATCGAAGTGTTGACCGACACCACGGGGAAATCGGATCTGACGCCGCTGTTCAACGCATTCCTGGATCAGAAGGGGGGCCCCGGCCTGCTGGCGGCCGCGTTGGAAGGCCAGATACTCAATGCGGACGTGGCGAAGCTGGGGATTCGAGCCATCCGTAACTCCATTCGCAATGAACCCACTCTCACGGAGGCGTTGTCCGAGGCCGGAAACATCAAGACCGGTGCGCAAACTCTGACACCCGAAGAAATGCAGCAACTGGTCGCCGAAGTCTCGAAGCAGGGCGACGCGGCTCGGGGGGAAGTCTTGTTCCGCCGCCAGGACTTGGGCTGCTTCCGTTGCCATTCCATCGGCGGGGCAGGTTCTCCGATTGGTCCAGACTTGGTGAGTATCGGGGCGAGTGCCCAGATCGACTACATCGTCGATTCCATGTTGAATCCCAACAAGCAGATCAAGGAAGGCTACCACTCGCTGATCGTCGTCAACGATCAAGGCAAGGTCTTTACCGGTATTAAAGTGACTCAGACCGACAATGATCTCATACTGCGAAACGCCAACGGCGAAGAGATCCCGATTCCGCTCGGCACGATCGAAGAACAGGCCAACGGTGGCTCGTTGATGCCGGTTGGTTTGGTTGATCCGCTGACTCGCGGAGAATTGGTCGACCTAGTTCGTTTCCTTTCCGAACTGGGCAAAGTCGGCCCCTATTCGATCGGCAAGGCCCGGATCGTCCGTCGCTGGCAATTCATAATTCCCAATCGCGCACCACAGAGTCAGACGTCACCGGCAGATTCCGAACTGACCTGGGTACCAGTCTACACCACAGTCGCCGGCCTCCTGCCGTTGCAGGACCTCAAAGAGGTCCCCTCGAAAACTGGTACGATCAGCGTGATCCGATCCGACTTCGATGTCACGACACCGGGTGCCGTCCAATTGCAGTTCAATTCGATCGACGGTCTGCAATTCCGGCTCGACGGCAAGTCAGTTCCGCCAGCCGCTCAGTTGAAGTTAGACCTGACGGCCGGCCCGCATCAACTGACGATCGTCATTGACCGTGCAGTCCGCAAGCAACCCCTGCGTGTGGAACTGCAAGACGTCGAAGGTTCCGCAGCCCAAGTGCAGATCTTGAATGGGCAACGGTAATCGTTGAACGCTCCGCGATCGCAGTCGCGACGTGCCCAGAAATCATAAGTCTCATGTGTCCCATAAGTCCCATGCATTCAGATGGGACCAATGGGACTTATAGGACCAATGGGACTTATGGGATTCAAAAACTACTTTGCGGCCAATTTCGCCGCGATCCCGGCAATATGCTTCCCTTGAGCCTTCGCCACGGCCAGTTCATTTTCACTGGGATGACGATCACCCTTCTGCCCGGCAATCGTTGACGCTCCATACGGCGTGCCACCACTGGCCGCGTCCATGTAGGACAGACCCGGGACACTATAAGGCACCCCACCGACCACCATTCCCATGTGGAAGAAGAAGGTCGACATACTCATCAGTGTCGTCTCCTGTCCTCCATGCTGGCTGGCCGTCGAGGTAAACGAACTCCCCACCTTCCCAATCAACGCCCCTGAAGCAAACAACCCGCCAGTCGCATCCTGAAACGTCCGCATCTGAGCCGTCGCCATCCCATAGCGAGTCGGCGATCCCAGAATAATCGCATCGGCCTCGGGCAGGCGTTTGGGATCCGCGATGGGAATATGAGCGAACGCCTTCTTGGCATCCGTCGCCCCCATCTTCGCGAGAACCTCAGCCGGCAGAGTTTCGGCGATCTGGAAGATCTCGACCTCGGCCCCGGGGACCTCTCTCGCGCCGGCGGCGATGGCTTCTGCTAACTGGTAAACGTGCCCGTACAAGCTGTAGAAAATGACCTGAACTTTAACGCTCATGCTGAGATTCCTTGATCTGGATTGTGCCGGCCCGCGATGTTGATCGTGATCCTATCAAAGTGATTGAGTCAGAGCAAAAGGCTGACCGTAGCCCGACTCTCTGAGTCGGGTGCAGCTGCTATTTGGTGGGGAATAATTCGTGAGATTCTGTGTGACTGTGTCACAGCGAAACTAGAAGCCCTGTGTTGTCGCCCCCGTTGGGCTTGCCCCAACGGAGCGCTGACTGGTCAGCTACCCAACAATGAGTTTGGCAGAATTCTCAACCTTTACGTCTCCGATGCCCCCCGCCGCCAGCCAGTCGCAGCTATTGCAACGGTTCGCTTACGGCGGCAGGGGGCATCGGAGACCACGCGTTGAGGGTCAAGAACGTTTCTCCCTTGTAGCTGGCCAGTCAGCGCTCCGTTGGGACAAGCCCAACGGGGGCGATTTCCGATGGCCCCCACTGAATAGCGGCTGCTCCCAGAGTCGGGCTACGGTGCCGCAAATTCTGGCGTCGCGTGCCGAATCCTGTTAGATTCAAGAGGAACGCTATACGCCAGCCTCCCGCGATCGACTCAAAAGACCCACGGCTCACAGATGCTTGTCATCGAACCCTCATCCCTTCGACCTGCGCCCACCGAGGGCTGGCTGGAGCGTCATGGCCTCTGGTTGGTGATCGTGACGGCGACAGTCGCCGCCATGAGTTACGTCTGGTGGCTGCGCAATGCTTCGCCAGCTTTGACGCTGCAAACGATTGCCGATCAATCGATCCAGGAAGGTCAGCCTCTAATCATTCAGTTGGTGCCGCGAGGGGATCGTCCACCAGGCGTCTCTTTAGAATACGGGATCATTTCAGGACCGGCCTCGGCAGTCATCGATTCTCGAAAGGGACGCTGGCAGTGGACTCCGGACGAAACCACCGGTGGCCAGATCTTTCGCGTCAAGCTGGCCGCTCGCACGGTCGAGAAACGCACTCCGCAGGCGACGTGTGAGTTCTCGGTCACGGTGAGAGAAGTCGTGCAACCTCCAGTCATCCAACCTGTCAGCGATCAAGCGATCGACTTGGGCGAGACCCTGACCTTGGCCATCCAGGCCCACGATCCCGATGTGCCACCGCAAAGTTTGAAGTATCAGTGGGGTGATCGGTTCCCGGCCGGAGCCGTGATCAATCCCGTCTCGGGGCGCTTCACCTGGACGCCGTCCTTGGCTGATGCGGGCAATTCAGCACCGGTTCAAATTCTGGTCACGAAATCGGCAGAGCCTAAGCCGGTTGCGTCCCGTATGGAATTCGTGGTCTCGGTGAGCACCGTTTCGCCAAATTCCGAAGTGCCGCCCGCCGCTGAATCAATCACTTTGGGCCCCGCAGCAGATCCGCTGAGTCCTCCCCTTTCGGGGAAGTCCGGATCAACGGCAGCACCGCCAGCCGTTAAGGGTGATTCGCAGCTCTTGGAAGGTCTGGAAAAACTGTATCGCGCGGACAAACTGTGCGATTCGGCCGAGTATCCAACACTACGGGCCCTGTTTGCAGCCCGCTTTGCACGGACGCACGCCGCCGAGTTGACAACCGCCTTTCAAGGTTCGGGCAGCGATCTGAAACGCTGGCTCGATGCCCATCCAGGTTTGCGAGATGAACTCTACACGGCATTGGAACCGACGGACGATGTCGTCTCCTCGCTGAAGATTATCGAACGCCTGCTGGCCCGGTCGTTTCAGCGTTTGACGACCGATTTCGAACTCGCCATCGCGATCGCCGTTACCTGGGATCGCGAGTCCGGAATCTACGACTACACCATTCAACAACGACGCAGCCATGCGACGGTGTCGCGTGAAAAGACCGCCGATGCACTGGCCAACTTTGAGTACTACAGCCACCCGGAATTCGTGGGCCAGCGACGGGTGAGAAAACTTCCCTGGGAGTTCTTAAAGCATGTCGTCAATCACCGCACGCCTTTAGAAGAACGAGCCTGGGTGGCGCGAACGTACCACGATCCGCGGCGGCCGATTGGTCAATGTTATGAAGACGTGGCCTACGATCATCAGATGATCAAATCGGGTGAAACGACTTCCAACCTGGCTCCGCGAGCCTACACGCTGGCCAACTTAAAAGACCGTGGCGGCATTTGTGTCATGCAGGCGGACTATGCCACGCGGGTCGCAAAATCCCTGGGTATTCCTGCCGCCTACGTCGAGGGTCGCGCTCGAACGGGAGGCAATCATGCCTGGGTGATGTGGACCGAACTGCAGCCGTCGAACTCTTCCGGATTGGCATTTTCACTGGAATCACACGGCCGGTTTTTTCTAGATCGCTACTACGTGGGCCAGTTGTTAGAACCACAATCGGGTCGCCTGCTGACCGATCGGGAGCTCGAGTTGCGACTGCAGGGCGTGGGGCTGAATCCACTCGCCTACCGGCAGGCGAAACTGATCATGCAGGCCTGGCCCGAACTGCAGACGCAGCTCCAACTGACCGTCGAACAAGAACTGGATCTGCTCGAATCCGTCATCGAGCTCAGTCCGGGTCATCAAGCTGTCTGGCAGACCGTCGCCCAACTGTCGCGATCAGGGCGAGTGACCCCTGAACTCAACCAACGTCTGGATGGGCTGCGGGATCGCTGTATCAAGACGTTTACGAACTGTCCCGACTTCGTCTGCCAGATCATCGACGATCTGCTGGCTTATGAACCCGATCTGTCGCGGCGCCTGCCCACCTATGACAGACTGCTGCAACTGTGGGCCAGTACCGGACGCCCTGATTTGACCTGCCGACTGCGATTGCAGCTCACCAATCAACTGATGGACGACAAGCAATATCAGGCCGCGCTGGGAGGACTGTCGCAAACGATCAAGCGTTTTCCGGATGAAGGGCGCTACGTCCCGCAATTGATCGACAAATACGAAGCGGTCGCTCATCACGTGGAGGATGGCCAATCGAAAGTCCTGAAACTTTATCAGGAATTGCTGCCGCTGATTCCCCGCCGCCGGCAAAGCCAGACCAGCCCGTTCTACCTGGAAATGCTGGCCCGAGCCGCACAGCGGTTCGCCCAAGCGGGTGAATCGAAACCCGCCCAAGCCTATGCCGATCAATTGAAGAAGCTGAAGGGGAAGTGATCGCGCCTTGTGAAAAACATAAGTCCCATTGGTCCCATGTGTCCCATAAGTCCCATGCATTCTGATGGGACCAACGGGACTTATAGGACGGATGGGACTTATGGGATTCATTGCTTGCCGCCCGACTCTGGAGAGCCAGGCTACAGACGCCCGGCCGCCCCGTGGCGACCGGGCTGTGTCGTAGATTTTACTTCGCCGCCGCAGTCACCCCCGGCCAGTCATCAGTCCGGAAGGGCGTCACCGGCAAGCCCTCTTTGCTGTAGAGATTGCACACGGGGTTATCGGCCCACGCATAGCGGACCGCAACGGGTTCTTTCACCGCGTCGCTCCAGACTTCCACCTTGTTGCCATCCACGATTGTCGCCTGAGCCCAGACAAACTTCTGGTCTTCTCCGGCAATGGCAAATCCCTTGAGCTGCTGAACATCAAACGGAACCAAGCCGCCTCCAGCATGATCCAACGTGACGATGATCTTGTTGCCCTGCTTCTCCATCGACTTATACAGCGGGCTTTGATGAGCGATCGGCAGCTTGTAAACATCCGACAAAGCCCATCGGGCCAGTCGCAGGCCCACACCCTGCTTGTTCTTGGGATGGATGTCCTTGCCTTCACCAATGTCGATGATCACCGCTTCGCCCGTATTTTTGAGCTTCGACATCGTCATGGTCTGAGCTTCCCGCAACTCGGCCCACGCACTCGGACCGGGTTCAGGTTTTTCGCCCAGGAAGTCGGCCAGTTGGACCCAGTAGAAGGGGAACTCACCCTGCTGCCATTCATCGCGCCAGCTCTTGATCATCAACGGGAACATATCGCGATATTGGTAAGCGCGGCTGGCGTTCGATTCGCCCTGATACCAGATGGCTCCGCGGATGCCGTAGCCGACTGTGGGCTTCAAGGCACCGTTGTAGATATTGGCCGGACGGGCATTGCCGCGCATCCGCCCTTCAGGGCTCTGTGGTGCCCGGGGTGCCGGCTGCCCCTTTTCTTTTGCTTCTTTCGCGGCGACTTCCCACTTGGCTAACATGCCCTTATATTCTTCCAGTGCCTTGGGAAGATTCTCTTCTTCTGCCTTCCAGCGGGCCAGCAGTTCGTCGTACTTGCCTTCCTTCGCCATCAGGTCGCGATTGATCCATGCCTCACAGGCCGAGCCGCCCCAGGCATTGTTGATCAACCCGACGGGCACATCGAGAGTCTGGTGCAACTGGCGTCCGAAGAAGTAACCGACAGCCGAAAAGCTGCCGACCGTCTCGGGTGTGCAAGCGGTCCAGGCTCCCTTGAAATCGGTTTGAACTTCCTGTGTGCCAACGTTCGGCACGGTGATCAACCGGATCTTGGGGAACTTCGCCGTCAGCTTTTCCAGATCTTGATCATTCGAAGAATTGACCGACCACTGCATGTTCGACTGGCCCGAGCAAATCCAGACCTCACCGACGAGAACATCATCAAATGTGAGAGTATTCTTGCCTTGAATCGTCAGCGTATAGGGACCACCGACAGCCAGCGGTTCGAGCTCCACCTGCCAGCGACCGTTTTCCCCCGGCTTGGCCGTGAGTTTTTGCTTGTCGATCGAGACGGTGACGTCTTCGCCGGCCCCGGCCCAACCCCAGACGCGGTTCTTCTGTCCCTGCTGCAGCACCATATGCGATCCAAAGATCGCGGGTGTTTTGACATCCGCCTGGGCCACGCTGCCACTCAGGGCGGCCAGTACCAGGCAACTCAGCGTCGACACGATCCACTGCGGTCCACTCAGGCGTCTCAGGTTCATGTTGCGTACTCCCTCGTCGGTTGAAGAATTCCGATTGTGCGTCGTTCCACCTACGAGCACGAATGTACGAAATTCGATGCGAGGAGTACACCGTCAGAGAGAGGAGAATTCATGGGACTTATGGGACGGATGGGACCAATGGGACTTATGGGAGAGACGCCCGCCGTCGGCCGATCACCATGACTACGCTGCACAACACACCGAGCAACACAAACAGATGCCCGCCTGATTCCATCGTTTCTTCCAGATTCACGCCCCACATGCGGGCATGCGGCAGAAACTTCCAGACACCGGAATCCACGCTCACGGCGAGCGCATACCAGCTGACGGCACCCAGCCACCAACCGCACAAAGACGAGCAATCCCACACCGGCATCAGCCGTTCGCGGTTCCTCACGGCCGACACGGCCAGCACAACCAATCCGACATAGACACCGGCGCCGGTCCCTGGGAAATGGAGCTCACGACAGAACAAGATCGCCGGCAGGCAGATCACCCAGGCACGGCAGACGTGACGCTGAACGAACCACAAATAGACGGACACGATCAACGCCGCAGCCAGCAATGTGGGGCCGAGAATTTCCTGAAAATCCTTCCCCGTCCAGGCATATTTGCCGACGAACCATGAGAGCAATTGCCCCGAACCCAGCAGGCCGATGAGGCCCAGACCCGCCAGCGGCAAGACTGCAGACCAGAGCGGAAGTTTTGACGTAATCGCCAGAAGGTCCTGACTGGTTGATATCCACGAGGAACGTCGCAGCGATATCGCAGGTTGGGGGGACTCATGCAGAGCAAGGATTTGGCTGGCCATGGGATTGCCCAAGGGTGTCGTTGTTCGCAGAAGCGAGGAAGAATAGGGACGGACGGGCCTGGAGACCCGTCCCACGATACGTTCAACACTCATTCAATCTTCAACAACCCGCCCGTTTCCAATCGCGGGCGAGATGTCACCGGGGTCGTCCAACTTTGCACACCTTGTGCGGGCACGGTACGCACCACGCTCGCCGCCCACATGGTGTCGGGAGTCGGTGGGGTCGGTACCAGTTCTTTCCACGGAATGGCGGCTTCAAACCGCCAAGTGGCCTCATCCCCTTCGGCTGCGACGTACCACTTGGGGTTCCACGTGACGTCTCCCCACAAATCCTCGTTGGTCATGCCGCGTTGATCGATGGTGAAGCGGTAGTAGGTTACATAGTCTCTGTCGACATCCAGCATCAAGGTGATGCGGTCATGGTCTCCCAGATCGGCGTCATAGGCGCGACCTTTGTGATCGGGGACTGCTTTTGGCGCACCGGGAACTCGGGGACAAACGCCGGCAAAATAGAGAAATTCGCGGTCGTGACACAGCAACACAAAAGCTTTTTCCTGCAACGGCCCATTCGTTTGATCGGTGGCCAAACCCATTTCTTCCGCCTGCTGCCAGCAATCATCACTCAGCAGTCCGTCAAGCACCGGCGGCTTGGACGCGACTCGTAGGTTGTAGATGGATTTCGGCGGTACACCCGCCATCTGGTCGATCCACAGTTCCGTCATGGCGGTTTTCTGCCACGGCGTTTTATCGCCACCGCGCATAATGAAGTGATAGCATTCCGCCGCCTCCGTCCCCAGTTGACGCTGTCGATACAGGGCTCCCAACGGGAACTGAATCTCGGGACTCTGGTACCAGGCAGGAGACGTCCGTTGCAGCAAACTGGCCATCCGGCGAGCCTTGTCCTGCCAGAGATTGGCCCGTTCCGAGCGCAAGTCTTTCCCCGGCCCGATATCGATTTTGAAGGGAGCCTGCTCCACCTGCAGCGAGGTATTCTCTCCCTTCAACTGCTGGATTTCGTCCGCCACTATGCCTTCACCCGTCTGCAGACGTTGCCCGACATTTCGCAACCGTTGAACGAGCTCCGCTGTCTCGACGCTCATCTTTTTGCGTTCGACATTGGTGGCTTGCAGGCGGCGATAGGTGAGCTCCGTCCCGACCCACAATTGAATCAGCCAGCGCATCGCATCCTGAGCCGCCGGCTCATGCGGATACCGATCGACCAACTCCACTAGCGTGGCTTCGGCGAGATCCCAATACCCCTGACGACGATAAGCATCCGCCAATTGAGCCAGCAACAAGGCCGCCTGATCATCGGGCATGCCGGCGGTCACGCCACCCAACTGGGCCAGTAACTGCTGAGCATGCCGGCTGTCCGCCATGAAGCGTTGCACGTATCCGTGGAAGTTCCGCTGCGTTTGAGCCAGCTTTAGCTTCTTTTCCAGTTCTCCGTCTTCCAGGGATGGGAGAGCTCGTCGAGCATCGGTACCAGGAGAAATCTCCAGCTTGGCAAAGAAATCCCGGCCAGCGTATTCCGCATCTTTGCCGGTCAACGAAATCACCTTGAACGATTCGCGCCCGCTGGCCGCAATGGCTTCACGCTGCAAACGAGCCAACGCCGGTGCCGCTGCCATCTGCACGGCACAGCCTTGTCGCGGCAGGATATCGAACGAGCCAATATTCACTTGCCCCTGACTACCGGCTGGTAACCTCACAAAAACCCGTTCGACTTGCCACATCGGCAAATCGGCGAGTTCTTGCTGAGCCAGTTGACTCGTCGGATCGGCTGCCTGGGGAATCGCTTTGAGCATCGTCTCGCGGATCAGTCGCCCGACGGCATCGCGCGGGTTGGATTCATCCAGGATCACGACACTCGGCCGCCATGTTCGCAATTGACGTACGAACTGCGCGACCAGTTGTCCCTGCAACGCACCTTCCGAACGCTTGGTCCATTCGGCCAGCAACTGCTCGGGATTGTTCTCCAAGCCCGGGATATCCAAAGGCAATCGCCAGCCCACGGTCCCCGCAGAACCACCCGCCAGCATCACCGCTTCCGAGAGTTTGCGATCGATTTCCCGAGTTTGCGCCAGCTCGGATCCAATATCGTGACGTGGCAACACACTGATCAGTCCCCGGAAACCGGCTTCCCCCGACACCGCGGTCACCATCGGGATCGACACGTGCTCCAACTGGCTATGAGCCGTCAGATAGGCCACGCGTCGATTGTCACCGCGAACGGTCATCCATGTGACGCCTCCATCGGTCGACTGGAGAATGGTCCCCAACGCACCCACGGCCCAACCGCAATCATCATTCGGAAAATGAAGCGCCGCGATCGGCAGCGTTTGCCCGGTCGAGTGTCGTTTCCAAGTTTGGCCGGCATCGGGAGAATGCCAGACGACCGTACCGGGATCGCCGGCTATCCAGACTTTTTTCCCTCGGACAGCGACGGTTCGGAAATCAAACAGGTCCCGGATCTCGCGCGGGGGTGTAGCTGCCGGAGACTGCCAGACGATGCTGCCGCGGTCTTGATGTAAAATCAAACCACCATCGCCGACCAGCCAACCTTCGCCGCCGGGCAGTAGCTTGAGACCATACAGACCACGCAGTCCCAGACTCCCCAGCTTGGTCTTCCCCAACCGGCCATTGCCGTACAACGCATGCTGGCCTCGCAAACCGGCGAGGGCCCCTTGATCAGGGCTGAGGAAATCAGCCGCGCGCCAGCTACCCAGATTCTCACCCACGGCAGGTTGCCACGTCTTGCCGCCGTCGCTGGTGAGCATCACACCCGACGAGCACTTGGCATTGGGCTCCCCGACAATCACGCCATGCGTCAACGTAAAGAATTTGACCCGTTGCAGTTCCGGCAGTTCGGGTCCGCCGGTGGATTGCCATGTCGTGCCGCCATCGGTGGTTGCCAGCAGCACGCCGACACCTTGATGGGCGTAGGGAATACTCTCACCACCCGCGATCCAACCGACGCGATCGGTCAGAAAACAGACCGATCGTAGAGCGCATTTCACTCCAGAACGCTGCAAATCCCAGTTGGCTCCGCCATCGACGGTCTTCCAGATGACCCCGTGATCACCCACGGCCCAACCAGTTTGAGTCTTGACGAATTGGACATCGTGCAGAGCTGCATCATCTTGCCAGGGAGTCACCGTCGCCGAACGTTGGCGATCGGAAAAATCATCGGCCGCGTGCGCAGCAGAGCCCACGAAACCCAGCAATACGCAGACAATCAGCCATCCGTGACGAATCATCGTCCGATCTCCCATCCATGGGCAGTTCTTCAATGGGCAGCAGTTTACCCAAACTCTCCAATCGGGGGGAGACCGGTTTGAGTGCGGTGATGTATGGAAAGCGAAAGGGATGGAATGGAAGACTGGATCGCACGGTCCGAAAAAACTTAGGAACTCGACCGCCCTATTCGTATACTCAGTGGGACCGTATGGAGGAGGTGGTGATGGATCCAAACAGTGAGTGTTATCGGCTGATTCATGGTAACAACAGGAAGAAGTGGGCGGTCCGCTTCAACAGAAAAATGTGGGCAATCCTGTTAGCGTGCGCCCACTTTGTACTGACGGTGGGCTGTCTCTGCCTGGGGCTGATCTACAATTGGCGTGAAAGTTCACCCCTAGACCCTTTGAGGGCACTCGCGCTCCCATTGGGAATGATATTAATGGTCCCTTTAGGTTGGGCCGGTGCATTGACCCTCTCAACACCCATTTACATTGCAGGCGTTATCTTGAATAGCGTGCTTTGGGGGTGGATACTGAGTTGGTTGATTTTTGGCGGACCGTATTCGGTCGCGGAAATTCATTCGAGCGACGAGAGTTCCATTCCCGAACCTGCGCCGGATAACAATCTTGACCCTGTGGATAGCCCAGATGCGTGAATCTGGGTGAGTGACGCGAACATGAGGCTGTGACTCATTCGATGCTCGTAGCGAGCTTGTATTCGCGGACCTCGCGGGCCACTCTTACCACCCCAGTAGCTTGGACCCAGCTTCCACCGACAACTCCTCCGGAGCCCGATCGTCCCCCTGTTGCTGCAATTCCCAACAGCAATGCAGAGCATAAATCTCTTCGGGCGAATGATCCGGGGTGGTCTCATCGAACAAGACGCCGGTTTCTGATCCCACCAGCCCCACGCCAGTTTCGGGGAAGTCTTCCGGATCACCGGGGTCCGCCGCGTAGGTGTATTTGATCAACCACAGCGGACGCGTGTCATTGGTCGGAGTCCACGCCGCGACGCGATGATCGATGATCTCGACTTCATCGGGGATCTCGCCATAGGCATCGGGCAGCGTCAACCAGGCACAAAATTCCGCCACCGCCTGGAAATGAGGATTCTTCGCACTCTCCGGAATCAGTTCCTCGCGTCCCATTTCCCGCAGATGCTGGCAGGCGAAGTAACTGACGCTGGCGTCTTCGCAGAGCTGCCCGAGCTTCTGAAACCCGTCGTCACGTCCCAGTTTTGCAGCGGCCGCAGCGGCATCGACGACCACCAACTGGTCCTCGTGATTCAACAGGACCGCCAGGATTTCATCGCGTTCGGGACGCGTCAAGAACGGCAGCGAATGAGCCACACTCTGAGCATAGCTCGATTCTTCGGCTCGTTCGCTCAACGCCCATTGCCGCAGCAGTTCGATCCCTTCCGAGGTATCAAACGGATGGGGCTGAGCTTCCCCATGGCTGGCCAGCCGATTGACGAGATCCAGATAAGCCACGCCGGCGAAACCGGTCGGCAGGGGATCCCGCAGTTGATTGCAGATCAGTTGGCGATCGGGGTGCTCGTCGTGGACCGTTTCAAACAGCACGCCCCAGACATACAAGTCATGATCGAGCGGTTGTCGCAAGGCGGCGACGATCCGTTGCATGCCTGGCTCATAGCGGTAGATGACGAACACCTTCAGGACGAAGATCAGATCTTCCCCTTCGTCAGCAATCGCCAACGGCAACCGCTGATCGAAGATTTCCAGCAGAATGGGGAGCCCATAGGTCTCCAGGACCAGATACGCTTCGTCGGTCTCGGCTTCCTGAAACAGGGACGCCAAAGGGTGCAGCGGCGAGCAATCACAGTCACCACCGCCCCCCATCGGAGTCAGTTTTGACTGGTCAGCATACTTGCGCAGCGCTTCAACGACCGCGCGGGCGTCCGAGATCGTCTCGAGCGGATAATCCCCCAGTGCTCCCAATTCCTGGGAGAGCTTACCACCCGGCGCCAAGCCACGTTCCAGGGCTTGTTCCAGAGGACTGGGTGAGGAACTCTCCATGCTGCAATCCCTTTTCCTTTGACCGACGGGCGACCTCGACAATTGCCCCGAAACTACCGAGGTGCGCTAAAGAAGAAATCATGATCCTCACGCAAAGGCGCCAAGGCGCAAAGAATACAATTAGCGTGTTCTTCGTATTCCTTTGCGCCTTGGCGCCTTTGCGTGAGAATCATGTATTTATTTCCTGATGATGAAACCTTGTCGCCTTACGAAGCCCAGATCTGACTTCCGCCATCCACCCGCAAGACCTCGCCGGTGACGAACTGCCCCAGCGGCCCGGCAAAAAACTCCACCACCCGCGCCACCTCGTCCACGAGGGCAATCCGATTCAACGTCCCTTCGGTCACCATCCGAGTTTCATCAACCTTCCGCGTTCCCAAGAATCGCCCGGTCCGCGTATCGCCTGGCGCCAAAACGTTCGCCGTAATATTATACGGTCGCAACTGAGCGGCGAGGCAACGTGTGTACTCGGTGGCAGCCGCTTTGGCCGTTCCGTAGATGGCGGAATTCTCGTGCCCGAAGAACGCCGAAATCGAGCCGATCGTGATAATGCGGCCACTCTTGCGTTCCATCATCCCGCGGGCGACATGCTGGCAGGTCAGAATAGTGCTCAGGACGTTGCGATCCATGACACAGCGGATGTCGGCTTCCGAGATCATCACCGTGTCATTGGGATTCGGTTTCCCACCGGCCGCACCGATGTCTCCGCCGGCACTATGGACGAGAACGTCGATCGGACCCAATTCCTTGGTCACGGTCGCCACGACCCGTGCGACTTGCTCCCCGTTCGTCAGATCGCCCAGGACGCGGATCGTCTTCACACCGAATTCTTTGGCGATTTCGGCCGCGGTCTCGGTCAGCGTGGTCCCTTCGCCGTATTCCGACGGGCCCGCTTCGCGCATCCCATGCACGCCAATGTTGCACCCGAGGGCTGCTAGGCGTTCAGCAAACGCGCGCCCCAAACCACGGCCGGCTCCAGTGACCAGGGCTACCTGCCCTTCCAACAATCGAGGTGTCTGTGACATCGTTTTCCTGTAAATTGCGTGAGTATTACGGTGTGTGAAGCGGATTTTGCGAGACAAATTGCGAATGACTAATGTCTAAATCCGAATGTCTAAAAGGAAACCCGATGTCGTCGCAAGTCCTTTTAGACATTAGTCATTAGACATTAGTCATTCCTCACGAAAGGTTATCGCAGCTTCCCCAGATGTGCAAACCCTCGCGCCGGGGGGATTCTGACAGGGCGAATCACTACGCCAAACGAGCCGGCGCTGCTACAACATTGACTTCCGTAACCGCGCTCGTCACTACGTTTCATGTAGACAGCGTGGCAAGTTTGAGAATCGACCCACGCTCTGGCGAGTGTGGCTACAAAATATCCCTCTGGCCAGAACCACAGGCCAGAGTTTGAAGGAATGCCCGATGTCGTTCACTGCGGATTTGAAAATCCTCTGGCACATGGCCGTCAGCCCGATCCGCGGCAAGACTCATTCCGAACGTCTGGAAAGTTTCTACGGCAAGCAGGCCGAAGGCTACGACGACTTCCGCCGCCGACTGCTGCAAGGCCGTCGCGAGATGTGGGAAGCCCTGCCGGTGAACGACGGCGACCGTGCCGTCGACATGGGCGGCGGCACCGGGGCCAACCTGGAATTCCTGGGGGACCGGATCGCCAAGTTCCAGCAACTGCAGTTGGTGGACCTGTCTGGTTCCCTGCTGAAGGTCGCTCAAGAGCGAATCAAAGCCCGCGGCTGGAACAACGTGAGCACTGTCGAAACCGATGCCACGACCTGGACACCGCAGGAATCGGTGGATCTAGTCACGTTCTCGTACTCGCTGACGATGATCCCCGACTGGTTTGCGGCGATCGATCAAGCCTACAAGATGCTGAAGCCCGGCGGACTGATCGGCGTGGTCGATTTCTATGTGTCACGCAAATACCCCGACACTGGGCGAGCCAAGCATTCGTGGCTGACATCCACCTTCTGGCCGAACTGGTTTCGCTTTGACAACGTGTTTCCGTCGCCCGATCACCTACCGTATTTGCACCGGCACTTTACGCCCGTAAAGGTCAGCGAACACCGGGCACGGATTCCTTATATGCCGTTTTCGCGCGTGCCGTATTACATCTTCATTGGCAGAAAACCGGAAACGCCGTAGCGGCTGCCTTGGCAATTGGGGTCGGGCGTTCAAATTTCAAAATTGGCCGCTCGTCGACTGTCATCTCATGAGTTGCTGACTGGCCAATTTTGAAATTTGAAGGCCCGACCCCAGACTGTCACGGTCAGCGCGCCGGAAAACCGATCAAACCTTTGGCGAGCCCCGCATCCGCGATTGCTTGACCAAGGCGACTATCGCCCACGCAGCAGCCAGCACGACCAGCGTCCCGATAATCCCGGCAACTGCGGTGCTGAGACCCGGATAATCCTTCAGAGCCGGAATCTGGTATTCATCCAGAAGCAGTACCTTGGTAACCGTGCCCAGATCAGAAAATCCGGTCTGTTCTGCCGCCGCTTCCAAACCATCCGAGTGCTCCGAAGCAAACGGCGCCAGAAACGATGCAACTCCCAATGCGGCAATAATCCCTGCAAACACGAACCTCCCAACCCCCGACAACACCGTCGGTGCGGCCGTTCGTGAACCCAGCAAATCCGGCCGCTGAACCAGGACAAACCCCAGCACCATCGCCGTGATCAGCCCCTCGCCGATACCAATCAGGCAGTGCAGGAACACCATCACGCCAAAGATGCGTGAGAAGTCGTATCCTTGCCCGCGATGTGACAACCAGAACTCCACGCAAAACACCGTCGCCGCCGCCATCACGCTCAGCCATGAGGCGAGGAAGGCTGCAATCAGCGTCCCGCGTCGCTCAGTCCCCAGCAGATTCCTGAGGGCTGTATAGATCGCATACCCTCCCCAGGTGCCGACGATCCCCATGTTGACGATATTCGCCCCGAGCACCGTCCAGCCACCGTCATAGAACAGGGCCAACTGAATAATCAGCACCAGTGAAATCGCAACGCACCCGGCCCACGGTCCCAGCAACGCCGCGGCGAGCACGCCCCCCAACAGGTGACCGGACACCGGCAACGGCGGCAGAGCAAAGTTGACCATCTGACCAGCAAAAATCAGCGAGGCCGTCATCCCGGTCAGCGGAACGGTCCGATCCGCCAGCGAGTTCCTCAACTGCCGGACACTCCAGGCCAACGCCCCCACGGCGAGCAGCCCGGTGCCCAGACAAACATCGGGTGTCAGGAAACCGTCGCGAATGTGCATGCGGAATCAACCTGCGATCTTCGACAATTGTTGAATCGAAGGAGATTTTTGGAACACTAATCTTCGCTAATCTACACTAATTCAGATCATTCAAAGTGAAGGTCAAATGAACTTTCGACTTCTTCCGTATTGATCAGTGTCGATTAGCGTAGATTAGTGTTCCAAAAAATCCTCTTCATCTGGTACCCGACTCAGAGAGTCGGGCTACGACTACGACTTCTTCTTCCGCGGCTTCTTAATCGGCGTCTCCCAGATCTCAAACTGCCGATCGAGTTCTTCCAAGGGAATGGGCACCAACGGCACCGTCAAACGGAAGTCGTTGTTATCTTCTGGCGGATCGCCGTGATGGTCGAACGCGGCAATCTCATCTTCGAGATCACGCAGCCACGGGGGAATCTCCAACCCGGATCCGGTCGATGTATCCAGATAGTTCTGCACGAGTTTCAACAGCTTATTGAAACTCGCCGAGGGCTGCCGACGCTCGCGGGCATCTTTCATCGCTTCCGGTACCAGCGCGAGCAACTCATCGAGAGCCAACGGTTTGACGAATTTCTCATTCAGCAAATCAGTAATGCCGGGTAGCCGCATTCCGTACTGCTTTTCGAGCTTCTTCAAGTCGTGCAGCAGTTCCTTGGCGATCTCGGTCGTCCGCATTTCGAACAGCCCGCGCCACATGGACGCTTCGCTGGCTCGGCCTTCGCGAATCAGGACTTCATGGGCTGCCACCAAGGGGCTGCAGTCCCACGCGTGCCGTTCGTACTGAGCCTCTAACCGTAGAAAATCCAGCAGGCTAAAGAATTGTTCGCCATAGTCGGACTGCGTGGTGGTCGTGTTGTATTCGAGGAATCGATCGTATTTCTCGACCGTGGCCCGGAAGATCAACTCCAGGAAGAACACCGCTTCATCAATCGCAATCTTGCCGGCATCCAGATCAGCCAGCAGCTTGTTGGGCTTCAGTGGATCGTCGTTCTGTGCGAGATATTCGAGGAACTCGCTGACGCCGTTGTGCAGGATGGCTCGCAGGTTTCCGAATGTCAGCATCTGGGCGTGGAAGAATTCGGAGCCGTACTTCTTAATGAACTCTTTGATCTCTTTCCAGTTGGAAGGATCTTCAAACGCCTCCAGAGTCGACAGCCGCATCGTGTCGCTGTGTTCGATCCACAACGCGTGGTAGTACTCGGTCAACCCGCTGACTACGCTGACCAGTTGGTTGTCGGCAAGTTGCTCGGCTGGCCAGTGTCTCGCATGCTGCATCAGGCCTTCCAGCGCCGCATTGAAGGCCGCGTGGAACAGACGATCGAACTCGGTGATGACGGTCCCGGCCGGCGGTGAGTACCGCTCCATCTTCTGGGCCGTCTTGAGCAGTTGCCAGCTTTCGCGGAAGAGCCCCAGTCGCGGCAGGTGATCCAGCAAGGATCTAATCACTGTCTGCAGCGTCCGAGTTCGCAGGATGCGTTCGGGATCGCCCCCTTGATCGAGCGGCACGTACAGCAGCGGGATGTGCGATAACTTCTGGACGAGTTGCGGCAGTTGCTCGCGGACGGCGGCCGGTTCGCCGCGGAGAATCGACCGATAGATCGTGATCGTCAGCGGTTCCCATTCGGCCAGACCCTCAGTCGGAGTCTGTTCCGGCAGGCAGCTGGCGAGGTGCCACGTGGCTTCATGACAACCGACATGCGTGAAGATGATGCCGCTCATCAGGTTGAACTTGAGCTGCAACTGGCGATCATATTCGACCAGCGAATCGTGATCGCCGCTCGGCTTAACCAGATCGAGCTTCCACACTTCCTGCATCAGTTGCTGCAGTTCCAGCTGTACTTCCTGCGAGCGCGTGTACCAGCTACGGAGTGAATCGACCATCTCCGGAGCCAGTACGGCCGCCGAGTCCTTTTGCCCGGTCTTCGACGCCTGAATCTTCACGGTCGCATAGGTCGCGGAGGCAATCTGCCAGAGCCGTGACAGCGACACCTGAAACTTCAACCGGCCATCCAACCGCTGGGCCAGCGTGTCGAGATCGGTGTCGAACGAGGACCGTCCGGTGTCCATCGTGCTGCCTTCGTGGCCATCCTTCGCGCTGTCGCGGAAGACCACGTTTTCGTAGGCGGCATCGAACAGTTCGTCGTCGTCATCTTCATCGTCATCCCGCGGCCGTTCGTCTTCATCGGGACGTTGCATGCGCGGCAGAACGATATCGAGCGTCGGCACCGACCAGTAATCGCCAGCATTCGCTTCCATGTAGTCGAACAGCCGCACAATGATCGGCCACGCCTTCTGGAATCGCTGCAGATTCTCGGCGGCCTGATCGGGGGGCACGCCGACCGTGACATCCTTGGGGTTAATTCGCAATACCAGCCGCAGCCAGCGAAAAATCAGGTTGTGGAACGAGTACGAACCCGACTCCAGTCCCACTAGATCGGCCTGGCTGAGCCACTGAATCAGCAACGCCATCGCGGCAACGGTGTCCTGCTTACTCAACAGAACATCGAGCACCAGCGCGTAAGCTTTGGCCGTTTCAAACTTGTGAACGTGTTGCCGCCAGAAGGAAATGTCCCCGGCCGCTTCACCCGCCGCGTGCCATTCCGCCAAAGCATCCGCGACCTGATTCGCCGATTCAAAGCTTTCGAGTGCCTTGACCTCCGGCAGGCCGGAAACCGTCGAACTGGCGAACTGATCCCACCACTCGGCAAACTTGCGGCAGTTGTAGGACAGTTTTTCTCGCAAGATTCGCTGCCCATCCGCCGCCGCTTCGCTGACGACCCGGGCGTCCAGGACCAGAATCTGGTCGATCAAGTACAACATCTTTTCAATGCGCGGATCGACGACCGTATCTTCGCGTGCATGGAAGAGCGGGAAATTCCCTTGAAAACCGAGGATATTCCACGGGTCCGCCAACGCACCGCAATCGATGCCGCGGTGCAGCCAGTCTTCGATTTCCGGCAAGAGGGCTGCCGATCCAACGATATCCCCACGATCAAGCAACAAATGGGCCGACGTCAGCCGCCATTCGAGTTCGCATTCAAACCGCGCGGCATTGGCCGGGATCATTAACGCCTGTTCGCGAGCTGCCTCAGGGAAACCCATGCGGGCAAACAGGTACGACAGATGCCCGTGTTGAACTTGCTTCGAGCCGTTATTCGCCACGAACAGATTCAAATGCTGGCGGACTTTGCCAAACGGCTGCTTGGCCTGATGCGATTCCTTCTTCAAGCGATCGGCATGCTTGCCGGTCACAGTCTCGAGCAATCGGGCATAGAACGCGTCACGCTGCCGAGCCACCTTCGACAACAACGTCCCCAAGCTGACAGTCGAATCATACGTGTGAGGACCGGAACCGCTAATGGTCGAGGCCATCAACATCGTGCCACACAAGACGGCCGCCGCCTCGTAGATCACCTCTTCATGCGGCAGTTTTTCGACGATCCGCATCCAGTCGAGCAACGCGCCCAGCACCACGGACCGCAGCACGAACCGCCGATACCTACCCTTGTTGTCGATCTGATGCGGGTCCCATTCACCGAACATGTAGTTCGTGCGTTTGAAGACGGGGTGCTGATGGTCGTACGCCCGCGGGTCGAGCGCGATCTCATCGAGTTGCTCCATGTGAAAATGGGCATCTTCGAGAACGGCCGACGGAGTATCCTTGAGATGCTGAATGACCCGTTCGAGGATTTCCTGATACTGTCCGACCGCCACGCCGACTCCTGCCAGATAGATCGGGATCGGACGAAAGCGTTCGTGCGGGTAGGGCTGCATCGCCTGCCCGTTCTCGAGCATTGCGACGGGGCGGTGTCCGATAAAATCGTTCAACTGCGTCAACGCACTTTGGACGATCCGTTCGGTTTCATCCCAAGGGCCCCCTTGGGCGAGCGTCGCTTCACACAGCCGCGCGAGGAAAAACGGGACCTCGTATTCACTGTCGGCCAGTTGAAACAGCAGATCCGCATGGAACTTGCGATAGGCCGGGGCGACTTCATCAAAGACCAGACGTAACACTTGAGTCGCCTGATCGATGTTGCTGAAGACGGCACTCGTACCGACGTAGCGCTGCAAGGCGTCGCGCAGGACTGCCGCCAGTTCCTTCCAATGTCCGACTCCCAATCGTGCGTGAAGTTGATTGAGGTACCCCTGAAACCTGGGGTCCGGTTTGCCACTGGCGAAATTCAGATATCCCAGCACGCCCTGGAGCGCAAGATCATCCTCGGGAGTCAGCACCGCGGCCAACGGGTTCGAACCAGTGACACTCATCGAAACAGAACCATTCTTTACAGACTGCATTTCGCCAAATCGTCCCCGACCGGCGCACCAGTCTCGGGGACACTGCATTCTACCGAGACTGACAACGGGAAGCGACTGCCAGCAAGGCCGGGATCTGGGCTACGATTTTTCGAAAATCAGAAGAATGATCTCACGCAAAGGCGCCAAGGCGTAAAGACGAGGATGCTTTACCCGGCGTGGCTTCTGAACTTTGCGCCTTGGCGCCTTTGCGTGAGATTATTCTGAAAACAGGCCTGGATCAGAAGTAAGACGAAAACCGCGCTATAATTGTCAAACGAGAGATGCTTCGAACCGTGGGCTAGCGTCGGACGGCTGATCCCAGAGCATTGCAAAGCCTTGTAAACGGCGGCAAAATAGATTTATGGACTTCAACAAGCGGCTGCAGCAGGCCATCGAACGTGGCCAAAAAGTAAGCGATTCCAACGATCAGGCACGCGTCTCGCGTGCGCTGAATGAGGATGAGCTGCGCAAGTTGTACGGCGACTTGCGGATCCAGCTTTCCGAACATATCGAACAATGCCTGCGCCAGTTGGCCGATCATTTCCCCGGTTTTGAATGCCGTTCGGTCGTCGGCGAAGAGGGCTGGGGCGCGGAAATGTACCGTGACGATCTGGGCCTGGGGGGCGCGAAATCGCAGCCGAAGACGTACTACAGCCGCTTCTACAGCAAGCTCTTGCTGGTCATTAAACCCTTCTCCAGTGCCCACATCGTGGAATTAGCTGGCAAGGGTTCGATCCGCAACAAAGAGATCTTCAGCCGCAATCAGTACCAGAAGCTCCCCGATGTGGATGTCCCGGTCATGATCCAGACGATTGATCAATGGGTCCTGGAATACGCGGAAAAGTACGCAGCGCAGGCGTAATTGCTCGTGGGATAGTAGGCGGTAGGTCAGGCTGTGCCTGACGTCTTTTTGCTAAATATCATTTCGCATAATCGTCAGGCACAGCCTGACCTACCGCTGATAGATCGGCAGATACTGATATTCCACCGACAGCGCCAAGACCGCCATGCTGGTGCAATAAATCTTCCCGGCCAGAATCTCTTCATTATTCTGAGGTTCCCACCGGCCGTCAGGCAGTTGCAGGCTGAGAATCATCGATTCCAGATGATCGCGCATGACATCCCAGTGCTGGCCCCCGATTTGAAACATCCCTACCGTGCAATAATAGACGCCATAATAAAAGAACGAATCACGGCTCATCAGCGGCCGTTTCAACAGGTAATTGGCGGCTCCTAAAGCCTCGGCCGAGTGATGTTCGCCGCAGATTTCGAGGCACAAGATCCCGGTCCCCGCACGCACGGGCGTGGTTCCGACGTCCGGCTGATAACCAAAACCTTCATTCCCGCGAACGGCGCACTTCTTGACATAGGCCACGGCTCGATCAATGCAGTCGGCGGGGATATCGCAACCGACATTCTTCGCCGCCCGCAACGCCAACAGTTGCCAACCGGTCGCGCTGAGATCGCTGTCCTGACTATTGGGCTGATAACGCCACCCTCCGGCGTTGCGTGCGTCCTTCCGCACATCCTGAGCAATCAAGATGAGCTCGATCGCTCGTTCGAGAGCTTTGCGGACCGCTGGCGCAGTGTCCTGCGGAGTCATCCCCAGCACTTCGGCCAGCATCAGCGAACAGATGCCATGCGTATACATCGGACCGTGAGTTCCCCGGTCCAGGAACAGTCCGTTCGGGCTCTGCTGATCGACCACCCAGCGAATTCCACGCTCGATCTGGACGGCATACGGTCCCTCACCGGGAACATGCCCCGCGGCCAGAAAAGCCATGATCGCCAGCGACGTACACGCCGGAGACGGCCCGAGCGCGTCGCTGCTCCAGGCACCACTCGGCAACTGTTGCTGAGCCAGAAAATCGAGGGCTCGCACAATCGCCTGATCGATCTTCTGCCGTCGCCCCGCCGCCGGCGGAGCCAACGGCAAACCACCGCCAGGGGGTTGAAACGCCAACACCTGCCCCGCCAGCCACAACCCGGTACACAGCGTCCCCAGCACGAGCGACGATTGAATGCGGGGGGCCATGGAGGATACCTAATTTGAGGGAAATTGCCGTGATCGTGGGACGGGTCTCCAGGCCCGTCCGTCCCGCATTGAGTTCGAAACAGTGCGAGTGTATGAGGGTGTGAGGGTATCGGAGTGACAGTGGTGTCAGAATAAGATTGCACCTGTCCGAACCCTCATACCCTCACACTCTCACACTCTCACACTTTTGATCTTCGCAAGAATTCCCACAAAGGGACGGACGGGCCTGGAGACCCGTCCCACGACACAATTCTCTACGGTGCCGTCGTCGCGGGCTGGGTCTTGGCGATTTCCTTGAAATACTGCCGGATCAATTCGCCATATTCGCTGTTCGGCTTCTTTTGTGCCGCTTGCAGAATCTCGGTTTGCAGGGTGCCAGGCAGCTCACCCCATTTGCGTCCGGCGAGGCGTTTCTTGAGCCGCGCGAGGTTCGCCGTGTCAACGTCGGCTTCGGCCGCGGAGCCTGGTTTCCCGTTCCCACCCTTTTCGCTCGGGACGCCTTGGCCATTTCCGCCGGGAGTTCCTTCCTCAGGCTCACCCGCCTGCGGCTTGCCGCCCGAGCCCTTCGCTTGCCACTGGGCATTGGCCTGTCTCAACGCCGCCGCGGCGCGCTGCAGACGCTGGGCTGCAGATTGCATCGCGGTCTGGGACGGCTGGCCCTCTTGACCATTCGACTCAGACGACGGACTAGATTGACCTTGTGCGGAGCCAGGCTGACCAGAGCCGCCCGCTTTTCCAGAAGCCGATGCCGGCGCTGAGCCTTGTCCCGAACTCGATTTCCCACCGGAAGCTTCTCCGGGCGACCCAGGAGCACCACCAGACTTGGCCTCACCAAACTTGGCTTCGCCGGACTTGGCTTCACCAGACTTGGCTTCGCCGGACTTGGATTCACCAGACTTGGCTTCACCGGACTTGGCTTCGCCGGACTTGGCTTCACCAGACTTGGCTTCACCGGACTTGGCTTCACCGGACTTGGCTTCACCGGACTTGGCTTCGCCAGACTTGGCTTCGCCAGACTTGGATTCACCGGACTTGGACTCACCCATCGGTGAACGCGGGGTCTCGTTGCCTGATTCGGGTTGTGAGGTCTGGGCCGTCGGTGGAGGAGTGGCCGGTGGAGTCGACAAGGCCTCTTGCAATTGTTTTACCGCGTCGGCGACTTGCCCTGCGGCTTCCTTAGGGACCGCTCCTTCAGGGGCATTTTCAGGGGCGCTTTCCGAGGTGTTTTTCTGTGGATCGGCTGATTGTTCGCCGTCCGACGGCATGGGCCTCTGTCCGGCGGGATTCTCCTTCGACGAGGGTTGTTTGTTCGCGCCCTGTGGATTGGCCATCGGCCCCGGTTCCTGGGCCAACTGCTGCAAGGCCTCGGCGGCTTTCTGGCCGGCCGCTGCGGAGCGTTCCAGATTCCCCTGTTCGAGTTCGCGCTGCGCTTCTTCCATGGCCGCCTGCGCCTGTTGGTTTTGCGCCGCGTTGGGTCCTGGATCGGAAGGCGACTTGGCCGACTCCGGGGCGCTGCGAGGTGTCGTACTCTTTTTGGATGCCGGATCCTTCGCGGCCGGGGCCTCTTTCATTCGTTCGTTGGCCTGCTGAATTTCTTCGTTCAATTGACGCAGGGTTTCCGCCAGTTTTTTTTGTTTCTCCTGCTGTTGAGACAAATCCTGAGCCTGCTGGGCCTGTGCCACTTCTTGCTGGAGATCACGAGCTTCCTGGGCCAACCTGGCGGCCTGCTGGGCGTTGGATTGGGGACGCTCTGCCGCACCTTCAGCCTTGGCACCCTCAGGTTTCCCACCCTCAGGTTTAGCGCCCTCCGCATTGGCTCCCTCTGGCTTCGATTGCGGCGCAGAATTCTGTTCGGGAGATTTTTCTTCCCCAGCCTTTGGCTGACCTTCCGGCGCATCAGCCCCCTTCTCAGGCGAAGCATTCTTGGCTTCGGGTTTGTTTAGACCATCCAGCTTTTCGGTCTTTTCGCCCGGCATAGGCTGGGGCTTCTCTGGCGAAGTCTCCTCAGTCCCTTCTGCCCCTTTCTTCTCCGGCGGCTTCAATTCATCCGCCAGCTTCTGCAGAGCCTCGGCCGCAGCCTGCTGAGCCTCCGCATTTTCTTTCAGCAACCGCTCCAATTCCTGTTCCTTTTCCTCCGGAGTGGCCTTCGATTCCGGATCGGGCTTGGTCGATTTGTCGGCCAGTTCCTGCTGCTTTTCGGCGGCGTCATTCAGTGCGGATTCCGCGGCCTGTTGTTGCTGTTCTGCTGCGGCCTGTTCCGGGGTGAGTTTCTTCAACTCCTCTTTCGCGGCATTCAATTGTTCGGCGGCCTCTTCCTGCTTCTCTTTCGCTGGAGCCGCTTTTTCCTGCGCCGCTTCCTGAGCTGCCTTCGCTGCCGCGGCCTGTTGATCGGCTAACTTTTGAGCCTGTTCCGCGGTCGACTGGTTGGCCTCCTGCAGCTTTTTCTCGAGTTCGTCCAGTTGCTTGGCGAGTCGTTCCTCTTCTTTGGCGGCCTCACCGAGATTGCCTGCCCGCAGTTCTTCGATGGCTTTTTCCAGTTCAGCGGGATCGATTGGCTGCACACCCGGCGGACGTTTCTCGGCCACTTGCTCGTTCAGTTTTTCAATCTGTTTCTGCAACTCAGCCTGACGTTCGGCCAGGGCCTCATTGTCGCGAGCACTCTTCTCAGCGGCGTCCCGCAATTCTTCGGCGAGCGCCTGCTGCGGCTGGGCCAATTGTTCGGCTCGCTGAGTCAACTGGGCCAGTTGTTCAAGCGAATTCTGTCTCGCCGCCTGTTGCAGTTCGGGCTGCTTTTGCAGGAGTTCCGCGGCCTTTTGAGTCAGCTCCTTTTGCTGTGCGACAAGCTGATTGGCTTCGGCCTTCTGTAACTGCTCGCGAGCCTGTCGCTCCTGTTCGGTTTCCTGCAGCGGGACCGGTTCACGCTGTTTCTGATCGAGCGTTTTCAGCCGCTGCGCCAATTGTTCGGCATTGGCCGCCAGCCGGTTCAGTTCGAGGAGATCCTGCTCCAGCTTCGCAATCCTGTCGAATTTCTCGGTGAGCGCGTCCAGTTTTTTGTCAGCCTGAGCGAGTTGCCCCTCAGCCGCTTCCAGTTTTTCGGTTCGCTCGGCGCCGGCAGCCTGCTCGGCGGCACTGAGCGCCGCCTGCGCCTGTTGGAATTCGGCGGCCGCCAATTGTTGAGCTTGCTGGGCGAGGTTCGCAAACAGCGGATGGTTTTCAAACGCGGCAGCCAGTTGCTCCAGGCGAGCTTGCAGTTTCGCCTGCACATCGGCCGCTTTTTCGATCTCACGCTGTAACTCTCTGGCGGCCGCAGGATCGTCTTGGGGCAGGTCGGCCGCCTCGGTTTGCAACTGTTGGGCTTGCTTCTGTTGAGCGGTGACGTCGTCGTGCAATTGCGCCAAGAACTGCTGCATCTGTTGTTGATCGAGTGCCAACTGCTGCGTGCCGGGGGGCTTGGCTTTCGCATCGATGCGGATCAGTCGCTGTTCCGACCAGGTCTCGTTCGGACCCGGCTCGGGGCGTTCATCCGCAGCCCGCACGCGGTAGCTGACGATCTCGCCATTCTTCAGCTGCAGGTCGGTCAAGTTGAGATCGAATTGATGTTGAATCTGGGGCCTTCCCAGCTCCTTCTGTTCGCACTTCAGAATGCCCTTGCGAGTCGCATCAATTTCATAGTGCAATTCCAGCGCACCAATCCCGACATCATCCGTGGCGTCGATTTTGACCGGAACCACATCGCTGGCCTGAGCCACTTCCGACTCATGGTTCCCCGAAACGGTCAACGTGGGAGCCACATCCGGGGTCACGATCAACTGCCGGGTGCCGTCGGTGTCGTTGGTCAGGCCGTGTTCATCACGGACCACCAGACGAAATGCCCCACCCTGCTCGGGAGTGGATTCCCATGTCGCTGACAGTCGATCGGCTGATAGTTTAAAGGGAATCGCGGGCGGACCTGCCGGTTCGGCGATCGCCTGTGCGTCCTGTTCGGGAGCCTGCGGCGCACCTTCCACAGGTTTGGAAGTTAATCCTTGCTCGACTTGCCATTGCCACTCGGCCGCTTGGAGCGGCTTGTTAAACGTCAACTGCCAATTGAGGCGGCTGCGTTCGAGAACCGTGATTTCTCCAGCCGCACCGTCCAGCAGTTTTGCCGGTTGGCCAGTGTAGGCGGGCGGCTGGATTTTGACCTTCAAGCCGGTAATCGCGGGCGCTTCGACGACCTGAATCCGGTACTGGCGCGAGCGATTCCCGCCTCCAGACAAGTCATACTGAAAACCGTGCATCACATGCGGAATCGTGGTCGAATAGAGACCGGTGGAGGCATCGTAATCCACGCGCCGCGAATCCGATTCACCTTGCTCGTTCACCCAGTTGAGTTCCGCAATCGCCGGAAAGTCGCCGGGCGTCCCTTTCGGATGGGCTGCCAGGGTCACATCACTGCCACGGACGACGACTCGATCTCCCCGCTCGACTTCGAACCAGAAACTGGTCACGCGGTCGAGGTTTTGCCAGGGGGTCAAGAAGCGCGTCATCAACAGGCGGTAGTTGGAAGGGACCAGCAGGGGCAGCAGCAACAGCGTCCACGCCAGTAATCCCCCCAGTGCCATCCGATGCGCCGGACTCGACGAAACGGAGTCACAAAAATCGAGCGGCGCGACGTTCTGCAGGGCCTGCTTGGCGGACAGTTCGCGCATCAGTGCCGATCCCCGTTCGCTTTCGGGAATCGTCGTGTCGTACAGCTCAATGCACGAAACCAGACTTTCCTTCAATTCGGGGTGAGCTCGTTCGACGACGGCGGCCAGATCCACGACGGAACGCTGGCGTCGCCACGGCCGCCAGATCATCGCATACGCACTGACGAGAGTGGCGAGGATCGTCGCGGCCAGCAAACCAATCCGTACCAACAGAGGCAGCTCAAGAGTGATATCAGCGAGCAATCCCAGTCCGAGAGCGATCGCGGAGATGGCCAAAGTCCAGCCGCACCCGCGGACGATGTCGAGTTGTCGGACGTACGATTCCAATTCCGCGAGCTTCGACCACAGCCCCTCGGGAAGCGACGTCAAGCGTTTGCGAGCCATGCCAACATCTCCCGTGAGGGGCGACCGAATGCAACATCTTGATATTAGGATCGCATTAAGCTCTATTTAACTCAGTGACCTGTCTTCAGCCCCAACGGGGCGAACTAGGCCAGCCCAGGGCATCGCCCTGGGTACAGTTCCCGTTTACGCTCTGCCAGCCCTGAAGGGGCGTACTAGCCCAGTCACAATCCAAGCTAGTGCGCCCCTTCAGGGCTTAGAATACCATTTTGCAAGCTAACCCAGGGCGATGCCCTGGGCTGGCCTAGTTCGCCCCCGTTGGGGCTAAGAAAACATCAGCTTATGCAGACTTCTTCTTCGGCGGCGCGTCGCCCAACTTCTTACCGGCCGTCTTCATCTTCGCTTCAAGTTTCTTACGCACTTTTTCCCAAGGTTCATCCATCAGCGGAATGTGACATCCGCCCTTCCCCTTGCATTCATTCTCAGCGGCATTCGCACCGCAGCCGCCCTGCCCCTTGCATTCATTTTCACCGCCGCAGGCGTGCTCTTTGACGGTCGCGCACTCACTGAGGCCAGCGCAGTCGTTCTTGCCTTTGGATTCCCCGCCGCCCTGGCCTTTGCACTCGTTCAAGCCACGGCACAGATGCCAATCTTGCTTTTCGACGGCCACGGCGTCCGTGCTGGCCAGGGCGTCAGGTGCCGGTGCTGCAGGTGCTGCGGTGGGAATAGCGGGAGGGACTGCGGGCTTCGTTTCGCAACCGGCCAGACTGCCAGCCATGACTCCACCCATCGCGGCCATCGACAAGCGGTGAAAGTCGCGGCGATTCAATTCCTGGGAACTCATTCGTATTTCCTTAAGTCGCTGTGGCTTATGTGGTTGCAGGGTTGTGGTGATCGGATTGTAGGTCAGGCTGTGCCTGACAACTGGCGTCAGGCACAGCCTGACCTACATGACTGGCAATATCCAGAAACGTCAAATTCGTGCGGAATGGACGGATCAACGTCTCTGAAATGAAACACCGCTCTCTATTAAACGTATCGGTCTAGCGACAGTCTGTCCAGAGGAGGGAGTGAGGGGAATGACTAATGACTCAATGCCTAATGTCTAAAAGGATGAAAATCCGGGTGTGATCCCGAATGTTGACCACGGTCACTGTCATCTTTTTAGACATTAGTCATTTCCTCAGCAGCTCCAAAATCGCATCTCCCACTTCATTGCACCGTGACGTTCCTCCCAAGTCGGGCGTACGCGGCCCACCGCTTTTCAGCAAGTCGGCGACGGCCTTGTGCAGTGCCTGCGCGGCCGGTTCCAGATGGAGGTGCTCCAGCATCATGGCTGCAGACAGAATGGCGGCCAATGGATTGGCGATCCCCTTGCCGGCGATGTCGGGGGCCGAGCCGTGGACCGGTTCGAACATGCTGGGATGGGTGCGAGTGGGGTCGATGTTGCCGCTTGCGGCCAGACCCATGCTGCCGACGACGATTGCTCCCAGGTCGGTCAGGATATCGCCGAAGAGATTACTGGCGACGACCACATCGAACGATTCCGGTCTCCGGATGAATTCCATCGCGGCGCGGTCGATCAGCAACGATTCGGTTTCGATCCCGGGAAATTCCTTGGCGATCCGAGTGAAGCATTCGTCCCACAGCACCATGCCATAGCCCTGCGCGTTGCTCTTCGTAATGGAAGCGACCTTTTTCCGTGGTCGCTGCACGGCCATTTCGAAGGCGGCGCGGATGATTCGTTCGCACCCGCGACGGGTAAAGACGGCCGTCTGCAGGGCGACCTCTTCGGGGAAGGTCTGGTAGATCCGGCCCCCCGAGTTCACGTATTCGCCTTCGGTATTCTCACGAAACACGACGAGATCAATCGAACCGGCCGGCTTGTCGCGGAGTGGGCTTTGGACTCCCTCATACAGGTATGAAGGCCGCAGGCAGACATATTGATCAAACCGCCGGCGGATCGGCAGCAACAGCCCGTTCAGCGTGATGTGGTCCTGAACTTTGGGATGCCCGACCGCCCCCAGCAGGATCGAATCAAACTTGGCCAGTTGATCGAGATAATCGACCGGCGCCATCCGAGAATGCTGGAAATAGTAGTCGGTCCCCCACGGGAAATAGGTCCATGTGAGGGAGGCCTTAACCCGGGGTAAAACGGCCTCGACGGCCCGGACGGCTTCCCGCGTGACTTCGGGGCCAATGCCGTCTCCGGCCAATACCGCGATTTGAAGGGTCCGCATGTTTCGCCCCGCCTTTCTCCTGGATGTGTATCAACAGCGCGTATTCTAAGCGAATCGTCCCCAGATTTGGACTGCGGTGACTAACGAATCAAGTCAGGCGATCCCGGCGGGGTAAGCCTCGGGGTTCTTCTTCGTGGCCGACGCTGCCAGATTCGGGGACACAGACGCTGGCAGCGTCTGCCACGGGGGCCGGACCCTTTCGCCTGCGCGGTTCCTGTTGTACATCGTCGAATGGATGACAACTGACCAAAAACTCAAAACCAAAAACCAAGGACGAATCGAACATTCATCATTTCTAAATCGGCCACAATTACCAACACGCCACGTCTGAGTTATGATCTAATTCACCTGTTGACCGAATTGTGGCGGTCGCGGGCTCACGGCATCAGAGAGAATTCAAAAAGGAACTTCGGCCATGCTGCGCAATCTGGGGCTTGGGTGTTGTGTGTTGCTGTTGACGGTGGCTGTGGGCTGCGAAGAGTTGGACCCGAACAAGAAGGCCCGGCCGGTGTTGACTCCACCCGGAATCGCACCGATTGGGATGGATGCCTCCGATGGTGGCCGGGCTGCCCCGCCGGCCGAGGCTCCCGTGGCCGCCCCGCCCGTCGCGGCAGCGCCTGTTGCGGCGCCGCCCCCCGGTGGTGTTCCTGTGGCCGTGTCCCCCGTCGCCAATCCAACGGTCAATGCTCCTGGTAATGACAGTAAGGGCATCATCGGCAAGACCGACGGCCGAGTGGTCGATGTCAAAAAGGCGCTGGTGGAAAATCCCAATCTGAAGGTCGTGGAAAACAAGACGGGCGGCGACGACATTCTGTCCTTCGTCGGGTCGGCCTATGTGGTGGCTCGTTCGCAAGCCAGCATGCTGGGTTTCCAGGCGTGGCTCAAGCAGCACAAGATCGTCGAAGAACGCAATCCGACCTATGACGAATTCATCCAGGCGATGAAGGAAAACGGCGTCCGATTCAGCGCTCTTTATCCTTGGCAGATGTATGGATACGACGCGCAAGCGGGGAAAATGGTCATTTTGGAAGACGAAGTCGTGAAGGCGGAAAAGCACAAGGCCGCCGGGCTCGCTCCCTAGAGCATTGGTGCCTGCGCAATCGACGTGATCGCGGAAAACGTTGGAAATATAGTAAAACTTGCTCCCCTCGCCCT